>NZ_JCAFTA010000002.1:0-524458 GCF_059369815.1 Stenotrophomonas sp. YJH_SMC_27 | reverse complement strand
TAACATCCTGGCCAGGAAGCTGGCCAAGATCGCCTGGGGCGTCTTCAAGAGCGGTCGGGACTTTGACCCAGCCATGCTGAAAGTGGGTCAAGCCTGCTTCCAGCAGGCTTGACCGCGAACATAGGATCTCGGCTCTACAGGTGTTTCCGGGCAGTGCCGGCTGCTGGCCGGCACCCCTGTGATCAGCCGAGGATTCCGGGCAGATCCAGTCCCTTCTCCTTCGCGCAGTCGATCGCGATTTCATAGCCCGCATCGGCATGGCGCATCACGCCGGTGGCCGGGTCGTTCCACAGCACGCGGCCAATCCGCTTGGCCGCCGCCTCGGTGCCGTCGCAGACGATCACCATGCCGGCATGCTGCGAGAAGCCCATGCCCACGCCACCGCCGTGGTGCAGCGACACCCAGGTCGCGCCGCTGGCGGTGTTGAGCAGGGCGTTCAGCAGCGGCCAGTCGGACACCGCATCGGAGCCGTCCGCCATTGCTTCGGTTTCGCGGTTCGGTGAAGCGACGCTGCCACTGTCCAGGTGGTCACGGCCGATCACCACCGGCGCCTTCAGTTCGCCGTTGGCCACCATTTCGTTGAAGGCCAGGCCGAGTCGATCACGATCACCCAGGCCGACCCAGCAGATGCGTGCCGGCAGGCCCTGGAACTTGATCTTTTCGGCGGCCATGTCCAGCCAGCGGTGCAGGTGCGGGTTGTCCGGAATCAGCTCCTTCACCTTGGCATCGGTCTTGGCAATGTCTTCCGGGTCGCCACTCAGTGCCGCCCAGCGGAACGGGCCGATGCCGCGGCAGAACAGCGGGCGGATGTAGGCCGGCACGAAACCCGGGAAATCGAAGGCATTGGCCACACCTTCTTCCAGCGCCATCTGCCGCAGGTTGTTGCCGTAGTCCACGGTCGGCACGCCCAGCGCGTGGAAGCCGAGCATGGCGCGGATGTGGTTGGCCATCGAGGCACGCGCAGCCTTTTCCACTTCCTTGGGGGCGGAGACACGCTTTTCATCCCACTGCTCGACCGTCCAGCCCTGCGGCAGGTAGCCGTTCACCGGGTCATGCGCGGAGGTCTGGTCGGTCAGCAGGTCCGGCTTCACGCCGCGCTTGAGCAGTTCAGCCAGCACGTCGGCGACGTTGCCGAGCAGGCCCACCGACTTCGGCGTACCGGCCTTGCACGACTCGTCGATCAGGCGCAGGGCTTCGTCCAGATTGTCGGTCCAGGTATCCAGATAGCCGGTGCGCAGGCGCATGTCGATGCTGCTCTTGCGGCACTCGACGGCCAGGCAGGAGGCGCCGGCCATCACGGCAGCCAGCGGCTGTGCACCACCCATGCCGCCGAGGCCACCGGTGAACAGCCACTTCCCGGTCAGGTCGCCGCCGAAATGCTGGCGCCCCATTTCCACGAAGGTCTCGTAGGTGCCCTGCACGATGCCCTGCGCACCGATGTAGATCCAGCTGCCGGCGGTCATCTGGCCGTACATGGCCAGGCCCTTCTTATCCAGCTCGTTGAAGTGGTCCCAGTTGGCCCAGCGCGGCACCAGGTTGGAATTGGCGATCAGCACGCGCGGTGCATCGGCGTGGGTGCGGAACACGCCCACCGGCTTGCCGGACTGCACCAGCAGAGTCTGGTCGTCGTCCAGGCGCTTGAGCGTTTCGACGATGGCATCGAAGCTCTCCCAGTCACGCGCGGCGCGGCCGATGCCGCCGTACACCACCAGCTCCTGCGGCCGCTCGGCCACGTCCGGGTGCAGGTTGTTCATCAGCATGCGCAACGGCGCTTCGGTCAGCCAGCTCTTGGCGTTCAGCGTGGTGCCGGTCGGCGCGGCGATGGTGCGGGACGGGTCGTTGCGGGTCATGCGGCGCTCCGGTTCGTAGCGAATTCAAGGCAGGCGTTGAGCACCTGCGCCAGGGTGTGGCGCAGTGGTGCGGCGTGGTCGGGGTCGAGCGGGGTGGGCCAGCTGTGTTCGTCCACCTGGTCCGGCAGGGGTTCGTGCATGTAGCCGCGGCAGGCAAGTTCCATCTGCAGGCTGTGCACGCCGCCGGCGATGTTGCTGTAGTGGCGGGTGATCCAGCCGCCCTTGAAGCGGCCGTTGCGCACCTGGCTCATGCCGCTGATCTTCAGCAGGTTTTCCACAACATCGCTCAAGGCGTTGTCGCAGGACGTGTCGGGTGCGCCGGACGGCCCGGCGGTACCGAGGTTGAACTGCGGCAGCTCGCCATCGAACAGGTGCGGAATATGCGAGCGGATCGAATGCGCGTCGTACACCACCACCGTACCGTGCTGCGCGCGCAGGCGGGTGATCTGTGCGGCCAGCGCATCGTGGTAGGGCAGGAAATATGTGTCGCGGCGCCGCGCGATCTCGGCGTCATCCGGCTCGCGGCCCGCGTGGTACAGCGGCTGGTTGTCGAAGGTGGTCAGCGGGCACAGGCCGGTGGTGTTCTGGCCCGGGTACAGCGACACACCGCTGGGATCGCGGTTGAGGTCGATCACCGAACGTGAGATCGCCGAGCGCACCGTGGTCGCGCCCATGCCGCGCACGAAGTCGTACAGCTCGTGCACCCACCAGTCGGCATCGCGGCGCGCCAGCCACGGCGAGTGGTAGTCGCCGATCAGGTCGTGCGGCAGCTCGCTGCCGGTATGCGGGAAGCTGACGATGAGGGGGGCGTCGCCTTCGTGCACCGTCAGCCATTCGGGACGGGTATTCATGCGTGGGGTTCCACGGTTGGCAGCAGGTCGGTCAGGCCCTGCGCCAGCGCGCCACTGCGCACCAGATTCGTGGCGGTCACCATGTCCGGATGGAAGTAGCGGTCTTCTTCCAGCGTCGGCACCTGCGCGCGCAGGGTGGCGCGCACGGTTTCCAGCGCGGCACTGGAGCGCAGCGGCGCATGGAAGTCGCAGCCCTGCGCCGCGGCCAGCAGTTCGATGCCGATCACGTTGGCCGCGTTCTCGGCCATCTGCATCAGCCGGCGTGCGCCGTGCGCGGCCATCGACACATGGTCTTCCTGGTTGGCCGAGGTCGGGATCGAGTCAACGCTGGCGGGGTAGGCGCGCTGCTTGTTTTCCGAGACCAGCGCGGCAGCAGTCACCTGCGGAATCATGAAACCGGAATTCAAACCGGGACGTGGGGTCAGGAAGGCGGGCAGGCCGGACAGCGCCGGATCGACCAGCATCGCCAGGCGGCGCTCGCTGATCGAACCGATCTCGCACACCGCCATCGCCAGCATGTCGGCGGCGAAGGCCACCGGCTCGGCGTGGAAGTTGCCGCCGGAAAGCGCTTCGCCGGTATCGGTGAACACCAGCGGATTGTCGGACACGCCGTTGGCTTCGATTTCCAGCGTGGTCGCGGCCTGGCGCAGGATGTCCAGCGCCGCCCCCATCACCTGCGGCTGGCAGCGCAGGCAGTACGGGTCCTGCACGCGAACGTCGTTGTCACGGTGTGATTCGCGGATGCCTGAGCCCTGCATCAGCGTGCGCAGGGTGGCGGCGGTGGCGATCTGCCCGCGCTGGCCGCGGATCGCGTGGATGCGCGGGTCGAAGGGCGTGTCGGAACCCTTGGCTGCTTCCACCGACAGCGCGCCGGTCACCAGTGCGGCCTGGAACACGGTCTCGATCTCGAACAGGCCGGCCAGCGCATAGGCGGTGGAGAACTGGGTGCCGTTGAGCAGGGCCAGACCTTCCTTTGCGCCCAGGTCAATCGGCTGCAGGCCGGCACGCGCCAGTGCGTCGGTTGCGGGCAGGCGTTCGTCACCGATGTAGGCTTCGCCCACGCCAAGCATCACGCTGGCCAGGTGCGAAAGCGGTGCCAGATCGCCGGAAGCACCCACCGAGCCTTGTGCCGGCACCACGGGCAATACGCCCTTGATCAGCATCGCTTCGAGCAGCAGCAGGGTTTCCTCGCGAATGCCCGATGCGCCTTGCGCCAGGCTGACCAGCTTCAGCGCCATCATCAACCGCACCACGCTGGCCGGCATCGGTTCGCCCACGCCAGCAGCGTGCGAGAGCACGATATTGCGCTGCAGGGTGGCCAGGTCTTCGCGCTCGATGCGCACGCTGGCGAGCTTGCCGAAGCCGGTGTTGATGCCATACACCGGCGCACCCTTGGCGACGATGGCGGCGACTGCAGCAGCACTGGCGCGCACTACCGGCAGCGCGGCCGGATCCAGTGCAAGCGGTGCACCGCGATAGACCTGCCGCCACTGGGCGAGAGTGACATGGCCGGGGCGAAGAACCAGGGTGTTGCTCATGTGTTGCTCCAGGAGGCAGGCAGGTCGGGCTGCCCGCGCACCACGCGCGCGTGCAGCGGGTTGAATCCAATGCGATAGACCAGGTCGGCGGGGGCGTCGATGTCCCAGATCGCCAGGTCGCAGTCCATGCCGACGGCCAGGCGGCCGATACGCTCGCCATGGCCCAGTGCGCGCGCCGCTTCACGGGTGAAGCCGGCGATGCACTCATCCACGGTCAGGCGGAACAGGGTCGCGCCCATGTTCATCGCCAGGAGCGGGCTGGTCAGCGGCGAGGTGCCGGGGTTGCTGTCGGTGGCCAGCGCCAGCGGCACGCCGGCCGCGCGCAATGCAGCGATCGGCGGCAGGGTGGTATCGCGGGTGAAGTAGAAGGCGCCCGGCAGCAGCACGGCCACGGTGCCGGCGGCGGCCATCGCGGCGATGCCGGCGTCATCCAGATGTTCAATATGGTCGGCCGACAGTGCTCCTAAGCTGGCGGCCAGTTCGGCGCCATGCTGGTTGCTCAGCTGTTCGGCGTGGATCTTCACTGGCAGCCCATGCGCGCGCGCCGCTTCGAAGACCTGCCGCGCCTGCGCCGGCGAGAAGGCGATGTTTTCGCAGAACACATCCACCGCTTGGGCCAGGCCTTCCGCGGCGATGGCCGGAATCATCACGTCGCACACCTCGTCGATGTACTCCTGTGCTTCGCGGCCCGGCGGAATTGCGTGCGCGCCGAGGAAGGTGGTCACCACGTTGACCCGGCATTCCTCACCCAATGCACGCGCCACCTGCAGCTGCTTGCGTTCGTCGGGCAAGGTCAGGCCGTAGCCGGACTTGATCTCGATCGTGGTCACGCCTTCGGCACGCATCGCCAGCAGGCGCGGCCGGCTTTCGCGGGCCAGCTGTTCCGGCGTCGCGGCGCGGGTGGCGCGCACGGTGGAGACGATGCCGCCGCCGGCACGGGCGATCTCGGCATAGTTCACGCCCTGCAGGCGCTGCTCGAATTCGTTGGCGCGGTTGCCGGCGTAGACCAGGTGGGTGTGGCAGTCGATCAGGCCGGGCGAAATCCAGCGGCCTTCGCCATCGATGCGGGTGGTCGGCTTCAGGTGAGCGTCGCTGCCGGCCGGGCCAACGTGGACGATGCGGCCGTCGGCGCAGGCCAGTACGCCATCGCGGATGACACCCAGGCCGTCGCCGTCGAGGGTGATCAGGTGGACGTTGGACCAGAGGGTATCGACGTGCATGGCATCCACAACGCGGCTGTGCTTATATGTCTATACAATATAGGCGTCCATTTCGGGTTGTCCAGCCATGTCCGATTCGCGTTCCCCGCACAGTTTCCATGCTGCCCACGCCTTGCTGGCCGAGGGCTGGGCCCGCGATGTCCGCCTGCAGGTGCAGGACGGCCGCGTCACGGCGATCCACACGGGGCAGGGCGCCCAGCACGACGACACCCGCGTCGGCATCCTGGTGCCCGGCCTGCCCAACCTGCACAGCCATGCCTTCCAGCGTGGCATGGCCGGCCTGACCGAGATCGGCGGCGGTGACGGTGACAGCTTCTGGAGCTGGCGCGAGCTGATGTACCGCTTCCTGGCCCACCTGCGACCGGACGCGGTGCAGGCCATCGCCGCCCAGGCCTACATGGAAATGCTCGAAAGCGGCTTTACCCGCGTCGGTGAATTCCACTACCTGCACCACGACGCCGATGGTCGCGCCTATGCCAACCGCGCCGAGATGAGTGCACGGATCGCGGCGGCAGCCGAGCAGACCGGCATCGGCCTGACCCTGCTGCCGGTGTTCTATGCGCATGCCGATTTCGGCGGGGCGGCGCCGAATCCAGCGCAGCGGCGCCTGATCCACGACGTGGAGGGTTTCGCGCAGCTGCTGGAGGCCGCCAAGCCGGCATTGGCCGCGCTGCCCGACGCGGTGCTCGGCATCGCACCGCACAGCCTGCGTGCGGTCACCGGCGAGGAACTGAGTGCGTTGCTGCCGCTAACCGACGGCCCGGTGCACATCCATATCGCCGAGCAGGTGCGCGAAGTGGAGGCCTGCCTGGCCTGGAGCGGCCAGCGCCCGGTGCAGTGGCTGTACAACCATGCGCCGGTGGATGCGCGCTGGTGCCTGGTGCATGCCACCCACATCACCGATGACGAGCGCGCAGCCATTGTGGCCAGCCAGGCCGTGGCCGGCCTGTGCCCGATCACCGAGGCCAACCTGGGCGACGGGCTGTTCCCGATGCAGGCATTCGCGCGCGAGGGCGGGCGCTTCGGCGTCGGCTCCGATTCCAATGTGCTGATCGATGCGGCCGAAGAACTGCGCCTGCTTGAGTACGGCCAACGCCTGACCCTGCGCGGGCGCAATGTGCTGGCGCCGGATGCCACCCGCAGCACCGGTCGCTTCCTGTTTGAAGGCGCCCTGCTCGGTGGCGCACAGGCGCTGCGCGTGGCGGCTGGCCTGCAGGTGGGCGCCAGTGCCGATCTGGTCGAACTGGATGCCGCACACCCCGCGTTGCAGGCGCGACAGGATGACGCATGGCTTGACAGCTGGGTGTTCGCCGCACGTAATGGCGCGCTGCGATCGGTCTGGCGCCATGGCCGCCAATGCGTGGCCGAGGGCCGCCACCTGCAGCGCGAGGCGATCACCACCGCCTTCGCCGCCGCCCTGCGCGGCGTGCTGGGCTGATCGCCTCCCGCTACCGAGACCCCATTACGTGAAGGCCAGCAAGTCCGCCACGCTCAACCAGCGTATCCGCAGCGATCTGGAAAGCCGCATCCTCAGTGGAGAGTGGGCGCCGGGCTTCCGGATTCCATACGAGCACGAGCTGATGGAGCAGTACGGCTGCTCGCGGATGACCGTGAACAAGGTGCTGACTGCACTGGCCGAGAGCGGCATGATCGAGCGCCGCCGTCGCGCCGGTTCATTCGTGGCGCGGCAGCCGCCGCACCTGGAACAGGTGGCGCTGGAGATTCCCGATATCGCGATGGAGGTGGGCTCGCGCGGCCATCAGTACGCCTATCGCCTGCTGCAACGGGAACTGCGCCTGGCCGATCCCGGCAATGCTGGTGAAGTCGAGCTGGCTGGGCAGGAGAACCTGCTGGCGATGCGTTGCCTGCACCTGGCCGATGGCCGTCCGCTGGCACTTGAGCATCGCCTGATCAGCCCCGTCGGCGTGCCCGAGGTGCTGGACGTCGATTTCAGTACCACCGCGCCGGGCAGCTGGCTGCTGCAGAACGTGTCGTGGACCCGCGCCCAGCACCGCATCAGTGCCTGGGGGGCAGATACCGCCACCGCCAGGCTGCTGGACGTGAAGCCCGGTACCGCCTGCCTGGTGATCGAACGCCTGACCTGGCGTGGCGAACAGCCGATCACCCGCGTGCGCCAGGTGTTCCTGGGGGATGCCTGGGACCTGGTCGCGCGCTTCGCGCCGGGCGCGCGATAGGGATTCCATCCACGCGTGGCTGGATCTACTGGGCCGGAACGACGTCGCCTCGAACTCTGTCGGGGCGTGTGTACGATGTGTATCGTCCTGCGTGAAGAGCAGGGACCTCATCCGGGATCTGGAAGCGGCAGGTTGGATCTGTCGCCGGATCCGCGGATCCCATCATGTATTCGTGCACCCGCAGCACCCTCACATCATCACCGTTCCTCACGCAAAGGAAGGATCCGGGGAAAGGGCTGGTGCAGGCGTTGCGGAAGCTCGCAGGACTGACGCAGGAGGGCCCATGCGATATCCAGTCTTGATCGAGGCAGGCGATGAGCGCACCGCGTGGGGTGTGGTCGTTCCAGATCTGCCGGGGTGCTTCTCGGCGGCCAACACGCTTGATGATGCGCTCAGCGCTGCCGAGGAAGCTGCACTCGCCTGGATTGATGCGGCCCTGGATGAGGGGCGCTCGATTCCGACACCTTCCGCGCCGCAGAAGATCGCCGCCGAGGCATCCAAGGACATCCGTTGGATTCTTGCGTACATCTGCATTGATCCGGCTCTGCTGGACGATACCATCGAGCGGGTCAATATCAGCCTGCCACGCCGGATCCTGGCGAGGCTGGATGCGCAGGCCAGAGCGGCGGGTGAATCGCGCTCCAGTTACATCGCCCATCTCGCAGCATTGGGCTGAGCTGGCGCCATGTGGCGCCGAGCCGATGCTCGGCTGCTGTTCGCGTGTGGCTCAACTCTGCAAAGGCATCCACGCGTGGCGTGGATCTACCAAGGGGTCGCGCATCGGGGTTCAGTAAAACCACGCCACGCGTGGATGCGGCCCCATCAGTACGTGGCGCATTGGCGCCAGCGCACCGGCTCATCCACGCCGGGGCGGGCGTTGAGCTGGATGCGCACGTTGCGCAGGGCGGGGTAGTGCAGCACTTCCTCGCAGACCTGCGGCCACACCGCGTCCAGCTCGCCCGTGCGGTTGATCGCCAGCGTCTGCCGGGTCAGCCAGACCCCGCTGGCGATACCGGGCTTGCCGGCCAAGGCGCGGGACAGATCGGCCTGGAAACGCTCCAGCGTGGCGGCATCCGGGTTGGGGTTGCTGCGCGCGTCGGCTGAGGGCGTGGCCGGTGCAGGCGCAGCGGCCGGCGGCGTGGTGGCGGGGGCCGGCGCCGGTTCGGGCGCCGCTTCAACCGCAGGCGCAACCGGCGCGGGGGTGTCCGCCACCTCGGCAACAGGCGGGGTGTCCTGCACATGCAAGCCTTGCAGGCTCAATCCCACCAGCAGGCCCAGCGTGACCGCGCCGAGCGCGGCAATGGCGATCCGGCGCAGGGCTTCATGGCGGGCGCTGGCGCGCACACGGGTTTCGATTTCTGCCGGCAGGTAGGGCTGCAGCAACGGCCACAGGCGCGGACCGTCCAGTACTTCTACCGCCTGCTTCTCGGCAGCGCTGCGCCCGTCGCGTTCCATCCGGCCTTCGGTCAGCAGCACGCCGCCCTTGGCGCCGGCCAGGCGCGCAGCAGCCCCCAGCTCGTTCACTGCGGCGGTGCCGATACGGTAGGCAAGGCCATGCTTGCAGGACACCAGCCACTGGTTGGGGCCGTCGCTGAGCAGGAAGTCGCTGCTCGGCTCGCGGGATTCCTCCGCCGGGTCATTCAGTTCACGCAGGCCGCGCTGTTCGCGCAGCATGCGCTTGACCAGTACCGAGAACTCGCGCCAGTGCATGCCGGCCAGGGCCTGCAGGCCGAGTTGCATCTCCTTCTGCCGCCGCTTGATCCACCACAGATAGACAACAGCCAGGGAACAGGTAAGCAGGGCCGACAGCAGGGCCAGGATCCAGGGGAGCATGCAGGAGTAGGGCGGAAGGGGCGAAAGCGGAGAACGACAGTGTAAAGGTCGCGGTACCTGGCCGGGTCAGGAGGTTCCTGACAGGAAGCGTGATGGAACGCCCAGTTCGGAATACAGCAGGCACGAAAAACCCGCCAATCCTGAAGCCGTGAGGGGAGGGAACAAACGGCAGCCGAAGCGATTGGCGGGTTGCTCGCGATTGTCAATCAAAGTTTATTGCATTGCAACAATGAGCCGGTCAGGGCAGGCCGCCTGGCGACTGATGGCTGCCCGGAGCAGGGGCGTCGGTACCCGACGCTGCCCGGTTTTCCAGCCTGGCCAGGCGCGCGTGCAGGGCATCGATGCGGGCTTCGAGCGCCGTCACTTCGTCGGCGGTGGGTACATGCAACCGCTTGAGCACGCCCTGCACCTGGTCATCAAAGGCCTTCTCGACCTTGTTCCAGGTGCCCGAGGCCTTCTCGCGGGCTTCGTCCAGCGAGCTCTCGACGTTATCACGCCAGCCCGGGCCCTGTTCGCTGCTGCGCTCACGGCGGCGGGCTTCCCAGGCTTCGCCTTCCTTCACCAGGCCGTCAAAGAAGCGGCTGCCTTCGGCCTGTGCACGGCCGAGAGCGCCAAGACCGGCCAGCCACACCTGCTGCGCCGAGTCACTCAGCCTGCGCGAAAAGCGCTCGGCCTGGTCACCGAAAGAGGCGTCGTCGTTGCGGCGGTCGTCGTTCTCGTAGTGGTTCATCGCAGTTCCCGTGGGAGTTGGGCCTGCCCCGAGAGTAGCGCGCCGTGGCGTTGCACGGCCGTGATGGCCGCAGCCGGGGTTCAGCCCAGCTTTTCCTTCAGAACGCGCTGTATCTCGCCTTCGACCATGCCCTTCATCGCCGACAGCAGGAAGCCCAGCTTGGCCGTCACGCGCACGGCGCCTGGCTGCAGTTCGATCGCGCCGTCCACGCCGCTGCCGGAGAAGTTCAGTACATCGGCGGTCCACGACGACTTCAGGCCGAAGCGCTCGGACAGCTTGGCGGCGACCTGCTCGATCGCGGCGCGCGCCTGCGCGTCGGGCAGGCCGTGGGCGTGGCGGACATCGATGGTGGACATGCAGGCTCCTGGCGCAGGGCGGGGATGATCAATGAGGGCGAGCATTGTGCGCATCGAGGGCCTCCGCGCCAAGCACTCATCCTGGGTTCTTCTTCGTTGGCGACCAACCTGCTAGGCTGCGCCGCGTGCAGAACCTGCTTGTTCACTTCAGCCAACAACAACAGCCCGACCAGCCGCTGCGGCCCGGGGTGCAACGCATCGTGCGCCAGGCCAACGGCAGTGTGCGGCTCGGCGATGCCGGCCATGGTGCCCTGTTGCTGGCGCAGTTCTGCCTGGATGATCGCGGCCTGTGGCTGCAGGTCGGCAACGGGATCCGCGGCATTCATGTGAACGGTCGACCGGTGCGGCGCATGGCGCTGCTGCGTGCGGGCGATGCGGTGTATGTGGACGGCGTGGAGATGGTCCTGCAAGGTGAAGTCGAGAGCCTGCTGCAGGCGCCTGCGCCGAAGAACGAGGAAGGCAGCGACGAGCAGCAGCGGCTGTTGCGCGGAGTTGGCGGCCTGCACCACGGCCGCAGCTTCACCCTGTCGCGGGCCCGCCTGATTGGCCGCGGCGGCGACGCTGACATCGCTATTGACGATCCGGCCTTCGCCGAACGACACGCCCGCGTGGAAGTGCATGGTGATCGCGTGCTGCTGCGCGATCTGGGCAGTGCCGACGGCACCTGCGTCAATGGCGTGGCCGTGCGCCATTGCTGGCTGCAGGCCGGCGACCAGGTGGTGTTTGATGGCCAGCACCGGTTTGTGCTGGAAGTGCCGCATGACCCGCGCCGGCGCCCGCTGCCGGATGAAGACGAGTCCAGCCAGGACGCCGAGCAGGCGCCGGTGCTGCCGGCCGTGCCGCGCAAGGTCCGGCGCTGGCCGTGGCTGCTGGTCAGTGCGCTGCTGCTGGCCGCGCTGCTCAGCCTGCTGCTCTGGTTCGGCGCGCGCTGACGGTAGTGCCGGCCGCTGGCCGGCAACCGCCGCCCCTGAATCCGTGAGGTGGCCGGCCAGCGGCCGGCACTACCCGGTCGCGTTGCCGATGGATTCCAATGAAACCAAATTTCCCTTGCGCCACAAGGCCGCAAGGCTGGTGCACTGCGGCATACTAGGGGTCTTGCCCCACAGGTGTGACATGACGCGCGCGTTCAACTTCAGTGCCGGCCCTGCAACCTTGCCGGAATCGGTCCTGCGCCAGGCGCAGGCGGAAATGCTGGACTGGCACGGGTCCGGTGCTTCGATCGTGGAAATGAGCCATCGCGGCGCGGAATTCATGTCCGTGGCCGCCGAGGCCGAAGCCGATCTGCGTCGCCTGCTCGACATCCCCGACGACTATGCGGTGCTGTTCCTGTCCGGTGGCGCCACCACCCAGCAGGCGCTGATCCCGCTCAATTTCGCCGCCCCGGGCCAGCGTGCCGACTACGTGGTCAGTGGCCACTGGGGCAAGACCGCGGTCAAGCAGGCCGGTGTCTACGTCGACGTCAACATCGCCGCCAGCAGCGAGGCCAACGGCTACCGCACGCTGCCGGCGCGTGCCGACTGGCAGCTGTCGCCCGATGCCGCCTACGTGCACATCACCGCCAACGAGACCATCCACGGCGTCGAGTTCCGTGATGCTCCCGATACCGGCAACGTTCCGCTGATCGCCGACTTCAGCTCGTCCATCGCCAGCGAACCGCTGGATGTGCGCCGCTATGGCGTGATCTACGCCGGCGCGCAGAAGAACCTCGGCCCGGTCGGCATCGCGGTGATGATCATCCGTCGCGACCTGCTCGAGCGCAGTGGCCAGCCACGTGCGGACATCTTCGATTACCGCTCGCACGTCGCCCGCGATTCAATGCTCAACACCCCGCCGACCTGGAACTGGTACCTGGCCGGGCTGGTGTTCAAGTGGATGCTGGCCGAAGGCGGCGTGGCCGAATTCGCCAAGCGCAATGCCGCCAAGGCCGCGCTGGTGTACAGAGCCATCGACGGCTCCGGCGGCTTCTACCGCAATGAAGTTGCACATGCGGTCCGTTCGCGGATGAACATCCCGTTCTTCCTGCCCAACGCCGATCTCGATGCCCGCTTCGTGGCCGAGGCCAAGGCGGCCGGCCTGCTGGCGCTGAAGGGCCACAAGGTCGTCGGTGGCATCCGTGCCTCGCTGTACAACGCCATGCCGCTGGCCGGGGCCGAGGCGCTGGTCGCCTTCATGGCCGATTTCCAGCAGCGTCACGGCTGAGCAATGAACGGCGCGCACCGTCGGGTGCGGGCCCCGCAACAAGGAATTCCGATGGCAAGCAGCAAATCCAGCAAGAAGGCGCCGAAGAAGGCCGAACCGGCCAAGGACAGCGCGCCCGCCAAGGCGAAGGGCAAGGCCAAGGCCGCCTCGAACCCGGCACCCACCCTGGCGCCGCTGGCGCTGGCCGATGTGCGCTCGAAGATCGACCAGATCGACCGCGACATCCAGAGCCTGATCGCCGAGCGCGCGCGCTTCGCCCATCAGGTCGGCAAGGCCAAGGGCAAGCTCGCCGCCGCCGTCGACTACTACCGCCCCGAGCGCGAAGCGCAGGTGCTGCGCATGGTGGTAGATCGCAACGAAGGCCCGCTCAGCGATGAGCTGCTGGTGCACGTCTACCGCGAGATCATGTCGGCCTGCCTGGCCCAGCAGGAGCCGCTGAAAATCGGTTACCTCGGCCCGGAAGGTACCTTCAGCCAGCAGGCCGTGCTCAAGCACTTCGGCCGCTCCGCGCTGGGCCTGCCGATGGCCAGCATCGAGGAAGTGTTCCAGGAAGTGGAAGCGGGCAACGCCGATTTCGGCGTGGTGCCGGTGGAGAACTCGGGGCAGGGCACCATCCAGATCACCCTGGACATGTTCCTGACATCCAACCTGAAGATCTGCGGCGAAGTGGAACTGCGCGTGCAGCAGTACCTGATGTCGCGCAGCGGCCGCATCGAGGACATCGAGCGCATCTATGCACATCCGCAGTCGTTCATGCAGACCTCGGCGTGGCTGCGCGCCAACCTGCCGAAGGCCGAGAAGATTCCGGTGTCGAGCAACGCCGAGGGTGCGCGCCGTGCGCGCAACGCCGACGACGCGGCGGCCATCGGCGGCGAGAGTGCCGGCCACGTGTACGGCCTGAAGAAGGTGGTCACCAAGCCGATCCAGAACGATGCCGACAACACCACCCGCTTCCTGGTGGTGGGCCGCAACATCTTCCCGACCTCCGGCCACGACCGCACCTCGGTGCTGGTGTTCATCCATGACAAGCCCGGTGCGCTGTTCGACGTGCTCAGCCCGTTCGCCCGCCACGGCATCAGCATGAACCGCATCGAGTCGCGGCCGTCGCACCATGGCAAGTGGGAGTACGGCTTCTTCATCGACCTGGCCGGCCACATCGACGACGCGCCGATGCAGGCGGCGCTGGCCGAACTTGAAGCGCACTCGGCGCAGATCAAGGTGCTGGGCTCCTATCCTGTGGCCGTGCCCTGAGTGCTGCTGGGGCGGCCCCGGCCGCCACCCCCTGATGCATCGCCGGCGGGCTGCCGGCGTTTACGGAATTCTCGAACGATGAGCAACGCGCAACACTGGATCGCCCGCAAGGGCCAGCCCCTGCAGGGCAGCCTGACCATTCCCGGCGACAAGTCGGTCTCGCATCGCTCGGTGATGTTCGCCGCGCTGGCCGATGGCACCTCGCATATCGAGGGCTTCCTGGAAGGCGAGGACACCCGCGCGACCGCGCGCATCTTCAGCCAGCTGGGGGTGCGCATCGAAACGCCCAGCCCGTCGCAGCGCATCGTGCACGGCGTCGGCATCGACGGCCTGAAAGCGCCGGATGCACCGCTGGACTGCGGCAATGCCGGCACCGGCATGCGCCTGCTGGCCGGGTTGCTGGCGGGCCAGGCGTTCGACTGCACGCTGATCGGCGATGAGTCGCTGTCGGGCCGACCGATGCGCCGCGTCACCGGCCCGCTGTCGCAGATGGGCGCGAAGATCGACACCCAGGATGACGGCACGCCGCCGCTGCACGTGCATGGCGGCCAGACGCTGCATGGCATCGACTTCGCCTCGCCGGTGGCCAGCGCGCAGATCAAGTCGGCGGTGTTGCTGGCAGGCCTGTACGCACAGGGCGAAACCAGCGTCGTCGAACCGCATCCGACCCGTGACTACACCGAGCGCATGCTGTCGGCGTTCGGCGTGGACATCGAATTTTCACCGGGCAAGGCCCGCCTGCGTGGCGGCCAGCGCCTGCGCGCCACGGACATCGTGGTGCCGGCCGACTTCTCGTCCGCGGCGTTCTACCTGGTGGCCGCCAGCATCATTCCTGGTTCACAGCTGCGCCTGAAGCAGGTCGGCCTGAACCCGCGCCGCACTGGCCTGCTGCACGCGCTGCGCCTGATGGGGGCGGACATCACCGAAGAGAATCCGGCCGAGCAGGGCGGTGAGCCGGTGGCGGACCTGGTGGTGCGCTACGCGCCGCTCAAGGGCGCGCGCATTCCGGAAGCGTTGGTGCCGGACATGATCGACGAGTTCCCGGCGCTGTTCGTGGCCGCCGCCGCCGCAGAAGGCCAGACCGTGGTGAGCGGTGCGGCCGAGCTGCGGGTGAAGGAATCCGACCGCCTTGCTGCGATGGCCACAGGCCTGCGCGCGCTGGGCATGCAGGTGGACGAAACCGAAGACGGCGCCACCCTGCACGGCGGTGTGCGCCTGGGCAGCGGCACCATCGAAAGCCACGGTGACCACCGCATCGCCATGGCATTCGCCATTGCCGGCCAGATCAGCGATGGCGAAGTGCGGATCAACGATATCGCCAACGTCGCCACGTCCTTCCCGGACTTCGATGGTCTGGCCCGCAGCGCCGGGTTCAACCTGGCCTGATCGGCATCGCGAGCACCGGGCCATGCCCGGCGGATCGCATTGCCCGGCAGGTGCCAATCTTGGTTGGCACGCTCACATCTCCCGGTAGGTGCCAACCTTGGTTGGCACGCTTTCCGCATAAAAGGACGGAGGCCGAAGCCTCCGTCTAAACATCACGAACCCCTCGTCCGCGATCAACGCTGCTCGGTACGGAAATCCACCGGGACCCGCACCACGCTGGCTACTGCGCGGCCATCCTGCACCGCGGGTTGGAACTTCCAGTTCTGCACGGTGCTGAGCACCGCACGATCCAGATCACGACTGCGCTCGCCGCTGCGCGAGACGATCGCAGCGTTGGCGACATTGCCGCGGGTATCCACATTCAGGCTGGCGATCACGCTGCCCTGCACGCCGCTACGCAGCGCGGCGGCGGGGTAGGTGGGCATGCGGTTGCTGGCCAGCGGGCGGGCTTCACGATTGCGCACTACCGGCGCGGCCTTCCGCGAAGCAGTAGCCGGGGTTGCCTGGCGCGCGGCAGGCGTCGCTGCGTCCGTCACCGCCGCCTGCTCGGGGGCCGGCAGCATGCGCTCGCCGACCGGCGCAGGTGCCACCTCTTCCTGGCTGGAATGACGCAGCCAGAGCAGGGCGGCAGCAAACATCGCCACGATCAGTGCGATCCACATCCAGGGCGACGCGTTCTTGTGCTGTACGCTTGAGTCCCGCTGCAACCGCGGCGAATGAAGGTCTTCGTGGGTGGTAACAGCCATCTCAAACTCCTTCCGTCAATGGACGACATGGGCAGTGTTGCCCGAGCCACAGACGGAAAGTGTCAGCGTTGCGTCAACATCACCGGCAGGGTTCAGCTTGCCTGCTGGGGAGCGTTCAGTTACTGCGTCTTGAAGTCGAACGGCACTTCAATGCTGCCAGGCACGGCCTGGCCGTTGCTCTGGGCCGGAGTGAATCGCCAACGGCGCACGGCGTCGGTCGCGGCACGGTCGAGGTCGCGTGAACCGCTGCGCTGGATCACCGTGGCGTTGTTCGGATAGCCGGTGGCGTCTACATCCACGCGTACCACCACGGTGCCGGTTTCACCGGCGCGCAGGGCGGCGGCGGGATAGGACGGTGGCGGCGACTGACCGGCAATCGGCATCGGCTGGCTGTTGCCGGTGGCCGCCGGCGCAGGGCCCGGTGCGGCCGGGGCTGCTTCAGCGATCGGGGCGGGCGGTGGCGGGGCGGTTTCGACCAGCTTCGGCGCTTCTTCCTCGACCGGGGCCGGCTTGGCATCGGGCATGTCGCTGGAACCGGCCGCAGCGGCCAACGGTTCCGGGAGGGGCTCGACCTGGGCGGTTTCCTGCGGGGTCTGCGCGGCCGGGTCGGCGCGGAAGAACTCCTTGTCGCGGCCGGTCAGCCAGACCAGCACGAACAGCAGTACGCCCACGCCGAAGGCGATGCCGGCGATCTTCAGCGCGTTGCGCGGGATATGCACAGTGAAGGACTTGGCGGACGACGAGCGGGGTGCAGACATGGACCGGACCAGTACGGAATGGCTCGATTCTGCCACGGCGGGAATGAACCGGGCGGCAGAAATCCGTATAACAAGCGATAATCCCGTTCCTGATACCCACCACGACACCTGCCATGCTTGATCCAGCCCTGCTCCGCCACCAGCCCGCCGACCTCGCTGAACGCCTGCGCACCAGCCGCGGCTTCGAGCTCGACGTGTCTGCCCTGGAGGCCCTGGAGGCTGATCGCAAGCGCATCCAGGTACGTACCCAGGAACTGCAGAGCCTGCGCAACAGCCGTTCCAAGGCCATCGGCCAGGCCAAGGCCAAGGGCGAGGACGTTTCGGCCATCATGGCCGAGGTTGCTGCCTTCGCCGACGAGTTGAAGGCCTCGGAAGTGGCGCTGGACGAACTGCGCGAGAAGATCGAAGCGATCTCGATGGGCATTCCGAACCTGCCGGCCGATGACGTGCCGGCCGGTGCCGATGAGAGCGACAACGTCGAGCAGGCGCGCTGGGGAACCCCGCGCCAGTTCGATTTCAAGGTGCTCGACCACGTCGAACTGGGCGCCCGCAACGGCTGGCTGGACGGCGAGACTGCGGCCAAGCTGTCCGGCTCGCGCTTCACCGTGCTGCGCGGCCCGATCGCGCGCCTGCACCGTGCGCTGGCCCAGTTCATGGTCGACCTGCATACCGGCGAGCACGGTTATGAGGAAACCAACGTGCCGCTGCTGGTCAACGCCGATTCGCTGCGCGGCACCAGCCAGCTGCCGAAGTTCGAGGACGACCTGTTCAAGACCGCCGTGGGCGATTCCACGCGCTACCTGATCCCGACCTCGGAAGTGCCGCTGACCAACATCGTGCGCGACGAGATCGTCGATGCCGAGCGCCTGCCGTTGCGCATGACCGCCCACTCGATGTGCTTCCGTGCCGAGGCCGGCAGCGGCGGGCGCGACGTGCGCGGCATGATCCGCCAGCACCAGTTCGAGAAGGTCGAGCTGGTCTCGATCTGTCGCCCGGAAGAGAGCGATGCCGAACACCAGCGCATGACCCGCTGCGCTGAAGTGGTGCTGGAAAAGCTGCGCCTGCCGTACCGCAAGGTGCTGCTGTGCACCGGCGACATGGGCTTCTCTGCCATCAAGACCTACGACCTGGAAGTCTGGCTGCCGTCGCAGGAAACCTACCGCGAGATTTCCTCGTGCTCGAACTGTGGTGATTTCCAGGCCCGCCGCATGCAGGCGCGCTGGCGCAACCCGGCCACCGGCAAGCCGGAGCTGGCGCACACGCTGAATGGCTCGGGCGTGGCCGTCGGCCGCGCGATGATCGCGGTGATGGAGAACTACCAGAACGCCGATGGCAGCATCACCGTGCCGGAAGCCCTGCGCCCGTACATGGGCGGACTGGAAACCATTGGCTGACAGCCAGCGCTCCGCGCTGCCGCCCGAGCATAGGCTCGGGCGCTACAGATGCAGGTGGAGCCGAGCCTATGCTCGGCTGCTCTTGCCCCTCGCGGGCCGCATTGATTATCGGCGCTTCGCGCCGCCGCCCGAGCATAGGCTCGGGCGCTACCGGGTTTCTGCTGCCCTCAGCTTCTCCAGCGGCACCCATCCCGGTTCGCCGGTCTCCGGCACGCACCATGCCCATCCATTGAGCGTGCGCATTCCTCGCAGCAGCTGCCCCGGATCCACATCCAACTCCCGCGCGCAGTAATCCTCCGTGGCATAGGCGTCACCCTGCGCATTGCGACCGATCACCGGCGCCGGCACGAAACCGGGCTGCTGCCCCTTGGCCTCGCACAGGAACCAGTCGTCCCAGCCCTCCGGGCCTTCATAACGTTCGCCCACCACCAGCGCCTGGCCACGGCGCAGGGTGATCGGGTGCGGAAATTCGCTGCGGTGCGCAGCCGTCACGGTGTAGTCCATGGCCCCAGCCTAACGCGCCCACAAAAAAACGGCCCCGCAAAGCGGGGCCGCCAGGGTGGGCCGGGATGGGGGAGGGGATCCCGGCCCGCGTTCAGCGCCCAGACGAGGAGAGAGGGGCGCCGAACGCTGGGACGCGTTATGCAGCTACGGCTTCGGCCGCTTCGTGCGACGGCAGCGCCGCCAGCGCACCGGCAATGGCGTCTTCACGGTGCTGCGGCGAGTAGGCGATGCCCTCGGCGCGCACGAACTCGACCTCGTTGATGCCCATGAAGGCGAACACCTGGCGCAGGAACGGCTCCTGGAAGTCGGCCGGCGAGTCGGTGTAGATGCCGCCGCGGCTGCTGGCGATGATCACCCGCTTGCCACCGGCCAGGCCCACCGGGCCGTTCTCGGTGTACTTGAAGGTGCGGCCGGCCACGGCCACGCGGTCGATCCAGGCCTTCAGCGTGGACGGAATGCTGAAGTTGTACATCGGCGCGCCGATCACCACGATGTCGGCCTCCAGGAACTGCTGCATCACCTGTTCAGCATCGGTCGCTTCAGCGGCGTCGGTCCTGGCCAGCGAGCTGCTGCGCAGATGCGGTACCGGATTGGCGTCAAGATCGCGATAATCGACCTGCAGGCCGTCGATCTGGCTGGCGAGGCGGGCGACCACGGCGGCCGACAGCTGGCGCGAGACGGAGTTGTCGCCAAGCACGCTGGCGTCGAGATGCAGAAGCTTCATGGCAGTCACCTATGTTCTGGGAGGAAGGGGCGGGGTGGCCCCGCCGACAGAGAGAACGATAGGTTGTTGCAAAGGCGGAATAAAGGTGGTTGAATGCCACGTATTGTTCTAGATATGGAACTCGGGTATGCATGACCTGAATGACCTGTACTACTTCGCGATGGTGGTCGACCACGGTGGATTCGCCGCCGCCGAGCGCGCACTGGGTATTCCCAAGTCGCGCCTGAGCCGCCGCATCAGCCAGCTGGAAACCGACCTGGGCGTACGCCTGCTGCAGCGCTCCACCCGCCGTTTCGCGGTCACCGATGTCGGCACCAGCGTCCATCGCCATGCGCAGACGATGCTGGCCGAGGCCCAGGCCGCCCGCGAAGTGGTGGACCGCCTCAGCGCGGAGCCGCGCGGCGTGGTGCGCGCCAGCGTGCCGGTGTCACTGGCGCAGATGCAGCTGCCCAAGCTGCTGCCCAAGTTCCTTGAGCAGTACCCGAAGGTGCGGCTGCAGCTGAACATCAGCAACCGCCGCGTGGACATCATCAACGAAGGCTACGACGTGGCCCTGCGCGTGCGTTCGCGCCTGGACGACGACGGCAGCCTGGTGATGCGCAGCTTCGGCCAGGTGCAGGAACTGCTGGTGGCCAGCCCGAAATACCTGGACCGCGCCGGCCGCCCCAAGGACCCGGAAGAGCTGACTCAGCACGTCACCCTCAGCATCAGTGAAGACGAAGCCCGCCAGCGCTGGGAACTGCATGGCCCGGAAGGCGAAGTGCGCCGGGTCGACCTGCAGCCGCGCGTGGCCGGTTTCGACTTCCCGTTGCTGCAGAGCATGGTGAAGGACGGTTTCGGCATCACCATGCTGCCGGAGACCGTGTGCGCCGACGCGGTGCGTAACGGCGAACTGGAAGTGGTGCTGCCGGACTGGTCGCTGCCGCAGGGCGTGTGCCATGCCGTGTTCGCCTCGCGTCGCGGCCTGCTGCCGGCAGTGCGCGTGTTCATCGACTTCCTGGCCGAGCACCTGCCGCCGCAGCTGGAGGCCTCGCGCCTGGATTGCGGTGGCGCCTGTGAAAAGGCCAAGGAGCGGATCAAGGCCAGTGCGCTGGGCGCGTTGGCAGTGGATGCGGGCTGAGGCACCTGCCCGCAACTGCACCGCCAATCTGTGAAACGGTAGCGCCGGGCCATGCCCGGCGTTGCTGTTTTCCGACGATCAGTTCCGGCCGAACAGCCGGTCCCAGAAGCTGCGGCGTCGCGCTGCGGCCGGTGGCGGTTCGGCCGCAACGACGGGCGCTTCCAGCACCGCCATCAGTTCCGCGCTGCGCGGCTTCTTCAGGAAGCGCGCATAGTCCAGATAGCCGGTCACCTTGCTCATGTGAAGGCGTTCGGGCATTGCCGGCAATGCGCCGCCCTGCAACAGCACCCGCAATGCCTGCGGGCGGTCCAGGCGGATCGCCTCGTACAGGGCGGTGCCGCCGCAGCCCGGTTCGATCTGGTTGGCGCGCTGCGGCGCATCCTTCAGCAGGTCCTGCAATGCCTCCGCGTCGTCTCCTTCTACCGCAGCCACCAGCCGCGCCAGCGCCTCGGCTTCCGCAGGGGGCAGGTTGTCGCGATAGGCCTGGTCGGCAATCTCGCGCTCGTCGCGCCCATCGCCGCCCTGGATGCACAGGAAATCGGTGATCAGGGCGACCGGAATGCCGGACGTATCCAGCCCCCAGTAGCTGGGATAGACACCGTCGCCCCAGCCGCTGGTGAAGACCACCAGGCCGTGCGGCGAGTCCTCGCCCCAGGGGCGGTACTCGGCGCCTTCGTCCAGGCCATCGTGGTCGATCAGTGCATCCGACCATTCATTCTCTTCGTCGCCATCGGCCTGTTCGATCAGGGCCAGCAGTGCCTGCTGGGTATCGGTATCCATGAAGCAGCCGATGCCGGCGTCGACCGGGTAGCCGATGAAGCTGTCCTCATCCAGGCCGGTCAGGTCCTGGGTGGTCCAGCGCGCCATCTGCCAGTGCAGGGCGGTCGCGGTAAGAGCTTCGCGGGGCTTGAACCAGACCACGGCCAAGGCCGGGCGGCCGCTGTGCACGATGATTTCGACCGGGTGCCGGCCCAGCGGGGCGGTGTAGTCGGCCAGCGCTGGTGCTTCGGCCTGGACAAGCGGATCGCAGACCACCAGATGCCCGCTGCTGACCGGCAGATGGCCGGCGAAGGTGCGGTGCAGGGCCACAGCGGCCAGCTGGGTGTCGTCCAGCAGGGTGGTGCGCAGGTTGGCCAGGTCGAGGTGGGCCATGGGGGCTCCGAGTGCGGTGAAGGCCCCCACCGTGCCGGATGCGGAGGGCAGGGGCAAGGTGGTCTTGGGCAAATGGCCTTCACGTGCGAGAATATGCCGCTGCCCGGGCGACCGGGACCCGATTGGAGAGATGGCCGAGCGGTTTAAGGCACCGGTCTTGAAAACCGGCGAAGGGTCAAACCTTCCGTGGGTTCGAATCCCACTCTCTCCGCCAGTCTTTGCAAAAAGCTCCTAGAAATAGGGGCTTTTTCGTTTCTACAGCCCTCGCTACCCGCCCGCTTACCCATCCACCTGCAAAGGTCGATTCTGTGCGATCTGCTGCCGAACCCAGCCTTGCACCTCGGCGGCCAGCACCTAGGCATCATGGGCGTAACTACTACCCCGTTCGGGGCGGCAGTGGGCGCCTATATGCAGGTGCCGGCTGGTCGGCGCTACGCCGTGATCTTGTCTCGTTCCTGTCAGAGGATCGAGCGCGGTGTGGGGTTCCGGTTGACCGGGCCCCAGGGGGATGGAGCGGGCGCACGCGGGGGCGGGACGCTTCTACTATGCCGGCGCGACTGCCCTGATTCCGCGATCCGACAACGCCACGCAGTTCAGTGCATCCGGCCACTTCGTGCTGATCGACGTGACCGGCCATTGAATTTCGTACAGGCAGCGTCCAGGAGGTTATGTCGTGCTTCGGTTGACCGCTATGCCACGGGTTGGAGCAGATCCTCACGGTTGTTCCGCGGCCTGTTCACCGCCCGGGTGACCCGATAGGCCTCCATCGCCGGCGACTCGCTGGCCAGTTGCATGCGCAATGCATCGCGCGGGCTTGAGGCGCGTGGGAGGCCCGGGCTGCTGAGCGCCGCTCCAGTGGATCTATAGCCCTTGAAGAATGTAGTTGTTGAAATCGCTAGGCGGAGCTACGTCGACGTCAGCGCACGTGGAAGTGCGGGTCATTGGCCACTGTAGAGCGAAATAAATTGCTCTGCTCATTCTACTAGCTGCAGAAGAAATGTCCGATGCAGAAGTTGCGTCATTGTAATAGGACTCACCTATGATGATTCCCTGCGGCCAACTGATGGCATTGAGGCTGGCATCAATTGCCTTTAGCTGATTCTTTTCATTGCCATAGAGGTGGAAATCAAGCACATATGGTGGAAGAGGGCCATATAGTTCAGGGAGGAATGCGATTCGATCGGCGCTGTTTGTTGGTATTGAGAAGCCGATCGTCTCTGCGCGGCCAAAAATATAAGTGAAGTTGGCCCACATTTTTTTTGTGTACTCTCGCCACAGGTAAGGGGCAGATGATGGCGGAGAACCCTCGTTCATTAAATCGACAAGAAATTTAATCTTTGATTCCCGCATGTAGGGCATCAAGTTGGCAATCAGATTCCAGTTCTCTTGAAAATATTCTTCGTGGGACGAATTCCACGTGGCGCCCGCCCACGATCCTGGTCCGTTGTCTAGCTGAGGGAAAAAAGCAACCACGACTTCTATGAATCCTGCGTTCTTGGCAGAAATCATCAGGTCTCGCAGGTTCTCCCGTTGTTGCAGAGGAAGGTTCCCGCCGTTAGAGGGGATGACAGTTCCCGTATTCGCATTCCGTGCGTGGAATACGCCAATACGCAATCGCTGCTGCCCACCCGACGCCATCTGCTTCAGTTGCGCATCGACCTCGTTCCGGAAGAGGTGATAATTGGAGAGCACGCCGTACGGCTCCCTTTGGCAACCTTCAATGTGGAGCCAATTGTAGTTTGATCCTCCGCGATAAGGTTGGGCATTCGTTGTGGGGTGGAAAGCCATTAGGAGAATGGCCAGCATAGCAATACGGATCATCATGTCGTCCTTCTTCCAAGGATCACCGAGCACTCAACATATTGCTTCCGCAAGTGCTAGAGACCCACAGTGCATGCATCGATGCGGATATTGAAATTGGGCTTAGCCTAGTTCTGCTAGAACTCTACCATGCGATTTGAGTGAGGGCGTCCGCCATCTTGAAAGCACAGGCTGATGGCGTAGTGAGTGACCGAAGCTTCGTGCCCGATACCAAATCTTTCTCTTGGTCATTGCGGGAATTGTGATTTCGCCGGATTCAGGGCAGGCAGCTCAACCCGCATGCGCGTCCTGCCGCCTCCCGCGCCCCGGCCAATCCGATCACGTGCAGCGGGCCCAAGCCCATTTCCGGGCGCTTCCCCTCAAATCGATACCTGAATACCCAGCTCTTTGCGCCAGACGCGGTCACCTGCAGGTACAGGCCGCCACCGTCCGGGTGGTAGCCTGGCCCGGCGATCGCCGCCACTCGTCTCGCCGTCAGGCGATTGATCTTCAATCCCATTTCCTACCCATCCATGTACCCGCCCAGTAAACGCTGCATCCCGCGAAGGCGTACGAACCAGACCGGATAGCGAAACGTAGCTGGCGCAGGGCCTGAGACTGGTTTCACGAAGGCGTACGAAAGCTAGGGAACCCTAGATTCAGACACTCTCTCCGCCAGGATTCCACAAGGCCCCTGGCGACAGGGGCCTTCTTGTTTTCTCAAGCTTCTCTACCCGCGACGCCCATCCTTCGGCTTGTTGTGGCACAACGGATAGCTGGAGCACGACCGGAACGCCCCATGCGGCCCATTGCGGTCCACGAACACGCCCACCCTGCACGCTGGGCAGCGCTCTTCCGAAATGGCCGCACCTGAAACCGCGGTCACTTCCACTGCTCCGTCCTTTACCAGCTCATCCAGGAATGGCGAGTGCTTGCCCTGCAGGGTGAACATCGCAACCGAGCGCCGCGCACGCGTCAGCGCGACATAGAACAACCGCCGTTCTTCGCTCAGTGGATAGGTATCCCCGTCCGGCATTGCCAGCGAAAGCACCGGGTCATCCGCGCGCAGGCTCGGGAAGCTGCGGTTGATCATGCCCAGCAGGATCACGTATTCCGCCTCGCGCCCCTTCGATCGATGGGCGGTCAGGAACTCGACCTCCATCGTGCTGCCAAAGGCCGTCTTCCAATCCAAAGGCATCGCGCTGCGGTCCGCGCGATACCGCCCTAGAATGAATACAGTCACGCGCCCGTTGCGGCCCTGCGGCACTGCACCTGACAACAGTTGCTGGTGCAGCTTCGAAAGGTACTGGCGAACGCCATCCTGCACCTCCTCACGCCGGTTCATCTGGAACGCCTGCAGCACCGGGCCGACTGCCGGCGCAGCAGAGCGGACCTTCTTGGCCATCTGCGCGGGGTTGCGGCTGATGAAGCGGCTGGAAACATCACACAGTGCCTGCGGGCAGCGGAACGTCTGCTCCAGTTTCAGCACCTGGCCATGCCCCATCCACTCGCGGAAACCGGTCATCACCGAAACGTCGGCGCCAGCGAAGCGATTGA
Organism: Stenotrophomonas sp. YJH_SMC_27; assembly: GCF_059369815.1. Lineage (NCBI taxonomy): Bacteria > Pseudomonadati > Pseudomonadota > Gammaproteobacteria > Lysobacterales > Lysobacteraceae > Stenotrophomonas > Stenotrophomonas sp. YJH_SMC_27. The sequence continues at coordinate 499,294 of NZ_JCAFTA010000002.1, read as the reverse complement.
TCGACTGCCAGTCATCGCCCACCGCAAACAGATAGCGGCCCGGTTGGCTGACCAGCGCACGGCAGAGACGCGCACGGGCGCGCGAAGCGTCCTGGAATTCGTCGGCCATCACCAGTTCGTAGGGTGATTCATAGTGGCCCTGTTCCAGCAGACCGGCGGCCATGTTGAGCATGTCTTCGAAATCAATGCTGCGCTCGTCAGCCAGTGCATCGTCCCAGGCCTGGAAAACCGGCCCGGCGATCTCCAGGAAGCGCCGGTAGCGTTCCTTGAACTGATCCTCAGGCATCTGCCGCAGGCGCGCTGCCATATCCTCCAGCGTCAGGCAGTTGCTCTTGGCGTGCGCAATGAAGGTCCGCATCAAGCCGATCAGGTCGGCATCGGGCATCGGCCTGGCACCTTGGTCACGCAGCTCGCGATCCGGGTTCGGGTCGAGTTCGACACCAGACGCACCCAGCCGCTCGGCCAGATCCTGCAGGGCCTGTCCACTGCGCAGGCCGAACGACGTCGTTTCGACCACTGCGGTGCCGCGTGCCGCATGCTGCGGCCGCTTCCAGTGCATCCCTTCGTTGTAGTTGGGAAAGTGCTTCGGCGGCTGGCCATCGGCATCCAGCGCAAAGTGCTCGTGACAGAGCCGGGCGTCCGGATAGTAGAAGTCCGGGCGATACTGGCGATGGGTATCCGTCGCGGTATCGAACTCGTAGCGCCGCTCGTAGTCATACGCCACGCCGTTGTAGAACAGCCAGTTGGCGATCACGCACTCTTCCAGGCTCTTTACCCGCTCGCCCTGCAGTGTGCGGATGTAGGGCGTGCCATCGCGGTCGTAGCCATCGGCCTCCATTTCCGCGCCGAATGGCGGCAGGTCGCGCCCGAACACCAGGCGGAACATGTCCCACTGGGTGCGGAAGTGGGTCGAGCGATCCTTCAGGTCGTCCACCAGGTCGGCCAGCTTGTTGAAGCCCAGCGCCGCGTCAATGGCCCATTCCGGGATACCGGGCTTGCGCCCCGTGGCCTTGGCGATGATGGACAGGCCCAGGGCGTGAAAGGTCCGGGCCTCCACTACGGTGTCGCCCATGCCGAGCCGGCTGAAGCATCGCTGTGCGCGCTCCTGCAGCTCCTGGGCGGCATCCTTGTTGAAGGCGAGCATTACGATCCGTTCGGGTTCGACAAAGCCGCGATCAATGGCATACGCGGCCTTGGCGACCATCGTGGAGGTCTTCCCGGAGCCGGCCGCGGCCACGACCTGCACGCGGTTGTCGAAGCAGATGACGGCGCGAGCCTGCTCCTCGGTCAGCGGCCTGCTCTCGACCCGGTCCAGGAAGGGCTTGGCCAGACCCAGTTCGCGGGTCGCCATTGCCTCATTGGCGTCCGCCCACACGGCGGGCCAATCCAGCTGCCAGTCGTGCAGTGCGTCCAGCGCCATGCGGTGGCCGGGCGCGTGCAGATCGTCGTGCAGCTCCTCGTCGAGGAACAGCTGCTCCAGCTCGGCTGGCGGGAGGGGCAGGGTGGGGCGGTCGGCCAGCAGCGCCTGCTGCTGTTCGTGCGTGATCCAGCGGCGGCCGGTGGTGCCTCGGTCGGCAAGCGCATCTGCCTCGGCCAGCCACGCCTGGATCTGCGCCAGAACGTGCTCAAACAGTGCCTTGCGCCCCCGCCTGGAGCGCGCGAAAAGCACGTGCTGCACGGCAGCGGCAAGCCGGGAGCCCTGGCTGTTGGGCAGCCCATCCACGGACAGTGCCTCACCGCGCTCGGTCGTCAGTTCGACCCTGGACCAGAGCACGCCGCGAACGACCCGCACGCTGTGTTCGTTCGCTACATGCTGGCGGTACTGCCTGCCGTCGATCAAAAGCGCGACCTGTTCGCCATCCAGCCGCAACTGCCAGTCCGGCGAGCGGGTCACACGCTGGCCCCAGCGCGAGGGGCGCCATTCCATAGACATCCAGATACTGCCTTGCGTACGTCACCGGGCGTAAAGCGCCCTTGCCGACCCATGATAAGGCGGCTTGGCATGGCACGCTGCGTTTCCGGTCACTCGCACACGCGCGCCAGCGATGGCATTGCACCCTCGCCAGCGCGACAGGCGTCAGGCGTTCACATCCACGACGATGCGGCCGCGCACCTTGCCGGGGATGATCTGCTCATAGACATCCAGCACCTCTGCCAGGCCGATCTGCTGCACGGTGCTTTCCAGCTTCCGCGGATCCAGGTCGGTCGCGAGCCGATCCCAGGCGCGCTGGCGAACCTCTTGTGGCGCATTCACCGAATCGATGCCAGCAAGGGTCACATTGCGCAGGATGAAGGGCAGCACCGAGCCGTGCAGCGCATCGCTCTGGGCCAGGCCACAGGCGGCCACGGCACCGCGGTACTTCGTTTCGGCGATGGCATTGACCAGCGTCGTGCCGCCGGCCACATCCACCACGCCGGCCCAGCGCTCGGCACTCACCGGCCGCTCGCGCGGCTCCGAAAGCTGCGCACGATCGATGATCTCGGCCGCACCCAGGTTGTGCAGATAGTCGGCGTGCTCCGGTCGCCCGGTGGCGGCCACCACGCGGTAGCCCAGCTTCGAGAGGATCGCCACCGCGATCGAGCCGACGCCGCCGTTGGCGCCGGTGACCAGCACATCGCCCTGTGCAGGCGCCACCCCGGCATGTTCCAGGGCCAGCACGCACAGCATCGCGGTGTAGCCAGCGGTGCCGATGGCCATGGCGTCGCGGGTTGTCAGGTTGTCGGGAATCCGGTTGAGCCACTCGCCCCGCACGCGCGCGCGCTGGGCCAGGCCGCCGTGGTGGCCCATGCTCAGGTCCCAGCCATTGAGCACGACGCGATCGCCTGGCTTGAAGTTGGCCCTGCTGGATTCCAGCACTACGCCTGCCAGATCGATGCCGGGAATGAGCGAAAACGTCCGGATGATCGGACTCTTGCCGGTGAGGGCAAGCGCATCCTTGTAGTTGAGCGTGGAGTACTCGACCTGTACCAGGACGTCGCCGTCCATCAGGTCGGCCTCGTCGAAATCGACCAGCTCGGTCGAGAGCTGGTTGTTCGTCTTGCGGGTCAGCAGTGCTTTGAACGTCATGGATGGCCTCACATTCACGGGATGGGGCCATGCTAGGCTCGCGCCTCTATCGCAACAAGAACGACGATTTTCCGTAGGTACTATGGTTTTCCGGAGTATGCATGCGTAGCAAACGGTGGGACGGCAAGAGTGGTTGCGCGGTGGAAGTCACGCTGTCGGTCATCGGTGGCGTGTGGAAGCCGATCATTCTGTTTCACCTGATGACCGGCAAGCGGCGTTTCATGGAGCTGACCCGGCGGGTGCCCAATGCCACCCAGTCCATGCTCACCAGCCAGCTGCGTGAACTGGAAGCAGATGGCGTTGTGATCCGCCACGTGTACCCGGAAGTGCCGCCGAAGGTGGAATACGAGCTGTCCGAGTTCGGCCGCACGCTGGTGCCGGTGCTGCTGGCCATGCGCGAGTGGGGAGAAACCTATCGCGGCCATGGAAGTACGGAAGGCGATTGCCAGGGTTGAAGACACTTCCGGTTCCACTGCGGCGGCGCATTCCGGCCGGATGCGCTCGCGCTTACACGCAATACGGATGGGTTGAATGACACCACCCGTAGCGGCTGGAGCGATGCCCCTGGCAGGAGGGGCACCACGGGTACTACGGAGCAGCTTTCGGTTGACGCGGATCGGCAATGATCCGCGAGGGGGATCCATACAGCACCAAGACCCGCGTGCCGGTGCTGAACACCGGGTCCGGGCCCTGCACAACGGTCATCAGATTGCCGTTCTCCGTCTGCACCACGTACTCCAGGCCCTTGGCCTGGGAGAGTGCGCGTTCAGAGGCCGCACCGGCAATCGCGCCTGCCACCAGGCCGCCAATGGCGCCGATGGCCGCTGCCTGGTCGCTGCCGCCGATGGTGGAGCCGGCCACCCCGCCAGCCGCAGCGCCGGCAACGGCTCCGCCTCCCTGCGAACCGTCGATACTGACCGCGCGAACGCTGATGACCGTACCGCCCACCGTGCGGTTGACCTGTCCCACCGAGCCGATGGAGTAACTGTCGGTGCGCACGTTGGGTGCGCAGGCCGTCAGCATTGCCGCCACCGAAGCGGTCAGCAACGGGCGTCTCACGGCGCTTCCTGCTTGTTGGGGAACATCGGCTTGGTGATGTCCACGGTCTCCAGCGCCTGCAGGAACTGGGCGATGTTGTTCTGCGCCGAGCGGCTGATGGATTCGCGAGCGCGAATGACACCGGCAAATGCATAGTTGAACGGCACCTCGCCGGAAGCGCTGACGTCCTGGGTGTAGACGATGCTGCCGGTGGCACGATCGATCAGCTCATAACGGGCGATCGTCTTTGTGGTCATCGATGCCCCGAAACTGGGAATGTCAATGGCCAGGATCTTCACCGACAGGCTCAGCTTCACCGGTGCATCGTCGCGGAACACCGCCATCTTGTTCAGTGCTTCGGTCAGCGCGTTCTGCCACATCTGCGGCACTTCGTGCTGGGCCTGCGCCGGGATCTTGCCTTTGGCCTCGTCCGGGCGTGCCAGTGTGACCGTCAGCGACTTCAGCTCACCGTCGATCTTCTTGCTGCTGACCCCGACGTTCGGCACCGAGAAATTGAGCGGCGGATTGGTGGTGCAGCCCACCAGCGACACAGCGAGGATCGCTGCGAACAGAAACTTCTTCATCCATTTTCCCCTGTGGTTACGCTGAAACATCCATGGTGTGTCTCGTGCTCGTCCGCAACGTCCGTGCTGCACCGCGTGCTTTGCCGCCGGCGACCTGCTGGTGTGGCTGAACGCGCGAAAGCATACCTGAATCGGGGGCGCATGCGCGGCCCGCCCCGCGGCTCGCCTGAATTCCTAAAAGGGGGACCGGAGGAATGGCTCAGAAGCGGTAGGCCGCCTGCACATACACCCGTCGCGGCTCGCCCGGGAAATGCCCGTTGCGCTCGATGAAGCCGCTGGCCGCGTACACCTTGTCGAACAGGTTCTTGACGTTGGCCTGGAACTGCCACTGCTTCCACGTGGTCTTCCAGCTCATGTCGAACGCCGTATAAGCCTTGACCGTCTGCCCATCCAGGCTGACACGCTGGCCCACATGGTCGGCGCCGAAGCCAATGGCCGAATTGATCGACGGCAGGTCGTAGCGCGTCCACAGGCCGAGCTTGTTGCGTGGCGCATTCGCGAAGCGGTCTCCGGAGGCATTGGTGATGCCGTTCGGGCCGGCATCCTTCACCCGTGCGTCGTTGTAGGCGTAGGTCAGGTTCACCACCCAGCGCTCGGTCACGTCGGCCAGCAGGTCCAGTTCCATGCCCGTGCTGCGTACCAGGCCCAGCGCGGCCAGCTGGTTCACGCCGTCCCGCACTTCGCCGGTGGCCTGCACGATCTTGCTGCGGTCGATGCGGTAGGCCGCCATGTTCAGGGTCACACGGTCGGCCAGCAGGGATTTCAGGCCGATTTCCCATTGCCTGCTGCGCTCAGCGTCGAAGGGCCCACCGGCTGCCGGATTCTGGTTGGCGGCACTCTGCGGCACGAAGCCGCTGGCGATGTTGGCATACAGGTTCACGCCGTCCCGGACGGTAAAGGTACTGCCCAGCCGCCAGCTGAGGTCGTTGCCATCCACGCTGCCACCAGTGATGCGATCGTCGTCCTGGAAACCATCCCAACGCAGTCCGGCCAGCACATGCCAGCGCGTGCCCAGTGCCAGCTCATCCTGCAGATAGCCACCGTAACGCTTGCTGCGGGTGGCGGTGCTGCGCCAGGGCAGGGCGACCAGGTTGTAGTCGTGCCAGGTGCTGGCGCCATAGACCGGGTTGAACAGATCGATGCCGCGCACCGGACCGGCGCCGCGTGCCAGGTCGGCACTGTTGGCGGTCTGCGCGGTGAAGTCGGCGTCGAGCTGGTAGACGTCGGCGCCGAACAGCACCTTGTGTTCGATACGGCCGGTGTTGATCCGCCATACGGCATTGCCGCTGGCGGTGAACGCCTCGTTGTCGCGGATCTGGTTGCGCAGCTGGCGCGTCATCCACTCGGCCACGCCATCGCGGTCACGGTCGATCAGCCCCATCGGTTCGTGGTACATCTGGTGCTCGTTGTTGCTGAACCAGCGCGCAGCAATATCCACGTCCAGCGTATCGAGCGGTGCGAAGCGATACTGCGCCAGCGCCACCCTGGCGCGCATGTCGAGGAAATCACTGGCCTCGTTGTGGTTCCATCGCCGGTCGGTCAGGAAGGTGCCGGCATCGTTCACTGGGACGCCCCGGAGCCGGTTGCCGCCCAGGTTCTGGGTGATGTCGGTGAACTGCAGCACCAGCTCGCCGGTCTGGCCAACGTCGAAGGCCAGTGATGCATCGCCGATCACGCTTTCGCTGTCGGCGTTCCAGCGCACGCCCTGCTCGCTGTCGGCATACAGGCCGGCGCGATAGCGGATGCTCCCGCTGGCATTCAGCGGGCCGGTGCCTTCTATCGATCCGGCGCGGAAGTCCTTGTCGCCTGCCTGCAGTTCGATGCGGCGTTCGGCGGTGGCCTTGGGCTTGCGCGTCACGTAGTTGATGACACCGCCCGCATCACCACCGCCGTACAGCGCACCGGCCGGGCCCTTCAGCACTTCCACGCGTTCGATGTTGAACAGTTGCGGCACCGAGAAGCCTGCATAGGGATCGCCGCGCAGGCCGTCGTAGAGCACGTTTTCCTGGCGGAACCCGCGCAGGGTGACGCCGGCATAGCTGAAGAAGCTGATGCCGCTGATGCTGCGATACAGGTCGGTGACCTGACGCGCGGCCTGGTCGTCGATCAGCTCGCGCGGCACGACCTGGATCGACTGCGGTACCTGCTCCAGAGGCGTGTCAGTGCGGGTGCCGACAGCGGCATCGTTGGCGCGGTACAGGGTCTGCGCGCGGCCGCGGACTTCCACTTTGTCCAGATCCTTCGGGGCATCAGCGGAGGCCTCGGAGGCCAGTGCAGGCGTCGCCAGGGAAAGGGACAGCGCCGCGCAGAGCGCGTTCTTCAGAAGGGCGGGAAGGGGCATGAGGGAGTCAGGATGGGCTGCAAATGAGAAAGATTAGCATTTGCAAAGGTTCGTGGCCCATCCCCCCTGGTGCGCTGTGGAGACGCAGGCTCGGGTGGGTGTACGGTGTGCCCGGCAAAGCCACCCGCACACCGGTACGGCCCCCCACGTGCCATCAGCGGTGCGAGGTCGGCGACAAAGCGTCCGCGCTGGAGTCCTCACTGGAACGCGGATTCGGTTCGCTTCAGCAACGCGCCCGCTAGGGCGATGCCACCACGGCCTGCGCGCGGCGCGCGGCCTCGGTCATTACCGAGGCCAGCTGCTTCAACGAGTAAGGCTTGCGCAGCAGGGTAAAGCCGTGGCCCGGATCCCGGGCAAGCAACTCGCTGTAGCCGCTGGTGAGGATGATGGGGAGCTCTGGCAGGCGGTCGCGGATGGTGCGGGCCAGATCCAGGCCGTTCATGCCCGGCATCACGACGTCGCTGAACACCACGTGGAAGCGCGAGGCATCCCGTTCCAGCTCCGCCAAGGCCTCGTCTGCATTGCGCGCAAGCATCACGCTGTAATCGAGCTCGCGCAGGGCGCCAACCGCAAATTCGGCCACGTCGACGTTGTCTTCCACCACGAGCACGCAGACGCCGTGGCCATGCTGCAGCCCCGATTGCGCCGCCGGCCGTTCCGTCGTTTTTCGTGCCTGCGCCAGCGGCAGGTACAGCGTAAAGCGGCTACCGGCGCCCGCCTGGCTCTGCACGTCCACCTCGCCTTCGGACTGCTTGACGAAACCGAACACCTGGCTGAGACCGAGCCCGGTCCCGGCACCGACGCTCTTGGTGGTGAAGAAGGGCTCGAAGATGCGGTCGACCACTGCAGGGTCGATGCCTGCGCCGGTATCGGTGACACTGATGGCAGCAAAGTCGCCCTTCATCGGGGCGGCGAAGCGCACCGAAGGCACCGCAGTGACCTGCTCCACTTCGATGGTCACCCTGCCGTGCCCGTCGATCGCATCGCGGGCGTTGACCGCGATGTTGATCAATGCGGTGTCGAGTTGGGTCCGGTCCAGCAGCACCGGCAACGGCGTACTGGGCAACGACAACGATACCTGGATGCGCGCGCCCAGAACCGTGGTGATGATATCCGAGAGCGCGCGCACGCTTTCGCACAGATCGAAGACCTCCGGCGACAGGCTCTGGCGGCGCGAAAATGCAAGGAGTTGCGCGGTCAGCTTGGTGGCGCGGTCCGATGCTGCTGCAATGGCCTGGATGTAGCGGCGTCGGTTGTCATCTGCCGGCCACGTGTGCAGGAGCATGTCCACCGAACCGGTGATGACCTGCAACAGGTTGTTGAAGTCGTGCGCCACGCCGCCGGTAAGCTGGCCGATCGCCTCCAGCTTCTGCGACTGGCGCAGCTGCTCGCGGGCGCGTACCAGTTCCAGGTGGGCTTCCCGCGCCTGCTCGGTGATCGCCGCGACCTGCCGGCTGTGCAGGTCGCGCTCGATCACCCGTTCGGTCTGCTCGCTCACCACGCACAGGATGCCGGCCACACTGCCGCAGCCGACGCGCAGCGGTGAATAGGAGAACGTCCAGAATGTTTCGCGCATCGAGCCGTCGCGATCCATCATCAATGGCAGGTTCTTGAAGCTGCGGCTGGTGCCGGCAAAGGCATCGTTGACCGCCTGCGCAACGTCCGGCCACACATCGGCCCAGACATCCTCCAGGCGGTTGCCCATCGCGCCGTGCAGCTTTCCTCCCAGCAAGGGCAGGTAGGCATCATTGAAGAAGAAGGCCTTGTCTTCCTTGCCCCAGGCGAGCCAGAGGGGTTCGGGCGAATCCAGGATCATCGCCAGCAACGTGCGAAGCTCGGCGGGGGCGCTGGCAGCATTGGCCGAGCGGGCCCAGTCGCTGTCCTGCAGCAGTCGGTAGGCGAGCTGATCGGGTGCAGAGACAGGCAGGGGAAAAGGATGCATGGCCGCCGATGGCGCAGGAAGGTGGCGCAGCATAGCCGAGCGCGTGTCATGGCGCCCTGCACACACCGGCATGAAGGGCATCGCCACTTTGCGGTAGATGGGGCAGCGTTGCGCCTGTGTCCAGCAGGTTGCTGCTATCGCGGCGCCGCGCGCTGCTCACTACGCCCGCGGACTGCGCCGCACGGAGGGCGCGAAGGCGGCCTGATCGGCGCGTCTAGTCCTTGCGTCCCGCTAGCGCGGCCAGGGCGTCGCGGCCGGCGTCGGTGAGATCGATATCCCCGTCTTCCGCCTGTACCGCCAAACCCGCGTTGACTGCCCACGTCGCCGCGTCGCCGCGCACCGGCTGCGCAGCGGCGATTGCCTCCAGGATCTCCCGCTGTTGCGCCGTCATGCCCATGAGCCGGCCCTCAGATGCCCAGCAACGAGGTCGGTTGCCAATCCGACAGCCTGGCGTGGCTGACCGGTTGGTGGCAGCCGCACTCGTCGCAGCGGAACAGTGCTCCACCCGGAAGGTGAACCAGATTGTCTTCGCTGGCCGAACTGGTCGAGGAGCAATGCCGGCAGGTAACAGTGAGCGCAGTGATGCGCTGCACGCCGCCGGACAGATCGAACACGGCCTCGAATGCGCGAATGACAGGATGGGCAGTGTCCGGCATCTGGATCTCGACAGGGCAGGGAGGTTGGGAAATCGCATCGTCGCGCGTTGGCCGTGATGGCGCAGTCAGCCAGATGCATGGACACGATCAAGACAGGCGCGGCAATGGGGAGCGGTTCCTTTTCAGGGATCCTTTCCAATCAGGTCCCACGGCTTGTCACAGCCGTCGCGCTCGCTTGATCACACTCCACGCCCTTGTTGCAGCGGGTCCCGCAGGACAATGAAGGCGGCAGAAGAAGTCCCGCCCTGCCGGCTCAGGCGATGCAGATCATCAGTACCGTGCACAGCACCAGCATCAGCACGAACACACGCCGGCTCAGCGCCAGGCACGCCAGATAGGCGGCCAGCGCCCATGCAGCCAGCAGCGCGCAGGCCACCAGCCACAGCCCGATGGCCATCACCGATCCGGCCGCCAATGCAGATAACGCGATGGCCTTGAACAGCGCCACGCCCAGCACACTGCCCAGCATGCCGGCCTGCAAGGCAATGGCATCGTGGTGGGCAGGAACGCGGTGGTGGCGCATTGCGGGTCCGGTGCAGGCCGAGGGGCGTCGGCTGCACTTTGCCCAAAGGCACATCCACGAAATGTGTTCATTGCACCCGAAGCGCGTGGTCGAGCATCCTTGGTGGAACACCCCTCGGCAGATTGCAGGTGCTGCCGGTACGAAGCGCCGTGCTGGTCAAGGCGCTGGCATGCACTTGCCTGTGAATGCCGGTTCTTCAGTGGCTGCCGGCGACGGCGGCCTTACGCTTCCTGTCCAGTGACACCGCCACGCACCACAGCAGCAGGCCGCCAATGGCAGTGGCCGCACCGACATAGCCGGTGCTGGCCGGGCTGAAGCCGGCGCTGATCGCCATGCCGCCCAGCCAGGGGCCGAGCGCATTGGCGGTATTGAACGCGGCGTGGTTGGAGGCGGCCGCCAGCGTCTGTGCTTCACCGGCCACGTCCATCAGGCGGGTCTGCAGCACTGCCGCCAGCGCGCCCATGGTGCCGACGGTGATGATCATCGGGCCGATCGTCCACACGGACTGCGCGGCCAGCGGATACAGCAGCAGCATCAGGATCGACCACAGCAGGACCACGGCGGCGGCCTTGAAGTGGAACCTGTCCACCAGCCAGCCACCGGCGATGTTGCCGATGATCGCGCCGATGCCGAACACGCCCACCGCCAGCGGCATCCACGATTCGGCCACGCCGGTGACCTGCACCAGGGTCGGAGCCAGGTAAGTGAACACGCAGAACATGCCAGCGAAGCCGACTGCGCCGATTGCCAACGCCAGCCACACCTGGGACGTGTTGAAGGCGCGCAGTTCGCGCATCGGCGAGGTGCGCACCTCGTCCGGATCCGGCAGCAGGAAGCGGGCGATCATCGCCACGGTGGCGATGGCCAGCACGCTGACCAGGGCAAAGGCGGTGCGCCAGCTCAGCTGCTGGCCCAGCCAGGTGGTCAGCGGGTTGCCGACCAGGATTGCGATCGACAGGCCCAGCAGCACCCGCGACATCGCCTGGCCGCGCTGGCCGGCAGGGCTGATCGCCGCGGCCACCAGCATCGCAACGCCGAAGTAGGCGCCATGCGGGAGGCCGGCGACGAAGCGTGCCGCCAGCATGGTGCCGTAATTGGGTGCCAGCGCGCTGGCGAGGTTGCCCACCGCGTAGAAGCCCATCAGCGCCAACAAGAGCTTGCGGCGCGGGAAGCTGGCACCCACGAAGGCGAGGATCGGCGCACCGACGACAACGCCGATGGCATAGGCGCTGATCAGGTGACCGACCTGCGTTTCGGAGATCGACAAGCCGCGACTGATCTCCAGCATCAGGCCCATGCTGGCGAACTCGCTGGTCCCGATGGCGAAGCCACCCAGAGACAGGGCGAGGATGATCAGGGTGCGCTGACGGGGCGTCAGCCGCGCAGCCAGGGAAGAGGTGGGGCTCATGCGGGGGCGCGACGGGGCGGGGGAGCCCCCCATTGTACTGCTGCACCGCAACAAGGGCAGCAGCGCTCAGGTAAATCAGCGTTCGATCAGTGACACGCCGCCCCCCGCTGTCCGTGCGGCCTGGTCAGATGCCCAGCGCTGCCCGGGCGTGCGCGTACTTGCCGCGCAGGCGCCCGGCCGTCGCCGTGTCGAGCATCGCCAGGCGCTGCGGATCGGCGTTGTCATCCAGATCGGCCCGCTTCACCTTCAGTGCCAGCGGTGCGCGGCAATGCGCGCGTAGTAGCTGTCCGCGTCGGGGGCCGCGGCGCGCTTGAGCAGGTGCAACGCCTCGCGCAGCGGGGCGGGGAATGCCTCGATGCGTGCGGCAAACGCCGGGCAGTCCTCGGCCACATCATGCAGCCACGCCACCACTTCGGCGTCATCGTCGCCGCGCACCGCAGCCGCCACCCGTGCCACATGGCCGATGTAAGGCTGGCCGGCCTTGTCCATCTGGCCGGCGTGCGCCTCGGTGGCCAGGGTGCGGGCAAGTGCTACCCAGTCCATATCGGTCTCGTTGGATATCGGCGCACAGTTTCGCGCAAAAGCAGGAGCGGTTGTCGATGCGGCGATGACACTGCGATGGGCATGATGGCTGGGCAGGGGCGCGGCGTCGCCCCGAGGAGGAGGAGTTCGATGCAGGAATTCAGGCATGTGCTGGAAACCCGTGGCCGCTACCAGCTGGTAGCGGTGTCCCACGAGCCGGTGTACGCTCCGGGCGATGTGGTCGGCCATGCGGTCGTCGCCGACGATGGGGATCGTCTGACCGACCTGGTATCGCTGGCCGAAGCGCGCCAGTTGCTGTTGCAACGGGTGCGTGAAGAGGGCGAAGAGCCCGGGCTGGAGAACGAAAATCACCTGCGGAAAAAGGCGTCGCGCTGGCGCCGCCGCTAGGCCGTCGCGCCCTCGTGCGCATCATGGAGGATTCGGGTGTTGCCCAGTAAGAAGTATCTGCTCATCGCCATCATCACGCTGGCGACCCTGCTGCTTGGTTTCGTGTTTTCCGGCTACCTGACGCTGCTGTTCCTGGGCCTGGATACCAAGCTGTTCACCTGGAACACCTACTACCAGTACTTCAACGCGCTGGACCAGCCACAGGTCGCGCCCTTCGTTGGCAAGATCCGATGGGCCGGCTACGTGGGCTTCGGCCTGCCGCTGCTGGTATTGGTGGTGACCGGCCTGGTGCTGCTGCTGAAGAAGGACAAGCGCTCGCTGCACGGCGATGCACGCTTTGCCACCGGCGCCGACCTGGCCAGGCATGGCATGTTCAAGAAGACTGGCCAGAGCATCGTGGTCGGCAGCCATGGTGGCAAGCTGGTGCGCCTGGATGGCCAGCAGTTCGTCATCCTGGCCGCGCCCACCCGCTCGGGCAAAGGCGTGGGCGTGGTCATCCCGAACCTGCTGGAGTACGGCGAATCGCTGGTGGTGCTGGACATCAAGCAGGAAAACTTCGACCTGACCAGCGGCTGGCGCGCCAGCCAGGGTCAGGAAATCTACCTGTTCAATCCTTTCGCCGAGGACCGGCGAACGCATCGCTGGAATCCGCTCAGCTACGTCTCCGACGATCCGGCGTTCCGCGTCTCGGACCTGATGAGCATCGCTGCGATGCTGTATCCGGATGGGGCCGAGGACCAGAAGTTCTGGGTCAGCCAGGCGCGCAACGCGTTCATGGCCTTCACCCTGTACCTGTTCGAGAACTGGGACGACGAGCGCAGCAGCGGTTTCCCGGGGGGCGCCGGCACGCCCACGCTCGGCGCGGTGTATCGGTTGTCCTCCGGCGACGGGACCGACCTGAAGAAGTACCTCAAGACCCTGTCGGAGCGGCCGTTCCTCAGTGCCAACGCACGTTCGGCCTTCGCCAACATGCTGTCGCAGGCGGACGAGACCTTCGCCTCGATCCTGGGCACCTTCAAGGAGCCGCTGAACCCCTGGATCAACCCGGTGCTGGACAAGGCCACCAGCAGCAACGATTTCCTGCTGACCGACGTCCGCAAGAAGAAGATGACCATCTACATCGGCATCCAGCCGAACAAGCTGGCCGAGAGCCGGCTGATCATCAACCTGTTCTTCAGCCAGCTGATCAACCTCAATACCAAGGAACTGCCCAGGTCCAACCCGGACCTGAAGTACCAGTGCCTGCTGCTGATGGACGAATTCACCTCGATCGGCAAAGTCGAGATCATCGCCTCGGCGGTGTCCTACATGGCTGGCTACAACATCCGCCTGCTGCCGATCATCCAGAGCATGGCCCAGCTCGATGCCACATACGGCCGCGAAGTCTCGCGCACGATCATCACCAACCATGCCCTGCAGATCCTGTACGCGCCGCGTGAGCAGCAGGATGCCAACGACTATTCGGACATGCTGGGCTACACCACGGTGCGCAAGAAGAACGTCACGCATGCCAGAGAGAAGACCCACAACTTCACCGAAGAGCGGCGTGCACTGATGCTGCCGCAGGAGCTGAAGGCGATGGGGCCCGACAAGGAAGTGTTCCTCTACGAAGGCATACCGCATCCGGTGAAATGCGACAAGATCCGCTATTACAAGGATCGCTATTTCACGTCCAGACTGCTGCCGAAGGTCGATGTTCCGATGCTTAACGTCTAATTCACGACGCTAAATTTGTGACTTGGATTCATATTCACTGAAGTGAAAACGTGAGGTAAGTCAAGAATTCGGCATTTGTTCATAGATTTTCAGACTTGTCTGACATGGAATTGACGCGTGGTTGTGCGACCCTATGTCTGTCGTCCAGAAATGTGTGCTGGATGTCAAAGATGTGGCAGTAGGGTGGCCAGGAGTTTGTGCCATGGAAACAAGGATGGTTTCGACGTTGGTGAGGTATGCGGGTGGGTTGTCGGCTATGTCCGGCGGCCCCGCAACTTGGTTGGCAGCCGTTGGCTGCAGGGGAGCCGGAGTGGGTGTGCCGCACGCAGCGCATCCCTCTGATTCCGGCGTGCGCGATGCAGCGCCGGACGACCAGGGGACCAATGCTCGGGACTGCTTTTTCGTACGTCAAAGTGAAGCCCGTATGAATCAGGCGTTTATCGCGAAAATGTCCATCGCCGCAGTGGCGGCGTTGATGGTGGCCGGTTGCGCCACCAAGTCCGCTCCCGATTTCGGAGGCCGCTGGAAGCCGGTCAACCGCTTTGCTGCGACAACGACCGAAATTCCGCTGTACTCCAGCTACGTCTACCAGGCCTCGCCGATGGATGGCACGCTCAAAGCCATGCTCGAGCGCTGGGCCAAGGATTCCGGGCGCACGCTGGACTACCGCCTCAGCTCGGATTTCACCCTGTATGGCGCGGTCTCGAAGATCGATACGACCAACGCGCAGCAGGCCGTGATCGATCTGACATCGGCCTATTCGGCGCAGGGTATCTCGGTCTCCATCGTTGGCAACCAGATCGTTGTGCAGAGCGCTGGCTCGACGCCGACCGCGTCGGCGCAGGGCGCTGATTCCAACAGCGGCACCTGAGTCCACCTCGAAATCATCGAACGTGCCGCTCCCCGCGCCTGTCGCAGGGGTGCCACGCCCATTGATGTTTCAGCAGTACGGAAGAATCCATGTTCCGCAAGAAGGATCCCGGCAATAGCCCCAAGGTCGAGCAGTCGGTCGCCAAGGCGGTCAGCTACGAGATCACCGTGGCCGACATGGCACGCCGCAGCGAGCGGCGTGCATGGTGGGTCGCCACAGGCTCATTGCTGATGTCGCTCGCACTGGCGGGCGGCTACTACTACATGCTGCCGCTGAAGGAAAAGGTGCCGTTCCTGGTGATGGCCGATGCCTACACGGGTACGGCGACCGTCGCGCGGTTGAGTGGCACCTTCCAGGGCGAGACGATCACCACCAACGAAGCGATCAATCGCAGCAACGTCGCCCAGTACGTGCTCGCGCGCGAATCGTATGACTCGGCGGTGATGGGCCTGCGTGACTGGGAACTGGTGTTCGTGATGTCCACCGATCCGGTGGCGCAGTCCATGCGTGTCCGCTATGCCGGCAACAATCCGCAGAACCCGTTCGTGATGTACGGTCGCGAGCGCGCCATCCGGGTCAAGATCCTCAGCATCACGCCATTGGGTGCCGAGCCGAACGGCAGCTTCCGCGGCGCTTCGGTGCGCATCCAGCGCAGCCTGCTGGACAAGCGCACCGGCGTCTCTACCTACCTGGACAACCAGCTGGTGACGATGCGCTTCGAGTACAACCAGAACCTGGCGTTGTCCGAACAGGATCGCATCCTCAATCCGCTGGCCTTCCAGGTCACCGAGTACCGCGTCGACAACGACTATTCGCGTGGCGTGCCGGTGCCGGATGACGGTGCCATGCAGGCGCAGGCGCAGCAGGCCGCACAGGCGGCGCAGCAGGCACAGGGTGTCTACGATCCCAACAATCCGGCCGCAGCCACCATGATCGACCCGGCCACCGGCCAGCCGGTCGCGGTGCCAGCCAACGGCCAGGTACCGGGCCAGGCAATGCCGGGACAGCCTGTACAGGGCCAACCGATGCCGGGTCAGCCGGTGCAGGGGCAAGCAATGCCGGGGCAGGCCATGCCCGGACAGCCGGCCATGAGGCCGGCGCAGAACAATTCCACCGGAACTGCTGATGGAGCAAGCAACCGATGAGTAGTCGAAATATCAGGGGAAGCGCGCTGGCGCTGCTGTCGATGTTGTCGTTGCTGTTCTCAGCAGCGGCGATGGCGCAGGCGGTTGACCACTACGAGTACGAGAAGGACCGCATCTATCCGGTTCGCACCGGCCTGGGCCTGACCACCCAGATCGAGTTGAGCCCGAACGAGAAGATCCTCGACTACAGCACCGGCTTCAGCAGCGGCTGGGAACTGACCCGTCGCGAGAACGTGTTCTACCTCAAGCCGAAGAACGTCGACGTCGACACCAACATGATGGTGCGCACCGAGACCCATTCCTACATCTTCGAACTGAAGGTGGTGGCCACCGACTGGCGCCAGCTGGAGCAGGCCCGTCGTGCAGGCGTGCAGTACAAGATCGCCTTCGTCTATCCCAACGACACCGTGTTCGGTGTCGCCCAGGAAGCGGTGGAGGAAGAGGCCAAACCGCTGTTGAGCTCGGAACTGGCCAAGGACCGCCAGTACAACTTCAACTACTCCTATTCGACCAGCAAGGCGAAGAAGATGGGGTGGCTGATCCCGGTCAACGCCTACGACGATAGCCGTTTCACCTACCTGAAACTGCCGAATTCGCCGGAGTACAAGACCGGCATCTTCCCGGCCGTGTTTGGTCGTGAAACGGAATACGGTGAAGACTTTGTGGTCAACACCACGGTTGAAGGCAATACGCTGATCGTGCACGGGACCTACCCGTACCTGGTCATCCGCCACGGCGACTTCGTCGTCGGCCTGCGAAGGAACGTGAAGAAATGAGCCAGCAGAACACTCCCGGAAACGACCCGAACAATGGACGCGACGAGAGCCAGAGCCCGTACGGCGCACAGGGTGCCGCGGACGCGCCGTCGAATCCCTACTTCGGCACGGCCCAGGCCGAGCCGGCGCCGGATCTGGACGCGGCCGCGCCGCAGCTGCGCTCGGCCGAAGAGCAGCGGCTGAACCGGAAGGCGCTGCTGTTCCTCGGTGGCATCGTGTTGCTGTTGGTGGCCATGGGCTTCCTGCTGTTCCGCAAGGGCCAGGATGACAAGGACGCTGCACAGAAAGTGCCGGAAGTCGCGCGTGTGTCCACGCCGACGCTGCCGGACGCTGTGCAGACGGATCCGGTTCCGTCTCAGGCGATGCAGCCCGTTGACCCGATTCCGATGCTGCCGCCGCCGCCGTCCGGGCCTACTCGCGCAGAACCGGCCTTCAGCATGAGCGAGCGCGAAGCCCCGCGGGGTCCGACGCTCGCCGAGCGCCGGATGGGAGCGTCGGGGAACGGCTTCGTTGGTGCTGGCGACAGCGCGGGCGGTGATGGGCAGGGGGGCCAGGAAGACGAGCTGACCCGTACCCTTCGCCTCCAGGCCCAGATGATGGGTGGACAGCAGAATGCAGCGCCGGCCCGGGTTCGTCGCGGCCCCGATGTTGATGACGTGTCCAATGCCAGCTACATCCGCAGTCCCGATGCGCTGCTGGTGCGGGGTACCTACCTGCGTTGCGTGCTGGAAACCCGCATCATCACCGATATCGCGGGCTACACTTCGTGCCTGCTGACCGAACCGGTGTACTCGATCAACGGCCGCAATCTTCTGCTGCCGAAGGGCTCCAAGATCTATGGCGCCTATGGCGGCGGTCCCACCGGCAAGCGGGTGGAAGTGATCTGGGATCGCATCACTACGCCGAATGGTATCGACGTGGCCATGTCCAGTCCGGGCGTGGATCAGCTGGGCGGCGCCGGGCATCCGGGCCAGTACAGCGCGCACTGGGGCAGCCGTATCGCCTCGGCGCTGATGATCAGTCTGCTGGCGGATGCGTTCAAGTACGCCGCTGCAGAGCATGGCCCGGAAACCACTACCGTGGCGAATAACGGCATGACCATCCAGTCGCCCTATGAGAGCGCCACCGCACGCACCATGGAGCGCTTGGCCAATGAATCGCTGAGCCAGCGTCGTCCGCCGACCGTCACCATCAACCAGGGCACGATCGTGAACGTCTACGTTGCAAAGGACGTTGACTTCACCAACGTGCTGAACCCCCGCCGGTAACCCAACGAACGATCATGGACGCCGAAGTGTCCCCCCTCGCCCTCGTCTCCAGCGATTTCCTGCGCTATCAGTACGAAGTGCTGGGCATCGCCGAGTACATGACTTCTCCGGAAGTGACGGAAATCTGCATCAACCGTCCCGGCGAGCTGTACCTGGAAACCCGGGCGGGGTGGCAGCGGGTGGAGGTGCCGAGCCTGACGTTCGAGCGGGCCCGGCAGTTCTGCACGGCAGTGGTGAACGAGAGCAACACCGGCCAGCGCATCACCGATGCCGATCCGGTGGTGTCGCTCACGTTCCCCACCGGCCAGCGTGCGCAGTTCGTGATTCCGCCGGCCTGTGACGCGGGGAAGGTGTCGATCACCATCCGTTTGCCTTCCAAGCACACCAAGTCGCTCACGCAGTATCACGAAGACGGCTTCTTCAACCAGATTCTGGAAAGCGACGGCAGCATCAGCGAGCAGGATCGCGAACTGCTGGAGCTGCGTCATTCGCGAGAGTACGCCGAGTTCTTCCGGCGTGCGGTGATGTACCGCAAGAACATCGTGGTATCCGGCGCGACCGGCAGCGGCAAGACCACCTTCATGAAGGCGCTGGTCAACCATATCCCGGACAACGAGCGCCTGGTCACCATCGAGGACGCACGCGAGCTGTTTCTGACCCAGCCCAACGTGGTGCACCTGTTGTATTCCAAGGGCGGGCAGAGCACCAGCAATGTGACGGCCAAGAGCTGCATGGAAGCCTGCCTGCGCATGAAGCCCGAACGCATCATCCTGGCCGAGCTGCGCGGTGACGAAGCGTTCTACTTCATCCGCAACTGCGCGTCCGGCCACCCGGGCTCGATCACCAGCTGCCATGCCGGCAGCCCGGAGCAGACCTGGGACCAGCTGGCGCTGATGGTGAAGGCTTCAGCCGAAGGTTCGGGCCTGGAGTTCAACGTGATCAAGCGGTTGTTGATGATGACCATCGACATCGTCGTGCATATCAAGGCGCATGCCGGCTCGCGCTACATCACCGGCATCGACTTCAATCCTGGGCGTGCCCAGGGGCAGGAGGGCTGACCAATGCTGCCAGGACTGGAAATGATGGCGTGCCCGGAAATGGCCGTCTCGATGGACGTGATGCAACACGTCATCAACGTGGAGTCGTCGCGCAACCCGTATGCCATCGGCGTGGTCGGCGGTGCACTGGTGCGTCAGCCCAAGGCGTTGGATGAAGCGCTGGCGACGGTGCGCATGCTGGAAGAGAAGGGCTACAACTTCTCGATCGGGTTGGCCCAGGTCAATCGCTACAACCTGGGCAAATACGGGCTGGATTCCTACGAGAAGGCCTTCCAGCAGTGCCCGAACCTGCAGGCCGGTTCGCGCATTCTCGCCGAGTGCTACAAGCGCTCCGGTGGTGACTGGGGCAAGTCGTTCAGCTGTTACTACTCGGGCAATTTCGAGACCGGCTTCCGTCACGGCTACGTGCAGAAGATCTACGACTCGATCCGCCGCGGCCAGCAGGTCGCCAGCAATGGTGTCGCACCGATCGACGTGGTCAGTCGCGGTGAGCGCCGTGCAGTGAAGGTCGAGCATCATCCGCAGCTCGCTTCGCCGGCGCAGGCGCGCATCGTTGCACAGTCCAATGGCCCGGTGTACGTGCCGTCGGAAGATCCCGCACGCGCCTATGTCGTATACCCGTCCCCCGGTGCGATGGCGCGGGGCAGTCTGCTGAATCTCGCCGACCAGGCGCTGTCCAAGGTGGTGCTGGGTTCGGTGGACAGGATGATGCAGCCCCAGGCGCAGCCCAACCAAGAGGCCACCTATCCCCAGCAACAGGCCGGTGGCATGCCGCAGCAGCTGCCCAAACAGCGTGCTGCGCAGGCGATGGCCATGCCGCAGCAGTTGCCGGGCGCTGCCGGTGCCACCAATGAGGGGCCCGTGATGCTGCGGCCCTGGAGCGAGCGGAACCAGCCTGTAGCGGGTGCCGACAATTCGTACAACGCGCCGGTGCAGACCGCACCGGTGCAGCAGATTCCCGCAGGGGATGCGGCCTTCGTGTTCTGACGAAGTCGTGGTGCGGCCAGTCCCCCGGCTGGCCGATTCAGTTGTGTTAGTCCATCAACAAGGAAATCAATCCATGAAGCGATCCAATCTCGACCTCGTCCAGGCCCAGCGCACGCTGAAGACCCTGCTGATGGCCACGGTTTTCGTCGGCGCCATGTTCGCCCCGCAGGTCTTCGCCAACGGTGCCGTCGACTTCGGCGGCACCGACAAGAAGGTGTGCGGCTTCTTCAACAACATCAACGGCCTGCTGAACATCGCCTCGATCGCCGTGGTCACCATCGCGGTGATCTTCGCCGGTTATCAGATCGCGTTCGCGCACAAGCGCATCGCTGACGTTGCACCGATTCTGATCGGCGGCGTGCTGATCGGCGCTGCGGGCCAGATCGCGCGCATGCTGCTGGGTGATGGTAGCGACGGCAAGTGTGGTGGTGGCACCAGCACCTCCTACCTGATCAACCATGTGATCCAGTACTACAGTGCATAAGAACGTCGTGTTCCGCGGCTGCACGCGCCCAGCGATGTTCCTGGGCGTGCCCTATCTGCCATTTTTCATGGTGGCAGGTGGCTTGCTGCTGCTCAGCATGTACACGAACTTCTGGTTCCTGCTCACCATTCCGGTGGCGGTCTTCATCATGCGGCAGATGGCCAAGCGTGACGAAATGATCTTCCGCCTGTTGGGCCTGCGCCTGATGTTCAAGCTGAAAGTCCGCAACGTGCAGGAACACGATGGCATGTGGGTGTTCAACCCCAACCATTACCGCGACAAGCCGGCCCGAA
Source organism: Stenotrophomonas sp. YJH_SMC_27 (assembly GCF_059369815.1). Classification (NCBI taxonomy): domain Bacteria; kingdom Pseudomonadati; phylum Pseudomonadota; class Gammaproteobacteria; order Lysobacterales; family Lysobacteraceae; genus Stenotrophomonas; species Stenotrophomonas sp. YJH_SMC_27. The sequence goes on along the minus strand of NZ_JCAFTA010000002.1, from coordinate 478,207 downwards.
TGGATTGAGGTCCGGATCCGGCCTGGCGGGCGTCCGCGCCCGTCGGGTCTGTTGAAACTTTTTGGCAGTACCTCTTTGGAAGCAGTCGTATGTTCAGCCCAGACACCTCCATCAGCGAGTTCATTCCATTGTCGTCGCACGTCGCCCCGAACGTGGTCAAGACCACGGGCGGCGACTACCTGCTGACCTGGCATCTGGAAGGGCTGCCGTTCGTCGGCCGTGAGGAGTGGGAGCTTGAGCATCGCCACAACACGTTCAACCGCCTGCTGCAGACGCTGCGCGCGCCGGATTTCGTCAACGTCGCCTTCTGGGTGCACGACATCCGTCGTCGCCGGACCCTGAAGGGCAGGAGCAACTACAAGCAGCGCTTCAACCAGGATGTGTCCGATCAGTACATGGGCATGTTGTCCTCACAGCGCATCATGCAGAACGAGCTGTACCTGACCATGATCTACCGCCCCGTGGTGGCGGGTAAGCGTTTCGTCGAGAAGTCGGCGAACGTGGACAAGCTGCGCGCCGAGCAGGAGCAGGCAGTAGAAAAGTTGATGGAGCTGGCCGGCAACGTCGAGGCCGTCATCCGCGACTATGCGCCGTACCGCCTGGGAATGTACGAGGCAAAGAACGGCGTGGTGTTCTCTGAAACGCTAGAGCTGTTCGGCTACCTGATCAATCGCATCGACGAGCCGGTGCCGGTGCTGTCGGCACCGATCAAGGACTACCTGCCAGTGAGCCGGCACATGTTTTCGGCCAAGACCGGTGACTTCGTCATCAACACCCCCAACGGTGCCAACCACTTCGGCGCCATCCTGAACATCAAGGAATATGCTGAGGGAACGTACCCGGGCATCCTCAACGGCCTGAAGTACCTGGACTACGAGTACGTCATCACCCATTCGTTCAGCCCGATGGGGCGCCAGGACGCGCTCAAGGTGCTCGACCGCACCAAGGGCATGATGATCTCCTCCGGCGACAAGGCGGTCAGCCAGATCGTCGAGCTGGACCAGGCGATGGATCAGCTCTCGTCGGGCAATTTCGTGCTCGGCGAGTATCACTTCATCATGGCGGTCTACGGCGACAGCCAGGCCAAGCTGTCACAGAACGTGGCCACGACGCGCGCCGAGCTGTCCAATGCCGGTTTTGTGTCGACCAAGGAAGATCTGGCCGTCACCTCGTCCTTCTATTCGCAGCTGCCAGCCAACTGGCGCTACCGCACCCGCCTGGCCAATGTCAGCTCGCTGAACTTCCTGGGGCTGTCGCCGCTGCACAATTTTGCTACCGGCAAGCAGCACAACAACCCGTGGGGCGACTGCGTCACCACGCTGCAGACCACCAACGGCCAGCCGTACTACTTCAATTTCCACGCGACCCATCCGTCAGAGAACTCGTTGGGCGAGAAGGCGATCGCCAACACCATGGTGATTGGTAAGTCGGGTACCGGTAAGACTGCGCTGATCAACTTCCTGCTCAGCCAGGTGCAGAAGTACGAGCCGTCGCCGACCATCTTCTTCTTCGACAAGGACCGTGGTGCGGAGATCTTCGTCCGTGCCTGCGGTGGTAACTATCTGGCTCTGGAGAACGGCGCGCCGACCGGCTTCAACCCGTTCCAATGCGAGAACAATGAAGCCAACGTTCAGTTCCTGGCCGACTTGATCAAGGTGCTGGCCGGCAAGCGTGAGTACAGTGCGCGCGAGGAAGAGGACATCTACCGCGCAGTGGAAAGCATGCTCGATACGCCGATGCACCTGCGCAGCATGACCAACTTCCAGAAGAGCCTGCCCAACATGGGCGACGATGGGCTCTACGCGCGCATGCGCCGCTGGACCTCGGGCAATTCGCTGGGCTGGGTGTTCGACAATCCGGTCGACACCGTTGATCTGAGCAAGGCCAACATCATCGGCTTCGACTACACCGACATCATTGACAACCCCGAAGTACGCGTGCCGGTCATCAATTACCTGCTGCACCGCCTGGAGTCGCTGATCGATGGTCGTCCGCTGATCTACGTGATGGACGAATTCTGGAAGATCCTGGACGGCGAGGGTGGCCTGAAGGAATTCGCCAAGAACAAGCAGAAGACCATCCGTAAGCAGAACGGTCTGGGCATCTTCGCGACGCAGAGCCCGGAGGACGCGCTGAAGAGTGATATCTCTGCCGCCCTGATTGAACAGACCGCCACGCTGATCCTGCTGCCGAACCCGAATGCCAGCAAGAGCGACTACATGGATGGCCTGAAGCTGACCGAGGCCGAGTTCAGGGTGGTCACCGCCTTGGACGAGCGCTCGCGCTGCTTCCTGGTCAAGCAGGGCCATGCGTCCAGCGTCTGCCAGCTCAACCTGCGTGGGATGGACGACATCCTGTCGGTGATCTCGGCCTCGACCGACAACATCGACATCATGCATCGGGTGTTGCAGACGGCTGCAGTCCGCAATCGGATCACCGTGGACGAGCTCACGCCGGAACAGTGGTTGGAAGATTTCTACAAGAACCGGAAGGGTTCGGGGAAGGAACCCCGTTCCGACGCTGCCTGATGGCAGCGCAAGCAGGAGACAGGCAAGTGGATGTCAATCTGAACAACAGGAGTTTTGCCATGAACATCGTCAAGCGTCGGGCCAGCGCCCGCAAGGTACTCAAGCCGGTGGCCAAGGTGCTGGGTGTTGCCTTGGCGCTGTCTGCCACCAACGCTGGGGCATTTGGTCCGGTGCAGGAAACCGGTCCAGCGCTGATGCAGCACATCTGGAACCAGTTCAATACCCTGCAGTCCAAGGTGCAGGAGAAGACCCAGTTCGTCAGAGAAAATACACAGTGGCTTCAGGACTGGAACCAGACCATCAAGGAGTATGGCGAGATGCTGGTTCAGGTGCAGGGTATCGTCAACAACTTCGGTCTTCCTTCCGCTGCACAGCTGACGCCCGTTTCGCCCAAGTACCTGGTCGCTGAAACCTGTGGCACCGGCGCAGATTTGAAGGACATGCTGCCCAACATCATTTTCAATTCAAAGGGCGACTGGAAGAGCCAGCAGACGCAGATCTGCGTGAACATCCGCATGATGCAGAATCGCAAATACAACGATGCGGTTTACTTCATGCAGACGACCGGGCCTGCGTTCCTGAAGAGCATGGATGACATCGCGCAGTTGCGTTTTGGTAGCAATCGGCTCGGTGACATGAACGCAGTGGCGAACGACTCGATGCGTACTGCGAACGAAATGAACGCAACGATCAAGAACTTTGAAGCCCGGATCAAGGCATACGACGCCTACATCGATGTGATGGAGGCCAATCAGAAGGTCGTCGCCCAGTCTGCGCTCAAGGGCGATCCAACCAAGACCGTCATCAGTGACCTGGTCAAGACAGCAGCGCTGAAGACGGCGTTGTCCATCGACTGATGCGTGGAATGAAGCACCTGAGGTTCGAGTCCCTACGGGGCGCCTCAAGCGATAGCGGTATCACCAAGGGAATGTGGGTATGACGATCAGGTCGATTGCCAACTTTGATTTTTCGGGCGGATTCCAGGATTTGATGGGGCACGTGGCGCGCGTCCAGTCGGTCGGCGACTTCGTTTTCTTCAAGCTCATCCTGGACTATCTGCGGGAGCGAATCGGCAAGTTCGGCTTCGACGTCATGGACAACATGATGGCGTGGGTGGGCGGAATGGCGCTGACCCTCATGACCTTGTGGGTCCTCATTCAGGGCTATCGTATCGTCACCGGACGCAGCCGCGATTCGATGATGATCTTGGTGACCAACATGGCGCGCGCCGCACTTATCGTGGCTGTAGCGACAAGCATGGGCATGTTTGGCCGGGATCTTCATGAATTCCTGACCGAGGACGTGAAGGGTCTCATCACCCATGTCGTTACCGGGAAGGATCAGAAGCCCGAGGAGCAGATCGACAAGAGCTTGGCCTGGATGCAGGTTGCGCTGTCCAGTGTGGATGGAATCAAGATCCTGAATGACCCGGGGCTGCAGGAAGACAAGACACGAGCCATGTGGTTCATCGGCTTGGGTACGGGCGGCCCGGCGGTGACTGCTGGCTCGATGCTGTTGCTCTATGAGGTCGCGATGGCGTTGTTCATCGGTTTCGGCCCACTGTTCATCCTCTGTCTGTTGTTCGATCAGACCAAACAATTGTTCCAGCGATGGCTCTTCTACGGAATCGGGACCATGTTCTCGATGGCGGTGCTGTCGGCAATGGTGTCCATTGCATTGGATATGGTGATCCGCGTGTCTTCCTCGTTCTGGGCGACGGCGCTGGTGAACAGGTTCCTGCTTGACGGGGCTTCCAGCGACGGTATGACCAGTCAGGCGATGCAGCAGGGCGGCATGGGCCTGATTCTGACGACCTTGATTCTGACTGCGCCCCCAATGGCAGCCATGTTCTTCCAGGGTACCTTGGGTAGCTTCATGGCATATTCGCAGATAGGTGGTAGTGCGGCCTCAACTCCTAGTGCTGATGGTCGGCCTCCGGGTACCTACACACCTCCTTCGCCATCGAAGAGCGAAGGGCATTCGAGTCATCAGGATGGTGGTGTCACTATAAGGAACTCTGCTCCAAGCACTTACACGCCGTCCAATCAGAAGCAGGGGCAGTATGGCTTGGCGGATTGATGGATCTGACTTAGGTTTAAGGATGTGTGTATGAATAGTGACCGGGCAGCTCAAGTTCTGAGGTGCGCTCTTGCAGCAGTCCTAATTTTTGGGGGCGGCGGCGCTGCCTTCGCCGAAGGACGGTGTCCTCCAGGCCAGTATCCGATTGGCGGGCAGGGTGCCGGCGGATGCGCGCCAATACCTGCTGGTGGATCAGGAGCGGAAAGCCCGCGTCCAACGGGGCGGTGGATCAAGACTTGGGGAGCATTTGCCGCCTCGCCTTCCGGAATCGCAGGAGCGGCAAGTGGGTGGAGGAAGAAGGCAGATGCGGGAAGCGCGGCGGTGAGATCCTGCTCTGATGCAGGCGGTCGGGATTGCCGAGTGAAGTTCACCTATAAGAATCAATGCGCGACGGCGGCTGTCTCGAATGCGGGAACCGGGGGGACTTTCTACTCTGCTGCAGCCACAAAGGAGGAGGCGGAAGGCCTATCCTTGGCGCAATGTCGTGCTGCTTCCAAAGAGACATGTGAAGTTGTCATGTCCAATTGCACCGAGCCGGAGTTTGAGAAATTCTGAGTCATTGCCCGCTTTTTTCTGATGACGCTGCGATAGAATGGCCCGCCGTTGAGCGGGCTATTTCTTTTCTGCGCCCATCAAGCTAAGAAAAAACGCTACTCTTGATGTTGGGAGATTCCCGGTATGATCAGGCGTTCAGTCGCGGCGAGTTTGGTCGCAGCAATTGTGGTGGCGGGTGCTGCGCTCACATCTGAGTCGGTCTGGGCAGAGGGGCGGTGTCCACCCGGTCAGTATCCCATCGGAGGGCAGGGCATTGGTGGGTGTGCGCCTATGCCTGGCGGTGCTGCCACTGAGGACGTTGGACCCAAAGCAACCGGCCGTTGGATAAAGACTTGGGGTGCCATTGCGCTATCCCCAAGCGGCGCATCCGGTGCATCGACAGGCAAGAAGAGTAAGTCTTTGGCTGCGAAGGAGGCCGAAGCAGTCTGTGCGCAAGAGGGTGCTAGCGGCTGCAAAGTTGCTTTTGCCTATAATAATCAGTGCGCGGTTGCAGTGGTGCCCAAGTCGGGGACAGGGGGGACTCTTTTCAGTAGCTCGCCGACAATTGAAGAATCAAAAACCCGTGCATTGAAGCAATGTGAGAGTGGCGGGGGCAGCGATTGCCAGGTGATCTTCGAGAATTGCGCTGAACCTGAATTCCAGAAATTCTAGTGGATGAGCGTAGGGGAATGCACGCTGGGGCTCTTCAGGTGCATGACGTTTTCTGAGTGTCCGTCGCATGAAGGCCGAGTTGTCAGTCCCGCTGTCGCAGTTTTTTCTCAGTTCAAACTTGTCAATCTTGATCTTGGGACGGAGTAACGTAGCTTCTGCCGGAGGGCCATGTCCTCTTGGGCCGTACCCGATCGGCCAGCAGGGGGGCGGGTGGCTCGCCCCGATTGACGCGGCTTCTGAGTCGCTTGCCAATTGTGGGCAGCGTGGAGCAACGGATTGCAAGGTTGTGCTGGCGTTCAATAATCAATGCGCTGCGTTCGTATCTCTCAGTGACTCAAGGTTTGGTGGCTCTACGTTTGCGCGTGCGGCTTCTGTCGATGCTGCGAGCAAGATGGCTGTGGATGCTTGCGTGAGACGGGGAAGTGACGGTTGCAAGGTCATTTACTCCGGGTGGACCGAGCCAGAGTTTGAGAAATTCTGATTTAGGTTTCGGCTGCTGTTATGCTTGGAAACGACAAGTAACCGGGATTTGCAGATCGAAGAGCGCCTGTCGTCGATACACGGGGCTCCGTCAAACCTCGATTGCATAAATCATCTGAGTGATTCCGGACTTCAACAAGAAAAAGCTCGGGTCATTCGCTTAATCGCCCCCGGCACGGGTGGCCCAGCAGTGATCGTGAGTTCAATGTTGCTGCTGTCCAACAAACCAAGCAGTTGTTCCAACGATGGCTGTTCTGCGGTATTGGAACCATGTTCTCCATGGCGGTGCTGGCGGCGATGGTCTCGATCGCGCTGGACATGGTGATCCGCGTGTCCGCCTCGTTCTGGATGACGGCGCTTGTGAACAAGTTCCCGCTTATAGGCTCATCCTGTGACTGTATGACCAGTCAGGCGCTACAGCAGGGCGGCATGGGCCTCATTCTGACGACCTTGATGCTGAGTGCGCCCCCAATGGCAGCCATGTTTCTTCCAGGGCACCTTGGGCAGCTTCATGGCATATTCGCAGATAGGTGGCAGCCCGGCGGCGCAGGCACCGGGCCCGAGTGGGCAACCGCCGGTAGCTATACGCCGGCGCAGACGAAGGATGGCTCAAGTGCTCCATCGGTGAAATCTGCAGAAGATGCAACTTCCAGTTATGGAATCGGTTGGCCAGGTTATATTAAGCAAGATGCCGGGAAATATGGATGGGCAGGTGCCTGACGGTGGAGCAATAATATTGAATGGTAGAGGTGGGTACATGAAGTGCTTTGCGATGCTTTTTCTGCTTGCCATTTCTAGCGTGGCGTTGGCAGAAGGGCGTTGCCCGCCAGGGCAGTACCCAATTGGAGGGCAGGGTGTGGGCGGCTGTGCGCCCATACCTGGTGGACAAGCCAGTGCTGAGAGCGGCAGCCCAGTGCCAACGGGTAGATGGGAAACCCGGTGGGGTGCGCTAGCCCAGGATGTGGGTCGTCGAACAAGTGAGGTTTTGGCGATTGGTGTGGCGGAGGCCAGAAAATCAAAGCGAGAAGCGAAGTCTCTAGCGCTCTCTGAGTGTCGGCGGATGGGTGGGCAAGAGTGTGAAATTATTCTCGAATATCACAATCAGTGCGTCGCACTAGCCGGACCGGTGATTGGTTCTGTTCCCCTAATGAACGTGAAGACTGTGGCATATCGCTCGCCGAATGAGCGCGATGCGAAGGCAGAATCAGTGCGGCTCTGTGAGGCCGAAGGTAAAGGGCGCAGTTGTGCCGTTATCTACTCTGCGTGCAGTATGTCTGAGTTTAAGTCTTTCCGCTGATTTGAATCCTGGTAGTATGGGTATTGTGCATGCTGGAGTTTTGCTTGTCTATTCTAGGAGTGGCCTACTGAGAAGTGGGTCATTTCTATTTTCACTTAAGATGTCGACTTTGTGCTAAGGGTGGGCGTCACTGTTCATAAGCTCAGTCAACGTGAGTGCGTGGAGTTGCCTTTGAAGATCAAACTTCGGTCTGCAGTTCAACCATATTTTTCTACAGGTAGTACTGCGTTCATTGGCTCGGTGCGAAGTTAATAACTCATCCATTGTCGAACAGACCAAGCAGCTGTTCCAACGATGGCTGTTCTGCGGTATTGGAACCATGTTCTCCATGACGATGCTGGCTGCGATGACCGGCATTGACATGGAAATGGTGGTTCGCTTGCCGGCTTCGTTCTGGGGCGCGTCTGGGCTGGGTGCATTGCTGGGTTCGAACCTGACCGAGGGCATGAGCAGCACGGCGCTGCAGCAGGGCGGCATGGGCCTGATGCTGACGACGCTGATCCTGACTGCGCCCCCAATGGCTGCGATGTTCTTTCATGGCACCCTGGGTATCTTCATGGCAGATTCGCAGATAGGTGGTAGCGCCGTGCCGACCTCGCCGGGACCGACTGGGCAGCCGCCGGGTTCTAGTGGGTCGGGTGGTATGTTTACGCCTCCCGCGCCAGCTTTGAACCCAAGTACCGGTGTGTTGGCCAACCCGAGTGCGACACCTAGGCTCCAAGGTCAGGGCGAAGTGCAATCTACTTCAGGTCCAGGTTTGCGGGGCAATGCTCCCTCCGGCAACACTTGATTGACCAAAATTGTCGTCAATGGGATCCCGTCCGCATGAAATCGCTGTTGCCTGCATTGATGGTCCTGATGGTTGGAACTGCTTGGAGCATTGATTCCGCCTCGGCAGAGGGAAATTGTCCGCCTGGCTTCTACCCAATCGGAGGACAGGGTGTTCAAGGGTGCGCTCCGATTCCTGGCGCCAATACCGGGGCGACGGAGCGGCGGGGAGCTTCGAAACCACGGATGCGCTATATGGATCAATGGGGGGGCATAGCGTTTTCTGAGACTACGAGCGACGCGGGTGATGTGGTCGGTCGCGATAGCGAGGCTCTGGCTGAGTCCGAGGCCTTGCGACAATGTGGTAGGAATGGGGCGCGTGACTGCAAGATGATCCTGAAATACAGAAACCAATGCGCCGCTTGGGTGATGCCCTCGGAGAATAGAGCGGGTGCGGCAGGTGGTTTGGGGACTGGTTCCTCGGAGGCTCTCGCAGTGGTGGCGGCCAAAAAGAACTGTGTCGATCCATCCCAGAAGGGATGCCACGTCGTATACAGTGCGTGCAGTCTCCCCGTTTTAGTGAGAGGGTGAACTACAGCGCTGAAGAAGTTTGGCCGGCAAGAACGCTACGACCTGTCGAGTCCTGGTACGTCCACAGGTGTGTTTGCGGACACGGCAGGGGCTCCCTGCTTGTGATTGGTCTTCAGGAGTGACTGAGCAGAACGTGCATCGAGGCATCCCTTAGGGAGGGTCCTGCGGGCTCTGATGCAGTTCCAGATCAGACTGACATTGATTCTTGTGAAAGCCGCCGGCCAGTTCCGTGGGCTTTGCACTTTCAATTCTTTCCGGCTGCTATCAGCCTTCGATTCGGCAACAAGTCGCGCTAACCGCACTTTTTTGTGATCAAGTGCGCTTTTCATCCCAAGCCCCCTTCGACGAGCGCTGCCTCCTCGAAGTAAGCTGCGTGCGCGTCAAAATCCCGACGCGCCGGTGCCATCGAACGCAGGAGCTTTTCCGTCCATGAGGACTGTGTCCCCCCGCAGTGCGGGTGACGCTTGCCACCATCGCGGTTGCCGTGGGCTCGGGGCTATCATCCGCCATGGCGGCCGCCGGGCACGTGCGGGGCATCGCCCCGTTTCCGGCCTCCGCTCGGGAACTGGCAAGACGGGATTGAAGGAGTTGCAGGGGATGGAGAAGGGGAGTGGCACGCACATGGACAATGCCCTGGCGTTCGTTCCGTCCGGCGCGAACCTGCTGGAAGCTGTACGCGGCGATCTGACCGGCAATGGTTTCCAGGACCAGCTGCTGGTGATCGACCAACCACCTCCGGAGGGCTTGTTGCCCGGCGAGCACGGACCGAACCGGGTCCTGCTGTTGCTGCTGGGTGATGCCACGGGCCGCTGGCAGCTGGCGGCACGCAACGACAAGCTGGTGCCGTGCTCAACGCGCGGTGGCATGGCCGGTGATCCCTTCGCCTACGTGACGATTGAAGACGGCGCGTTCAGCGTGATCACCAACGGCGGCAGCCGCGAACGCTGGAGCAGCGTCTACACCTTCCGGTATGCACCTGCCGAGCAGGCGTGCTGGGTGCATGGCGTGCAGCGCAAGGTGGTGGACACCGAAACCGAAGCGACCCACACGCGCGATTTCTCCGCGGCCGAGCTTGGCCGGGTGCGATTCGAGGATTTCGACCCTTCCGTCGTCGCCGACGTGAGCTTGCCCTGAGTGCCATGCCGGTGAGGAGGCGGGAGTATCCAACGATGATCGAGCAGGAGTTTCACCGTGTCGCAGGATAGGGAGTCGTTGCTGTTGCGGCAGGCCACGGAGGCCGGCATGACTTCGTCCCGGGAACTGGCCAACTTCATGGCGCAGGCCGGGCATGAATCCCGTGGCTTGAGCCGTCTCAACGAGAGTTTCAACTTCACCCGGGGCATCTCGCAGATCCCGGTGGAAGCTGCGTGGCGCAATGGCAAGGCTGCGTTGGAGAGCGCCCGCCAGGAAGCGCTGCGTGGCCGCCCGGAAAACCTGGCTGAGCTGATGTACGGCGGACGCATGGGCAATGATGTGCCCGGCGACGCATTGAAGTACCACGGCCGCGGCTATCTGCCGTTGGTCGGCAAGGAGAATTACGAGCGTGCCGGCAAAGCGCTGGATCTGGACCTGGTGAATCACCCGGAACTGGCCGCGCAGCCCGAGCATGCAGGCCGCATTGCCGTGTGGCAGTGGCAGACGCGGGTGCCGGAAGCGGCGCGCGAGGACGTGCGCGAAGCGACGCGCGCGATCAATGGTGGCCTGAACGGCATCGAGGCCCGCCAGCAGCGATTCGAGGCGTGGCAGCAGAAGCTGACGCCTGATGTGATGGCGCGGCTGGAGCGGGGCGAAGTCGGGGCGCCGGCCCAGCAGGCCACCGTGCGCGACATGTCGCAGCCTGGCGCGCCGGGGCATGCCCTGTTCCAGGGCGCCCGCCACCATCTGCAGCAGATGGGACCACAAAGCGGTCTGCGCAGCGTGCAGGAACTGGACAATGCTGCCGGCGCACTGGCGCTGAGCGCGCAGAAGGCGGGGATGTCGCGCATCGATCATCTACTGGCTGGCAACGACGGTCGCACGTTGTTTGCCGTGCAGGGCGCGCTGGGTGACCCAGCCATGCTGCGCGCTTCGGTCGAGCGCGAACAGGCGGCGCAGCAGCCGCTGGCGCAGAGCAGCCAGCAGTTGGCCGCCAGTGTCGCCCAGCAGGACCCCGCGGCCGCGCTCGCCCGCGAGCAGGAGCAGCGCTCTCGATCCCTGTAGCACCTGATGCCGGCGGGCAGAGTGCCCGCAGGCGCTTTACGTACGACGCGTGGCGCCCTGTGGCGCCGACATGGAAACCCACTCGTAAGGACACCACATGCGAATCGTTCCCTCGAATACCCGGCACGCCGCTGCCCGCTGCACTGCATCCGTGCGCTGCCTGCCGCCGGTCTGGCTGTTGTCACTTGGACTTGTCGCGGGGGCGGCACAGGCTCAGGAGGTAGCGGCATCTGTGGTGGAGACGCCCCCCGCTGCCGAGGCTACCGTTGAGGCGCCTGCAGAGGCGGCGCCCGTTGCCCCGCGCGCGGCGGCCGACGCCGTTGTCGTGGCGCCGACGCCCGAGGTGTCGGCTGCCGTGACACCCCCTGCGCCCCCTGTGGTGGACGCGCAGCCGGCGCCGACTGCGGATCCGGCGCCGGCGCCCGTTGCGCCCGCAGCGGCGGCACCTGTGGCTGCACCGCCCGCCTCCGTCGAGCCAACCGTTCCCGCGGTAGCCCCCGCTCCGCCCGCATTGGCCATCGTGCCGTTGCCGCCAGAGCAGGCGACCGAGCGGGCGCTCGGTGCCCGCTGCCCGGTGGATCTGGCCGGGCGGCTGGCGACCCAGGGCGACCTGCTGATTGGCGCCTGCCAGGGCACCATGCCGGCGCATCTGGCCGCGTTGCTGGTCGCGCTGCCCGTGCAGGACATCCACCTGCCGCGCAGCTGGCGCGAGCGCGAGGTGCGGCAGAAGGCATGGTTCAAGGCGGTGCCGGGCTATGGCCAGCGCCCGGACTTCGTCGTGCGGATGGGCGACATCTGGGTGCGCTCGCTGGAAGGGCGCGATGCCGACAGCACGTTCTACCTGGTGTCGGCGCCGTTCACCTGCAGCGACCAGGTCGCCAACCGTGATGAGTACGGCGCGGAGCCGGTCCGCGTACCCGCAGGTGATTGCCGCGAGGCTTATGTGGCCCAGCGTGTGTACCAGGTCCGCGGGGACGCGCCGCCGAGGGATGTGACCGCCGATGCCATGCCGGCCATGCCGCCGGTGACGGACGCCGACCGTGCGCGACAGCTGTCGCGTGAGGGACGTGTCATCCTGGACCATAGCAAGTTGCAGTACGGCCCGGCCATGCGCTGGTTCGTGCAGTACCCGGAGTCTGCGCAGAAGGGCGGTCCGCGCGCCTACGGTGACTGGAACCGCGAGCACATCGCGTTCGTGGTCTGGACTGGGGATCGCTTCGAGCTGCGCGAGAAGGTCGCGCGCGCGCAGTGGCCCTGTGACCCGGTGGCACCCGGCGATCGCGCCTGTGGCGGATTCCCGGATTCCGGGCCCGATCTGTTCGTGACGGCCGCAGCATCCGTGCCAATGGCAGCGTCCAGCCCCTGAGCCGGAGTCTCGAAGTGATGCGGGAGCCGGGCTGACCGGCTCCCGCGCTGCATCAGGCCTGCAGGCTGCGGGTCTGGTTCCGCTGCTGTTCCAGCTGCTGGTCGCGCTCCAGCGCAACGCGCTGGTCGGCGGCCTGCTGGTCGATGCGCTGGCTGCTCTGTTCCAGCGGGGTGTTCATCGCCACTGCCGTATCCACCGACACACGAAGGTGGGCGGGGTCACCGCCCTGGCCCTGCACGGCGAAGCTGCGCGAGGCATCGGCATTCATGACCACTTCGTCGATGCGCTTGCCGCCTGCTGCGTGCATTTCGGCGGCCAGACTGCCTGCCAGTTGCGTGCTCATCACGTCTGGTACCCGGCCGACGCGGACATCCTGCGCGTGCACGCTACGGATCGCGTCGTTGAACAGTGGGTTGCCCACATGGTTGGCATCGTCCATTCGCAGCATGCTGGTGTGATGGCCGTTCTTCTCCGCTTCGCGGCGTGCCGGCTCACCGGGCTGCAGCGGGCCGCGGATGTGGTCGTACAGGTCGACGGCGCCGCCTGGAATGCCCCGCGCCGCGCGGGTGACACCACGGCGCAGTGATTCAACGTCGTCGCGGTACTCCTCGATCATCCTGGCGTTGTCTTTTGCCAGCTTCTGCGTTTCCGGGTGCTGCAGCACCGAGCCGTCACCGAGGAAGTTGCCCAGCTTGTGCGCGCCGAACGAGCTGCCTGCGGCGATGATCGGCCGGTCGGGGATAAGGGCGCGCAACGAGTGATTGCTGAAACCGTTCGCGGCGAGCGTGCTGATTTCATTCGGCCTGGCGTAGATGTGCACCTGGCCGAAGTGCGGCGACGCCGCGCTGACCGGATCGGAGGCCATGACATGGTTGATCATGGTGTTGCCGCCTTCCGGGATGCGGTAGCTGAGGCTGACCGCGCCATAGGCGTTGAAGGTTTCGCCCTTGACGTTGAAATGGTGCGAGGTGATCTGGGCCAGTGCGCCACCGAGAGAGTGGCCAGTGACGGTGACCTGGGGAGCAGGTACACCGTTCAAGCGAGACTGAAGCGCGACGCCTTCAAGCGTCCTTTGTGTCAGGGCAATCGCGTCAGGAGCCTGCACGTTCGTGCGTGCCACCACCATGCCGCCATCGGTCAGAATCGCATCGCGAGCTATCTGCTCGGTGCCGCGATGCGCAATGACGATCTCTTTGGTGTCTACTCGCTGATAGACGGTGCCTTGATAGCCGTTGAGGCGATTATTGACGTGCTCAAGTATCTTGTACTCATGGCCGTTTAACGTGACTTTCTCCTCTAGGCCGGGTTCACGTCGGCCGACGGCCCGATCCTTATAGGCGTCATCAGATAGCGCGGCGTAATCCTGGGAGGTGATGGTCACGGCGCCACCTCGCTTGCGGAGAGGGTGATCGTAAACAGCTTGTCCTGAAGGTCAGGGGCGTAATTGCTGCGATTGGGCTCGCCACTGGCGGGGAAATTGGGAACGCGATCTGCCTTCGGATAGACCAGATCCGGATAGTAGAGCGTATGTGCGCCACCTTCGGTCAGCGGCTTGGCGTCGACGAAGGTGAGGAAGCGGGTTTCTTCTTCAGCACCCGTTGCCTTGAGCATTGCCCCGGCGCCGGTGAACTCCCACCTGCACACGCCGCGGCCGTAGTAGTCTTCATCCAGCATGCGGTCCACATACAGCGTGCCCCGGTACTCGCCATCAGCGACCTTGCGCAGTTCCACCGGCTCCTGGCTGGTAATCCGTGCAGCCGTGCCGGTGGCCGGCTCGATATAGCCGCACTGGTCTTCATTGGTGACGTCGTACTGGGCCACGCCCTTGACCAGCGCGAAATCGCCGGGGGCGTCCTTCAGGCGCAGCACCAGTTCATAGGCCTTGCGCGGGCTGGGGTTGAGCTTGGCGAGGCCGCGCCCACCCTGGGCGACATCGGCTTCAGCAGCGGCACGTTCCTGGTTCATGGCGGTCTCCGGATGGCAGGCGGTCAACAGAAGCAGAGCAAGGCACGGAATCATCTTGTGGCGCAATGTCGGCCTCCTGGTGTGTAGGGGGAAATGTGGCACTGGCAGCTCATGGCGCGAGCGTCCGCACAGTGGTTGTGGTCGAGAACAGCGCGTCGCGCAGTTCCTCCTTGTAGGCCGACGGATCTTCTTTGCCGCTGGCAGGGAAGTTGGCAGCGAGCTCGGCGCGGGGATAAGCAGTCTTCGGATAGTAGAGAGTCAACGGCGATCCCGCGTCCATGCGCTTCTTGTCGATGAACGTCAGGAATCGCGTATCAGCTTCGCCGGTCGTGGCACGCAACATCGCGCCAACGCCGGTCAGCGTCCAGTGGCACGTACCGCGATCGTAATAGTCCTGGTCCTGCATGCGGTCGAGGTAGAACGTACCGCGGTATTCGTTCTCGCCCGTCCTGCGCAGTTCCACCGGTTCCTGGCTGGTGATGCGGCTGGCCGTGCCGGTGGACCAGATGATCCGCCCGCAGTCTTCGTAGTTGCTGACGTCATACTGGGCCACGCCCTCAACAACCGCGAACGGGCCCGGTGCATCCTTCACTGTCAGCACCAGTTCGTAGGCCTGCTTCGGCGCCGGGTTGAGCCTGGCCAGGCCGCGTCCACCCGCAGCAACGTCGCGCTCGGCATCGGCATAAGGTGAGCACGCGGCCAGCGGCAATAGCGCGATCAACGCCAACAACGGCCGTCCCCTGTGTTCGCGCTGTGCTACATCCATGGCCCGGTCCTGCATGGCGCGTCCATGTCCATATATCATTCCTGGATGACAGGTTTTCCGATTATGGAGCGTGTCGGCAAGCCATTGCCACCCGGCGCGCCATGTTTTTGACGCGCCGGCGGGTGCTACCTCGGGCGTATCGCCTGCGCCGTGGGCGATCCGGTGTTTCCGCTGGCGCTGCGCGCGACGCAGGCTCTTCTGCAGATGTGTGATTCAAATCAATAATTCACATTTCCATCACAGAGACGGGCGCCATGAATTACACAATTCGGCCTGAGTCCAGTAAAGACCGGGCAAGCATCCACGCACTCACTGAGGCGGCCTTCCGTGATGCGCCGCACAGCAGCCACACCGAGCAGTTCATTGTCGATGCGCTGCGTTCGCGTGGAGAGCTGAGTCTTTCGCTGGTCGCCGAGAAGGACGGGCAGGTCGTCGGGCACATCGCCCTGTCGCCGGTGACGATAAGCGATGGCAGCACCGGCTGGTTTGGCGTGGGACCCATCTCGGTGCTGCCCGGATGCCAGGGGCAGGGCATTGGCGCAGCGCTGATGCACGCGGCGCTCGACGCATTGCGTGGGCAGGGCGCGCAGGGCTGCGTCGTGCTGGGGGAGCCGTCCTACTACGGGCGATTCGGGTTCCATGCCGAACCGGGCCTGGTACTGCCGGGTGTTCCAGCAGCGTGCTTCCAGGCCCTCTCCCTGGTGCCGCCGATCGCGCAGGGCGAAGTGCGCTACTCAGCGGCATTCGAGGCAAGCGCCCCGCCCGTGGATTGACCCCGCCGCCGGGGCTGATCTCAGCCCTCGTACCGGAGATGGATCAGCGGATACGGGCGGCCCTGCGAATCCAGCGGTGAACGTCCGGTTGCGACGAAGCCCATGCGCTGGTAGAAGCCGACGGCCTGTGCGTTCTGTTCGTTGACGTCGGTACTGAGCTGCGGATGCAGGGCCAGCGCATGCTGCAGCAGTCGCCTGCCGATACCGGTACCGCGCACGTCAGGATCGATGAACAGCGCTTCCATGTGCGTGCCATCGATGAGCATGAAGCCAAGGGGGCGGTCCTGAGCGTCGATGGCCTGGCGGTCTTCTGCGCTGAGGAAGTCGTGGGTGGCGTCGACGGCGCGGCGCCAGAGGTCGACGAGGGCGGCGCCGTCGTCGGCGCGCGAGGCGCGAAGGGTGGTCATGGGTTCACCAAGGTGCTTTCAATGAGCACGTAGTATCGCGCGTCCCGACCCAGCGTGCAGACCTGGATTCATCCGGCGTTGCGATGGCGGATGAAGGGGCTGTAGGTGGTGGCCTCCGCGCGCAGCACCACGCCGTCCTCGAAATCCGCGCTGTCGTTGAAGGGCACGGTGGGCCACTGCGTCCAGTGCGCCAGGCGTTCGCGGTAGTAGTGCGTTGCTGCAGCCAGTGCCTCGTCGTGTGCCTGCGCGCGCTCCGGTGCCAGCCCGGAACGCACGCCGTGCACCACATGCGGTTCCATCACATCGAAGCCGACGTAGCGCAGGCTGTACATCAACGGCCACAGCAACAGGCGGGTATCACCCTCACGGCCATCCACCGCGCAGGCCCGCGCCGAAGCGCCGGTGGTGACGCTGAGCAGGGCACGCTTGCCGCGCATCGCGCCGTGTTCGTGGCGCAGGCGGCTGTTGTACATCGGCCCGTAGACCAGTACGCGGTCCAGCCAGCCCTTGAGGATCACCCGATCCGCAGCCCGCAGCAACTGCAGATGACGCTGCACATCGGCGGGCAGCCGGGCCTGTTCGGCGCCATGACGCTGTTCGCGCTGGGCATCGAAGCGGTCGGGCTGCAGGCGCCTTGAATGATGATGGGCCGCTTCCAGTGGATCGAAGCCTTCCGCATACAGGTCGACCACGTCCACCTGCAGGGCGTCATGGCGCAGCTGTTCGGCGGCCTGCGCGGCCAGGTAGGCGTTGAACGAGCGGGGTTCGGGATGGGCAAGCAGGATCAGGGCGCGCATGGGGCGAGGTGTTGGTGGAGTGTGCGACCATCCTCGCGATGCCGGAGTGCCCCGGCAATTACGCACCTTGAGGTAACCATGGCCTGTCCGGGCGATGTCTATGCCGCCGATTGTTCGGCACGTGATGCGCTGGCGCTGATCTCCGGCAAGTGGGTGATGCTGCTGTTGCCGGCACTGGCGCAGGGGCCGCTGCGCAATGGCGCGCTGCTGCGGAAGATCGAAGGCATCTCGCAGAAGGTGTTGACCCAGACCCTGCGGCAGCTGGAGCGCAATGGCCTGGTCGAGCGGTGTGAGCTGGGCAAAAAGCCACTGCATGTGGAGTACCGGCTGACCGAAGTCGCGCGTGGCCTGGTTGACACGCTGTCCGCTCTGGACCGTTGGGCCGAGCACAACTTCCAGGCACTGGACGCCGCCCGCGAGCGCTTCGACGCACGCTAGCGGCGCCTGCACGGCCGCGGGCGTACAATGCGGCCCCGGCGGCCATCCTGGCCCTGCACACACGCGAGAACCGCCATGACCGATGCTCTGGGTGTACCGGTGCACGACGCCGATGAACGCTGGATGCGCCACGCGCTGGCCCTGGCCGAGCGCGCGCAACGCGAGTTCGATGAGATTCCGGTCGGTGCGGTACTGGTGGGCGCCGATGGCCAGCTGCTGGGCGAGGGCTGGAACCTCAACATCGCCTCGCACGATCCCAGCGCGCATGCCGAGATCGTGGCCATGCGGGCCGGTGGCACGCGGCTGGCCAACCATCGGCTGCTCGGCAGCACTCTGTACGTGACCCTGGAACCGTGCGCAATGTGTGCGATGGCGATCGTGCATGCACGCGTTGCCCGCCTGGTCTACGGCGCCAGCGACCCCAAGACCGGCGCCTGCGGCAGCGTGTTCGACCTGCTCGGCGATGCCCGCCACAACCACCGGGTGGAGATCCATGGTGGGGTGCTGGCCAAGGAGGCCAGCATGCGCCTGACCAATTATTTCCGCGCCAAGCGTGGCAAGCCGCCGTTGCTGCTGGAAGACCACGCCGGCGAGGGCTGAGAGGCGAAAGGGTATGATGGGCGCCTCTTTCCCTTACCGGTAGGCCGCGCGCCTGCCCAGCAACGAGGCGACACAATGGCGGACACCGGCGCGGCCAACGAGCGACTGATCTGGATCGACCTGGAAATGACCGGGTTGGATACCGATAACGATTCGATCATCGAGATCGCCACGGTGGTGACCGATGCCCAGCTCAATGTGCTGGCCGAGGGCCCGGAGTTCGCCATCCATCACCCGCTGGAAACGCTGGAAGCGATGGACGAGTGGAACCGCAACCAGCACCGTCGCTCGGGCCTGTGGCAGCGCGTGGTGGACAGCACCACCACGCTGGCCCAGGCCGAGGCGCAGACCGTGAACTTCCTGGCGCAGTGGATCCCGGCTGGCCTGTCGCCGATGTGCGGGAACTCGATCTGCCAGGACCGTCGCTTCCTGCACCGCCAGATGCCGCGCCTGGAGAAGTACTTTCACTACCGCAACCTGGACGTGTCCACGGTGAAGGAACTGGCCAAGCGCTGGGCGCCGACCGTGGCCGCCGGCGTCGGCAAGAACAGCAACCACACCGCGCTGAGCGACGTGCACGACTCGATCGCCGAGCTGCGCCATTACCGCCAGTTCATGGGCGCGCTGTCGGGCTTGCCCACGGCCTGAACAACAACGCCGGGCATGGCCCGGCGCTACCGGATGACACGCGAACTGGTAGTGCCGGCCGCTGGCCGGCAATTCAGAAACGGGGGACAGAACCGCTCCCCCTGTTTCCACCGTCAAGGAGACCAGTTGGGTCCGGGGTCGGGACCACGGCCATACAGGTTGACTGGCCGGCCGCAAGTGAAATGAACCGGTCGGCAGCCGTTGGGGCAGGCCTGGCGTGCGACCTCGGTGCCGAGTGCCAATTCGTTGTCGCTGCGGAAGACCACTTCAAACTGGCCAGTGTCGTAGTGCTGCAATGCGTAGGCACATCTTTCAGTGAACGAGGCAATGATCTCGCACTGTGTTCCGCTGCGCTTGTTACAGGTCTTCAATGCCTCTTTCTCGGCAGCCTTCTGTTTGTGTTGGCGAACGCTCCATGCGAGGAGTGTGCCGTTCGGCGAGCGGGCAAATGCAACCCATTCGGAGCCCATCTTTACTCGGGTGGTTGGGATGGACGGAGCAAGTCCGGCATCGCCACCACCGCCTCCGGGAATCGGCGCACAACCCAACACGCCTTGCCCGCCAATAGGGTAGGAACCCGGTGGGCATCGACCTTCGGCCTTGACGATGTGAGGCAGGCCGAGAGCAGCGAGGGAAAGGGTGCAGAGCAGCAGTAGTCGGGCGAGCATGGGGCGTCCTTGCCTGGGTTGTTCCATGGCCCCATGAAAGCGGGGCTGCTGGCGGGATCATAGACCGGTGGCGAGGTTGCTACCACCCTCCGTTCAACTCCCTGGCGCTAAGATCGGCGCCATGAACGAGCCCATCCTGCTTCCCCGCGACATCGCCCACGACGCCCGCGACTGGTCCGACCTGCAGCGCGCGGTGGCCCTGCTGGAAGCTCCGACCCTGACCGCGCGCATGGCCAATCTGGTCGGCACGCCGCTGGAGTTCGCGGTGAAGGCGCTGCCCAGCTCGGTCTCCAACCGCATCCACGGTGCGGTGCAGGCAGCGCTGAGCAAATCGGCACAGGCCGCGCTGTGGAGCATGGACAATACCCCCGGCAAGGTGGCGTCCACCCGCTGGCACAAGCTGGCGGCGGCCACCTCGGGCGCGGTCGGCGGTGCCTTTGGTTTCGCGGCCTTGTTCATCGAACTGCCGGTGTCGACCACCATCATGATGCGCGCCGTGGCCGACGTGGCCCGCAGCGAGGGCTTCGACCTGTCCGAGTTCAGCACCCGGCAGGCGTGCCTGGAGGTGTTCGCGCTCGGTGGCAACTCGCCGCGCGACGACGCCAGCGAGACCGGCTACTACCTGGCCCGCGGCTTCACCACGGATGTGATGCGCCACCTGTCGGCCGAGCTGGCCGGGCGGGTGGTGACCGGCCGCGACCTGACCCTGGGCGTGGCGCCGAAGGAAGCCGGCAAGCTGCTGGCGAAGCTGGTGGAGAAGGTGGCGGCGCGCTTCGGCGTGGTGGTCACCGAGAAGTTCGCCGCACAGGCGGTGCCGATCGTCGGTGCTGCCGCCGGTGCAACGCTGAATACCATGTTCACCGACTACTACCAGGACATGGCGCGCGGCCACTTCATCGTGCGCCGGCTGGAGTTGAAGTACGGGGAAGATGTGGTGCGCGCCTGCTATGACCGCGTGGCACACGGTGCGGTAAAGATCGAGCCAAGGGTGGAGTAGATCCACGCCATGCGTGGATGAGCCCTCGTACCGGGTGATCCTTGCCGTGGGGGAACAACTGTTTTGCCAGTGCGTGCCTGTTGCGGGGCGGGCGCCATCCCCATTCTTTGCGGCACTCCCCCCGCAAGAGATGTCCGCCATGTTGTTCACCTCCCACCGTCTGGGCCCGCTGACCCTGCCCAACCGCATCGTGATGCCGCCGATGACCCGCTCGCGTGCGGCTGCCGGCAATGTTGCTACCGCCGAGATGGCGACCTACTACGCGCAGCGTGCCGGTGCCGGCCTGATTGTCAGCGAAGGCACCCAGATCAGCCCGCAGGGCCAGGGCTATGCCTGGACGCCGGGCATCCACAGCCCCGAACAGGTAAAGGGCTGGCGGCAGGTTACCGATGCGGTGCACGCCGCCGGTGGCCGCATCTACGCGCAGTTGTGGCACGTCGGCCGCGTCTCGCATGTGGCCCTGCAGCCCGATGGCGCAGCGCCGGTGTCTTCCTCGGCATTGCTGGCCGATGGCGTGAAAGTGTTCGTCGACCCGACAGGGGCAGGTCCCGAAGCCGGCGTCGGCGAGATGATCCAGCATTCGATGCCGCGTGCGCTGCGCGAAGACGAGATTCCGGGCATCGTCGCCGATTACGCGCAGGCCGCCCGCAATGCGCTGGAGGCGGGCTTCGACGGCGTCGAACTGCATGGCGCCAATGGCTACCTGATCAACCAGTTCATCGACTCGCAGGCCAACCAGCGTACCGATGGCTATGGCGGTTCGCTGCAGAA
This sequence comes from Stenotrophomonas sp. YJH_SMC_27, assembly GCF_059369815.1. Classification (NCBI taxonomy): domain Bacteria; kingdom Pseudomonadati; phylum Pseudomonadota; class Gammaproteobacteria; order Lysobacterales; family Lysobacteraceae; genus Stenotrophomonas; species Stenotrophomonas sp. YJH_SMC_27. The sequence continues at coordinate 456,863 of NZ_JCAFTA010000002.1, read as the reverse complement.
CCGGCTGCGCTTCCTGCGCGAGGTCGTGCAGGCGGTGGTCGAGGTTGCCGGTGGCGAGCGTGTGGGCGTGCGCCTGGCGCCGCTGACTACGCTGCAGGGGGCGGTGGACGATACGCCGCAGGCGACCTATCTGGCTGCCGCACACCTGCTCGGTGAGATGGGGGTGGGCTACCTGCACATTGCCGAGGCCGACTGGGACGATGCACCGCCGATGCCGGTGGCGTTCAAGCAGGCGCTGCGCATGGTCTACCCGGGTACGCTGATCTACGCCGGCAAGTACACCGCCGAGCGCGCCGGGCAGGCACTGGCCGAAGGCTGGGCTGACCTGATCGGCTTTGGCCGGCCGTTCATCGCCAACCCGGATCTGCCTGAGCGCCTGCGACTGGGGGCGGAACTGAATCCGCCGGATCGTGCAACATTCTTTGGCGGTGGCGCGGTTGGCTTCACCGATTACCCGACGCTGGAAGAGAGCGTCGCGGCCTGATCCTGAAGGCTGCCGGCCAGCGGCCGGCACTACCGGGGGCGCGGGTAGCGCCGGCCGCTGGCCGGCATTTCAGTCAGGCGGCGGGGGTAGTGCCGGCCGCTGGCCGGCAGCCCGGGGATGGATCAGGGCTTGTCGCGCACCAGCGCGTCGGCCTCCACCACGCTGCCATCCTTTCCATGCAGGTACAGGTGCATGTCCTGCTGCGGATACGGAATGTTGATGCCGGCCTTGTCATAGCCCAGCTTCAGCTGCTCCAGCAGCGTGACCTTGGTGCCGAACCAGTCGGCCGACTTCACGTAGCAGCGGATGCCGAGGTTGATCGCATGCGCCCCCAACTCGTACACCACCACGTCCGGTGCCGGCGTCTGCAGCACGCGCGGGTCCGCCTTCATCAGCGCCAGCGCGGTGTCGCGTGCCAGCTGGATGTTGTCCTCGTAGCCGATGCCGATTACCAGTTCGACGCGGCGGGTCGGCTCGGCGGTCAGGTTGATGATCGGCGCGGCGGTGATCAGCGTGTTCGGAATGGTGGTGTGCTGGTTGTCGGCACCGGTGATGACGGTCTGGAAAATGCGCACTTCGCGCACCGTGCCGGTCTGTCCGGCAACGGTGACCACGTCGCCGACGCGGAACGGCCGCAGTGTCACCAGCATCACGCCCGAGGCGATGTTGGACAGCGAATCCTTCAGGGCAAGGCCAACGGCCAGGCCGGCGGTGCCGAGCACGGCCAGCAGCGGCGTGATCTGCACGCCCAGCGTGCCGATGGCCAGCACCACCACGATCACCAGCGATGCGGCGTACACCACGTTGCGCAGGAAGCTGCCCAGCATCGGGTCCACGCCCATGCGCGCTGTGGCGCGCGGCATCGCGTTGGACAGGCGACGCGCCACCCACAGGCCCACCAGCAGCACCACGATGGCGGCCAGTAACGGCACACCGTAGGTTTCCAGCAGGCGCTCCCAGTTGAGCGAGTGGAACCAGGGCGTTGCGGCGGGGGCGGGTGGGGCTGTAGCAATCATGCGGGCTCCTTGTCGAACGGGCGCGGCGCTCAAGAACGCCAAAAACTGAAGACCCCGCAGAGGCGGGGTTGCATGCGGGCAAATTATCGGCACGGCGGGATGAACGTGATGTCACCCATCTTCGATCAATGCGCCCGTACCCTTGAGCAGCGAGCGTAGTCCCTGCACCAGATGCGGTTCTACCGTGCTGAGCCAGAGGCGGCCGGGCACCAGCTCTTCCAATGTGCAGCCGGGGGTACTTTGCAGTATCCCAGCCAATGTCTTGTCGGGCGCGACGGGTGCACCCAGCTGTGCCGGATTGAGCAGACTAAGCGGGAAAATGTTGCGGGCCTTGTGCAGGCGCACCTCTGGCGGGGCGTCATACCAGATCTGGTTGCGGTCTTCTTCGTCCTGCGGCTGTGTGCCATCGCAGTAGCTCATGATGTAGGCCTGCGGGCTCCGCTCGAAGGGCGGGTGGGTGACGTAGCCAAAGTCCCAGTCATACAGAGCGATCAGCCCCACCAGGAGCTCGCGGAAGGACTGCGGTTCCAGAGAAAAGCGAGCGTCCTTGGAGAACAGAACGAATTCCGTTCCAAGCTCACAACTGGAGGAGAAGTCCACTGATGCGGTCAGATCATAGGCGGGCGCGTCACTTCCTTTGGGTACAGCGACAACACTGAGGAGAGTCAGCTCGTTGAAGCCACTGGCCAGAAGTCTTCGATGTGCTGCATTGCCCAGTTTTGCCAAGTTGCTGCTGTGGCCCTTTCCGTCAGACGCAAAGTAGGTGGCCTGTACTCCACGCTCTTCGAGCATGGATATAGCAAACTCGTGAAACTCCTGGAATTCCCGCGCTCCTGCCAACGGACCGGAGTAGTTGAACAGTCCAAGTGCGAATGGGGTGGTCATGGGGCGAACCTTGCAGGGAAGTGATTCCAGTCCTCCCAGTGTGCGTCGGCCATTTCAGGGCGCCTACTGGAATAGTTGCAAATGACATATCGGCCCAGTTGGTCCCAAAAGCAGAAACCCCGCCGAGGCGGGGTTTCTTTAATCAGCCTTACAGCCGGATCAGCCGTTGGCCTTCAGCTTGGCCAGGCGCAGCCAGGTATCAACCACGGTGTCCGGGTTCAGCGACACCGACTCGATGCCTTCCTGCATCAGCCATTCGGCCAGATCGGGGTGATCGGACGGGCCCTGGCCGCAGATGCCGACGTACTTGCCCTTGGCACGTGCTGCCTTGATCGCCATCGACAGCAGCTTCTTCACTGCCGGGTTCCGTTCGTCGAACAGGTGCGCGACGATCGACGAGTCGCGGTCCAGGCCCAGGCTCAGCTGGGTCAGGTCGTTGGAGCCGATCGAGAAGCCGTCGAAGATCTCCAGGAACTCATCGGCGAGCAGTGCGTTGGACGGCACTTCGCACATCATGATGATCTTCAGGCCGTTCTCGCCCTGCTTCAGGCCGTTCTGTTCCAGCACCTCGACGACCTTGCGGCCTTCTTCCAGGGTGCGCACGAACGGAATCATGACCCACAGGTTGTCCAGGCCCATTTCGTTGCGCACGCGCAGCACGGCCCTGCACTCCAGCGCGAAGGCGGCCGAGAAGCTCGGGTCGACGTAACGGCTGGCGCCGCGGAAGCCGATCATCGGGTTCTCTTCGTGCGGCTCGTAGTTGCTGCCGCCGATCAGGTTGGCGTACTCGTTGGACTTGAAGTCCGACAGGCGCACGATCACCGGGTTCGGTGCAACCGAGGCGGTGAGCGTGGCGATGCCTTCGGCCAGGCGGTCCACGTAGAAGCTGACCGGATCACCGTAGCCGGCGATCTTCTCGTCGATCTTCTTCTTCGTTGCCGCGTCCTGGCGGTCGTATTCCAGCAGCGCGTTCGGATGGATGCCGATGTGGCTGGCGATGATCATTTCCAGGCGGGCCAGGCCGATGCCGGCGTTCGGCAGCTGGCCGAAGTCGAAGGCACGTTCCGGGTTGGCCACGTTCATCATGATCTTCAGCGGGGCCGGCGGCATGTTGCCCAGATCGGTCGTGGTGCGTTCGAAGCCGAGCTTGCCTTCGTAGATGAAGCCGGTATCGCCTTCAGCGCAGCTGACGGTGACCAGCTGGCCATCCTCGATGACCTGGGTGGCGTTGCCCGAACCGACCACGGCTGGCACGCCCAGCTCGCGCGCGATGATCGCGGCGTGGCAGGTGCGGCCACCGCGGTTGGTGACGATGGCCGAGGCGCGCTTCATCACCGGTTCCCAATCGGGATCGGTCATGTCGGCGATCAGCACGTCGCCCGGCTGCACGCGGCTCATGTCGTCCAGCGTCTTCACCACGCGGGCCACGCCCGAACCGATCTTGGCGCCGACGGCACGGCCCTCGGCCAGCACCTTGCCGCCCTTCTCAGTCAGCGCGAAGCGCTCGATCTGGGTGGCGTGGCTGCGCGACTTCACCGTTTCCGGGCGCGCCTGCACGATGAACAGCTTGCCGCTGACACCGTCCTTGGCCCACTCGATGTCCATTGGGCGGCCGTAGTGCTTTTCGATGACCAGCGCCTGCTTGGCCAGTTCCTGCACGTCCTCGTCGCTGATCGAGAAGGTGGTGCGCAGTTCGGCCGGGGTGTCTTCAATACGGACGCGCTCACCGGGGACATCCGAATACACCATGCGGATCGCCTTGCTGCCGAGCGAGCGGCGCAGGATCGCCGGCTTGCCGGCCTGCAGGGTGGGCTTGTAGACGTAGTATTCGTCCGGATTGACCGCGCCCTGCACGACCATCTCGCCCAGGCCGAACGAGGAGGTGACGAACACCACGTCGCGGAAGCCGGACTCGGTGTCCAGGGTGAACAGCACGCCGGAGGAGCCGACGCCCGAACGCACCATCAGCTGCACGCCGGCGGACAGGAACACGTCCTCATGCTTGAAACCGTGGTGCACGCGGTAGGCGATGGCGCGGTCGTTGTACAGCGAGGCGAACACTTCCTTGACCTTGTGCACGACGTCGTCGGCACCGGTCACGTTGAGGAAGGTTTCCTGCTGTCCGGCGAAGGACGCATCCGGCAGATCCTCGGCGGTGGCAGACGAACGCACGGCCACGGCAACGTCGCCGCCGCCATTCTCGGCGCTCAGCTTGGCGTAGGCGGTGCGGATGTCCTGGTCCAGCTGCGGCTGCAGCGGGGCATCGATTACCCAGCCGCGGATTTCCTTGCCGGCGGCGGTCAGCGCATTGACGTCCTCGACGTCCAGCGTGGCCAGCCTGTCGAAGATGCGCTTGGACAGGTCGTTGTGCGCGATGAAGTCCTTGAAGGCTTCAGCGGTGGTGGCATAACCGCCCGGCACCGAAACGCCCAGACCGGCCAGGTTGCCGATCATCTCGCCCAGGGACGAATTCTTGCCGCCTACGCGGGCCAGATCGGCCAGACGCAGTTCGTGCAACCACAGGATGTTCTCGTTCAAGCGCGATGCTCCGTTTGGCCATCGCCCGAGGCGGGCTGAGTGGCCGCGTCCGTAGGAAGAAGCCGATATGATGCCGGGCAGAGCACCGTCGGCACAAGCTTGTGCTGGCGGCCTTTTTAAGCTTCGTAGGGGGTAAAAGCGCGCATGTCGACCATCCGTCCGGTGTTCTACGTTTCCGATGGAACCGGTATCACCGCTGAAACCATTGGGCATAGCCTGCTGACCCAGTTCTCCGGATTCAGCTTCATTACCGACCGAATGTCGTTTGTCGACGACCCCGAAAAAGCGCGTGAAGCCTGCGCCCGGATCCAAGCGGCAGGTGAGCGCTACCAGGTCCGGCCGATCGTGGTGAACTCCTGCGTGGACCAGAGCCTGAGCCTGATCCTGGCCGACAGCGGGGCGCTGATGCTGGATGTGTTCGCGCCGTTCATCGAGCCCCTGGAGCGTGAACTGGCCAGCCCGCGCCTGGCCCGGGTCGGCCAGGCCCACGGCATGGTCGATTTCGATACCTACCACCGCCGCATCAACGCGATGAACTTCGCCCTGACCCATGACGATGGCATTGCGGTGAACTACGACGATGCCGACGTGATCCTGGTGGCGGTGTCGCGCGCCGGCAAGACGCCCACCTGCATCTACCTGGCCCTGCATTACGGGGTGCGCGCGGCCAACTACCCGTTGACCGACGAGGACCTGGAAAGCGACCGCCTGCCGCCGCGCCTGCGCAACTACCGGCGCAAGCTGTTCGGGTTGACCATCGACCCGGACCGCCTGCAGCAGATCCGCCAGGAGCGCCGCCCGAACTCCCGCTACGCCAACCTGGACACCTGCAAGCGCGAGGTGGCCGCGGCCGAGACCATGTTCCGCATGGAGCGGATTCCGACCCTGAGCACCACGCATACCTCGATCGAGGAGATTTCCAGCAAGGTGCTGGCCACATTGGGGCTGCAGCGCGAGCTGTATTGATCCGTGCGCCACGACCAACGGTCGTGGCCTACCTCCGGGGTGATGACCCTCCTGCGCTGGGGCATCGACCCTCCTGCACGGTGGGTATCGACCGTTGGTCGATACCGAGCCCCTTTGGTCGGGGTGATCCCGCCCCCACGTTGAAGCACCAACGTGTAGGATCGACCCATGGCCCGAGCCTTGCCCCGTACCGAACGCATTCCCCGCCTGAGCCGGCTGAGCTGGCTCATGGGCCTGTACGCGGAGAACTACCGCCATCTGGTGCGCCTGTTCGAACCGGCTGGACTGATGACGGGCAGCTACGTCTCCTCGGTCGGCGATGGCCTGGACGTTCGCCTGGACGTGATCGAGTGCCACCGCTACACGGTGGAACTGCGGCTGACCTACGACCTGGCCGACCCGGTCACTGGCGAGCCTGATCCATCGGCCTATGTTCGCCTGTACCGTGACGCGCGCCAGGCCGAGACCACCCACTGCTACGTCGGCCGCCGCTGGCAGGACACCATGGGGCTGTACCCGCCGCCGGCGGAGCTGATCAGCCACCGCATGCGGATGAACACCTTCCTCGGCAAGTGGCTGGAGTACCTGGCCGAGCGCGGCCACGGCGTGGCCACGCTGCGCCGCGATGCCGATGGCGTCGCGGCGCCCGCCGAACGCCGCCTGTCGCTGGTGCGCTGATCGGCCATAATCCACGGCTCACCTGCCGCTGGATGCTGCCCATGCCGTACACCCCGATCGTCGCCACCCTGGGCTACGTGCTGTCGCCCGATCGTCGCCAGGTGCTGATGATCCATCGCAATACCCGTCCCGGTGACCATCATCTGGGCAAGTACAACGGGCTGGGTGGCAAGATCGAACCGACTGAAGACGTCGCGGCAGGCATGCGTCGCGAGATCGCCGAGGAAGCCGGCATCGACTGCACCGGCATGCGCCTGCGCGGCACCATCAGCTGGCCGGGATTCGGCAAGCACGGTGAGGATTGGCTGGGCTTCGTGTTCGTCATCGACAGTTTCGAAGGCACCCCGCACGGCGGCAACCATGAGGGCACGCTGGAGTGGGTGGACCTGGACAAGCTGGACACGCTGCCGATGTGGGAGGGCGACCGCAACTTCCTGCCGCTGGTGTTCGACGCCGACCCGCGCCCGTTCCACGGCGTGATGCCGTACAAGGACGGGCGCATGGTCAGTTGGTCCTACAGCCGGCTGTGACCCGGTGAATCGGGGAGGTGCCAACCATTCCGGGGAGTGCCAATCTGGGTTGGCACGCTCTTTTGGTCGATTAATACCCGGGCAATATTGACAGTCATAAATTACCCGGGCAATATTCGCGCATCACCTCTGATGCCATTGCCGTGCCTGCGTCCCGACTCCCTCCTTTCAGTTGTTTCGACGGCCATCGCCTTGTTGCCTGCGGCAGCCCGGAAGTGGCAGCACTGGCGCTCAAGCGGCTGCGCGCCGACAACGCTGCCAGACCATTGCTGGTGTTCGACAACGCCACCGGTCGCACCCGCGATTTCGATACGCGCGGCAGTGACGAGGAACTGCTGGCGCGGGTAACCGAAGCGTTTCCCCCCTCTGACGAGGCGGATGCCGAAATCACTGCCGAAGACGCTGCGACCCCGCGTGGCCGTGGCCGCCCCAAGCTGGGCGTGGTCGCCCGTGAAGTGACCTTGCTGCCGCGCCATTGGGCCTGGCTGGCCGAGCAGCCGGGCGGCGCCTCGGTGGCATTGCGAAAACTGGTGGAGACGGCCAGCCGCGCCGGTGCGGACAAGGACCGCCGGCGTCGCGATGCCGAACGCGCCTATCACTTCCTGCAGACCATCGCCGGCGACCTGCCGGGCTTCGAGGAGGCCATCCGCGTGCTGTTCGCGCACGACCGTGCGGGCCTGGAAGCGGTGCTGCATTCCTGGCCCAGGGATGTGCGCGACCACGCCCTGCGTCTGGCGTTCGACAGCGCTGACGGCTGATCCATCGCGCCGTCGTTGAGCGGCGGCGCCACCTGATCGCGGGCCACGGCCCGGTCCCTTGTGCTTGCTTTGCTGGTGGAAACGCCGGGCAGGGCAGCGCCTTGCCCAGAGAACCCCATGAACTCCCCTGTACATCCCACGCCCCTGGTCGCGCCGCCTCTGTGGCGCACCTACCTGGCCCTGCTGCTGCCGATGCTGCTGACCAATGCGCTGCAGCTGGCCGCAGGCACGCTGGACAACATCTACCTCGGCCATCTGCTCGGTACCCAGGCGGTGGCCGTGGCCGCTGCGTTCTTCCCGGTGTTCTTCCTGCTGCTGGCCCTGGTGATGGGCTTGGCGACCGGCGCGATGGTGCTGATCGGGCACGCCTGGGGCGCGGGTCGGCCGCAGCAGGTGCGCGTGGTGGCTGGCAGTGCGGTGGCGCTGATCCTTGTGCTGTCGGTGCTGGTGATGGCCCTGGGGAGCGGTTTCGCACCACAGCTTCTGATGTCACTGGGTACACCGGCACCGATCCTCGGTGAGTCCATCACCTATGCGCGGGTGCTGCTGCTGAGTGCGCCGGTGTTCTTCCTGCTGTGGCTGGCGACGGCCGTGAGCCGCGCGGTGGGTGATGCAAAGACGCCGCTGCACGCGCTGCTGCTGGCGACCGTGCTCGGCCTGCTGTGCACGCCACTGCTGATCCTCGGCTGGGGCGGCCTGCCGCAGCTGGGCGCGGCCAGTGCCGCGGTGTCGGCAGCATTTGCCTCGCTGCTGGCGTTGGTCTGGTTGCTGTGGAGCTGGCATCGCCTGGGGCACCCGCTGGCACCCGGCCATGAGCTGCTGCGGGCCATCCGTTTCGATGGCGCGATCATTCGTTCGATGCTGCGCATCGGCGTGCCGTCCTCGCTGCAGATGCTCAGCCTGGCCATTGCCGAGATCGTGTTGCTCGGCTGGATCAACCGCTATGGCTACACCGCCACGGCGGCCTACGGTGCGGTCAACCAGTTGATGAGCTGGGTGCAGCTGCCGGCCATGTCGCTGGGCATCACCGCCACCATCCTCGCCGCGCATGCGATGGGGGCAGGACGTGCGGCACGATTGCCCGCCATTGCCCGCACCGGGGTGCTGCTGGCCCTGGCGATGCTGACGGTCGTGGTGCTGCTGGTGATGGCGCTGGCGCCGTGGCTGACCGGCCTGATCCTGGCGGCGCCGGAGGTGCGCGAACTGGCCGCACTTCAGCTGCGCACGGTGGTGTGGGGCGTGCTGGCGATGGGCGGCACCACGGTGCTGGTCGGCGTGATGCGCGGCAGCGGGACTGTGCTGCTGCCGGCGTTGCTGGGCATGACAGCGGTGTTGCTGCTGGAGCTGCCACTGGCGATGTGGCTGCAGGCGCGGCACGGGCTGACCGGCCTGTGGTGGGCGTGGCCGCTGGGACTGGTGGCGATGCTGGTGTTGCAGATGATGTGTTTCGCGAGGTGGCGCAACCGGTTGCCGGCGGCGGCCTGACCGCAGCGCCATTGCCGGGGCGGCCGGCCAGCGGCCGGCTCCACCGCTCGGTCGGATCGCATCCGGCGAAAATCCACGCCGATGCGGGTCGGGTAGCGCCGGGCCATGCCCGGCGGCAATCAGCGCCGATGCGCCAGCAGCAGGTGGAAATGCTTCTCCCGCGTCTGCCCGTCATTGCCGGCAGCAGTTTCGCGATGGCTGCGCCAGGCCGAGATGTTGAATCCCGACACGCGCATCGCCAGCTCAACTGCGTCCAGTTCGTGCAGCTGGAAATCGGCGGCAAACGGCAGGCTGCGCATGAAGGCCGCATCGCCGAACGCCAGGCACAGCCGCCCTCCCCGGCGCAGTACGCGCGCAAGCTCGTCCAGCACCGGGGCCAGGTTGGGCCAGAAGTACAGGGTGTTGACCGCCAGTGCGGCATCCACGGATGCCTCGTCCGCCGGCAGCGCATGGGCATCGCCAAGCCGCATCGCGGCCCGGTCGCCCAGGCCGGCACTGGCCAGCCGCCGGTTGCCGGCCTCGACCATGGCGGCGGACAGTTCAACGCCCAGGTACTGGCTGCCCGGCGCTTGCAACAGCTGGGGCGCGAAGGCCGCATTGCCGGGGCCGATCTCCAGGATGCGTTCGCCGGCCGCCACCGCCAGCAGCCCGATCGCGGCCAGGTTCAGGGCGCTGTTGCTGCGGTTCATCGAGTCGGCCACCGCCAGTGCGGCGTCGCCATGGGGCTGCCGCAGCTGCGCGGCCAGGGTGGAAGCATCCAGCATCGTCGTCGTCCATCGAAGAGATTCGGACGTGGCGGCGGCGGGTCCGCCGATGACCATAGCGCTGACCTTGCGGCTTGGGAAGTAGGGAAACCCCGCGTCAGGGTGATGAGGAAATGTCCACCGTCGCAGTCGGTGAGATCTGGTTGTCCACAGGGGGTGTGGATTACGCCTGGGCAACTTTGTGGATAAGCCGCGACAGGCTCCACCCCCCTAGGCTGTCAAGATGGGTGGCGAAAAATTCACCGCCGGTGAGGGTGCGTGAGGGAGCAGTGAAGGCCGCGGCCTGCCGGCGCTGTCGCCGGCAGCGGCGCTCGCGGTAACCTGTGGGCCTCGATGCTCCGTGAGACCCCATGAAACGTCACTTCTCGATGCTGCGCGAATTCCAGCTGGCCGACTGGTTCACCTTGGCTAATGCTTTCTGCGGCACCGGTGCGGTGTTTGCCGCAATGCGCTTCCTGCAGGACGGCGAGCGCGGCTACCTGCTGTTCGGCATGGCGCTGATACCGCTGGCCTTCATCTTCGACGCCCTCGACGGCCGCATCGCGCGCTGGCGCAAGTCCAGCTCCACCCTGGGGCGCGAGCTGGATTCGCTGTCCGACGTGATCTCGTTCGGCGTCGCGCCGGCGGCGCTGGCCTATGCATGTGGCATGCAGGGCGGCTGGGACTGGCTGGTGCTGAGCTATTTCGTCTGCTGTGGCGTCAGCCGCCTGGCGCGCTACAACGTCACCGCCGAGGCAATGACCGGCGACGAGGGCAAGGTCACGTATTTTGAAGGCACCCCTATCCCGACCAGCCTGGTGCTGGTGATCGTGCTGGCGATCGCCGCCGGTACCGATGCCATCGGCCAGAACATCTGGTTCGGCCAGTGGCAGATCGGCCCGTGGCAGCTGCACCCGATGGTGCTGCTGTTCGCCCTGTCCGGGTCGCTGATGATCAGCAAGACCCTGCGCATTCCCAAGCCATGAGCCAGCCCTGCGGAGGCCTGCGATGACCAGCTCGGCCCACGACGCCGGCAGCAGTGATTTCGAGACCCTGGCCCGGCAGTACTTCGGCGCCTGGGGCGATGCCCTGCGCCACGCGGGCACGCCCAGCGCACCGGCGGGCGACGACCCGGGCAGCTGGCAGCGCCTGTTCGACTGGTGGGGCCAGCTGTTGCCGGAACAGGGCCCAGGCGCGCCGGAAGATGCCGTGCGCCGGTTCCGCGAACAGGCCGGGAGCTGGTACGGCACCATGCAGGAGGTCGCCGCTCGGTTTGCCGGCCGCGACGCCAGCAGTGCCGATGTGGCCCAGGCCTGGCGTGAGGCGGTGCAGGGGCAGGGCGATGGCATGCTGCAATGGATGCTGCAAGGGGCCCGTGGCAGCACCCACGCCGGCGCCGCCGTGCCCGAATTCGCCGCATGGCTGCAGCAGTTCCAGCTGCAGGCGGGCCCATGGCTGCAGAGCCCGGCATTCGGCCCCGGCCGCGAGCACCAGGCGCGCTGGCAGGCCCTGCTGCGTGCGCAGGAAGAATACCAGCAGCATTCGCGCGCCTATGTCGACCTGATCAAGCGGGCACTGGACGAGGCCTTTGCGTTGTTCGAGCAGCGCCTGGCCGAGCACGAACAGCCGGGCAGCCAGCTGACCAGCGCCCGCGCGATGTTCGACCTGTGGATCGAAGTGGCCGAGGAGGCCTACGCCAAGGTCGCCATGTCCGAACCGTTCCAGCAGGTGTACGCCTCGCTGGGCAACGCGCAGATGCGCCTGCGTGCCGGCCTGCAGCGCGAGGTGGAACAGATGAGTGAACGTATCGGCCTGCCGACCCGCAGCGAGATGGATGCCGCACACCGCCGTATCGCCGAGCTGGAGCGCAGCCTGCGCCGCCTGCAGGCACAGGTGGCGGCGCTGGCTGGAACTGCCGAGGTGGACCCAGTGGCGCAGCCGGCGCCGGCGAAGGTGAAGCCGGCCGTACGTAAGGCCGCGAAGAAGGCCGCGCCGGCAAAGAAGGCGGCTGCGAAAAAGGCGTCAGCGAAAAAGGCCGCACCTCGCACTTCCACTCGGACGCGTGACCGATGAAGGGGCCGCTGGGCTTCAACGCCGATGACCTGATGCAGGAAACCCTGGCCATGCAGCGCAAGCTGATGGAAGGGCTGAAGCTGCTGCCGCAGGTGGAAGACGTGGACTATGGCGTGACCGCGCGTGAGGAAGTCTGGCGCGACGGCAAGGTGGTGCTGTACCGCTTCGTCGGCGAACAGTCACCGACCCGGCGTACGCCGCTGCTGATCGTCTACGCGCTGGTCAACCGTCCGTACATGGTCGACCTGCAGGCCGACCGTTCGCTGGTGCAGAAGCTGCTGGCGCTGGGCCAGGACGTGTACGTGCTGGACTGGGGCTACCCGGATCGCTCGGAGCGCTTCCAGACCCTGGAGGACTACCTGCTGCGCTACATCGATGGTGCCGTCGATGCGCTGCGTGCGCGCAGTGGTGGCCCGGTCGACCTGCTGGGTATCTGCCAAGGCGGCGTGTTCGCACTCTGCTACGCCGCGTTGCGCCGGCAGAAGCTGGGCAAGCTGATCACCATGGTCACCCCGGTCGATTTCCAGACGGCCGACAACATGCTCTCGCACTGGGCGCGGCAGGTGGATGTGGACCTGCTGGTGGATACGCTGGGCAACATCCCGGCCGACCTGATGAATGCCAGTTACCTGATGCTCAAGCCGTTCCGCCTCAATGTGCAGAAGTACGTGGGCCTGCTCGACATCCTCGATGACAAGGCCGCGCTGGAGGACTTCCTGCGCATGGAGAAGTGGATCTTCGATTCACCGGATCTGGCGGGCGAGGCGTTCCGCGACTTCATCAAGCAGTTCTACCAGGGCAACGGATTGATGAACGGCACGGTGCGGATCGGCGAGGAAGCGGTGGATCTGTCGCAGGTGACGCTGCCGGTGCTGAACATCTATGCAGAACAGGACCATCTGGTGCCACCGGATGCTTCGCGCGCGATGCGTGGGCGCCTGGGTACGGATGACTACACCGAGTCCAGTTTCCGTGGTGGGCATATCGGCATCTACGTTTCCGGCCGTGCGCAGCGCGAAGTGCCGGCCACGATCGATGGCTGGTTGAAGGCGCGTGACCTGTAGAGTCGAGCCATGCTCGACTGACCTGGGGGGATGATGACGTACCGGATTCTGTTGATTCTTGCGGCACTGCTGGCAGCGCCGCTTGCCCACGCCGCACCCAGTGCGGATGCACGGCGGGAGATCGCCCAGCTGATCGCCAGCCTGGACGGCTCCCAATGCCGCTTCCAGCGCAATGGCAGCTGGCACGATGGCAGTGATGCGCGCGCGCACCTGCAGCGCAAGTACGACTACCTGCTGAAGAAGGACATGGTGGACAGCGCCGAGCAGTTCATCGAGCGCGCTGCCAGCCAGAGCAGCATGAGTGGCAAGCCCTACCGCATCCAGTGTCCAGGACAGCCTGAACAGACCGCAGCCGCTTGGTTCGGCGCACGCCTGCAGGCCCTGCGCCACCGCACGCCGTAGACATCGGGGCGGTGTAGAGTCCAGCCATGCTCGACTGCCTTGTCCGTTTCCCGGAGCCGCTGCCATGAACACCACGCCCAAGACGCTGTCGCGCTCATTGAACGATCGCATGATCGCCGGCGTGATGGGCGGCATCGCCCACCGCTTCGGCTGGAACCCCACGCTGGTGCGGATCGTGTTCGTGCTGATATCGATTGGCTCGGCCGCCTTCCCCGGCATCCTGGTCTACCTGATCCTGTGGCTGCTGATGCCGAACGAGGCCGATTGAAGACTGCCCCTGAGCCCTGGCCGATCTGGCTGCGCGCGCTGCAGGTACTGGGCGCGGTGTGGACGTCACCCAATTCCCTGATCGGCCTGATCGGCGGCCTGGCCGGCATGCTCGGCGGCGCGTCATTGCGTTGGAGCGCGCGCGACTGTGCGCTGGTGTTCGACCGCTGGCCGTGGGGGCCAGGCGGGGCGATCACGCTGGGGAACGTGATCCTGCATACCGGCCATGACCTGGGCATTTCCTGCCGCACCTATGCGCATCAGGCGGGGTGGGGCGTGGAACCGCTGATCCGGCTGGATGATCACGAACGTGCGCACGTGTACCAGTACATGGTGCTGGGGCCGCTGTACCTGCCGGTGTACCTGCTGTGCGGCGGGGTGAGTGCGCGCAACCCGTTTGAACGGGCGGCCGATCATTTCGCCCGGTTCGGGCGTGGCTGGTGGCCGTAGTTTCCAGCCAACGGCGCAGCCCCTCGTGGCTTGGTCGCGGAATGCCTGCTTCCTGGGGGCTGGCCGGGTGGGTGGGGGCCGGCGGGGACGCCGTGAACCCATCCATGGGGGCTTAGCCGCGGCATCCATGCCGCGGATACCCCGCCAGCCCCACCCACCCGGCCGCTGACAGTTCCCGTGTGCGCCAAGCCACGGAAAAGAAAAAGAACAGCAGAAGCGGGTCGCGCGCTGCGCTTGCTCGTGTAGAGCCGAGCCTGCGCTCGGCTTCGCGGACTGGCCTGAAAGCAGCCGAGCATGGGCTCGGCTGTACAAAAAGCGAGCCGGCCAGGCCGCTTTTGCTTTTGGTGTTCTTTTTTTTCTTTTCCGTGGTTGGACGCGCACGGAACCTGTCAGGGGCAGGGCGGGATGGGGTCGCGGGACCGTTGGCGCCATGGATGGCGCCATCGAGCCCCCATGGATGGGTTTACGGCGTGTCCCGCGACCCCATCCCGCCCTGACCAATCACATGAAACGCACTTCGCGACCAACCCACGAGGGGCTGCGCCGTTGGCGGGAATCCCGTACTGATTCGTTAGCCGGAAGTTAAAGATCCGTAAGCATTCTGCTGCGATCCCGCCGTCATCTGCATGCAACCGATCGTCATTAGCCTTCGTGACGTTCCAGTCAGGTTCGACGCGGTAAGCTCTCCCTCGATGAGCTCGCAGCATCGCTCATCGAGTGCAGTACGCAGTAGCAATTTGGAGGAATACATCACATGGCAATCGTTCTTTATGTCGGTGGTAGCAAGGATGGCGAGAAGGGCGTGGTGCCCTACGGCTTCAGCAAATCCCGCGCCGACACCGCGCTGGGGCCGGAGTTCTACACGGAGCGGTTCATGGAACTGCAGGGTGTCGGCAAGGTCCGCCTGATGGCCCTGGAAGGCATGCGTGACGAGATCGTCATGCAGCGCGCCGCCCGCCACTACCGCTGACCTTCGTAACACGCGGCAGGGCGCGCCCACCATCGCGCGCCCGCGCCGGCATCCCAGCCCAGGGCCAGTCCGGGCCCGCGCTTTGCCAGGATGCCGGCGTCCAATCCGGCTACGCCGCTGAACCTTGCGCCCTGTCAATGCCTTGTCCGGCTCCGTCGCGGGTTGCCAGAATGGGGTCTTCCCGTAATGCGGCACAGACCTGAAGCAATGCACGACGCCAAGAACGCCCAGAGCGCGCTCGCCCAGCAGATCGCCCAGACCATCGCCGACGAGATCGGTGCCCAGTCCGCCCAGGTGCGCGCCGCCGTCGGCCTGCTCGACGAGGGCGCCAGCGTTCCGTTCATCGCGCGCTACCGCAAGGAAGTGACCGGCGGCCTGGACGACACCCAGCTGCGCAACCTGGAAGTGCGCCTGACCTACCTGCGCGAGCTGGAGGACCGTCGCGCAGCGGTGCTGGCCAGCATCGGCGAACAGGGCAAGCTCAGCGACGAACTGCGCAACGACATCCTGGCCGCCGATACCAAGAGCCGTCTGGAAGACCTGTACCTGCCGTACAAGCCCAAGCGCCGTACCCGCGCCCAGATCGCCCGCGAGGCGGGGCTGGAGCCGCTGGCCGATGGCCTGCTGGCCGACCCGACGCAGGACCCGCAGAGCTTTGCGGCCAGCTTCGTCAATGCTGACAAAGGCGTGGCCGACACCAAGGTTGCGCTGGAAGGTGCGCGCGCGATCCTGATGGAGCGCTGGGGTGAAGACGCCGCGCTGGTCGGCGAACTGCGCACCTGGCTGGGCGAAACCGGCGTGATCCGCGCGCGCGTGGCCGAGGGCAAGGAAACCGAAGGCGCCAAGTACCGCGATTACTTCGATCACGCCGAGTCGTTGGCGAAGATTCCCTCGCACCGGTTGCTGGCGCTGTTCCGTGCGCGCCGCGAGGAGATCCTGTTCCTGGAGCTGGACCCCGGCAGTGATGCCGAGGCCGGCCACCAGTACGCCGAAGGGCGCGTGGCGCGCAGGGCCGGCATCGCCGACCAGGGCCGCGCCGCCGACCGCTGGCTGCTGGACGCCTGCCGGCTCACCTGGCGCGCCAAGCTGCACACGCACCTGCTGCTGGACCTGTTCAACCAGGCCCGCGAGAAGGCCGAAGCCGAGGCCATCGCGGTGTTCGGCGACAACCTGAAGGACCTGTTGCTGGCGGCACCCGCCGGCCCGAAGACCGTGCTCGGACTGGACCCGGGCATCCGCACCGGCTGCAAGATCGCCGTGGTCGATGCCACCGGCAAGCTGGTGGCCACCGACACCATCTACCCGCACGAGCCGCGCCGCCAGTGGGAGCAGTCGCTGCAGACGATCAAGCAGCTGTGCGCCAAGCACAACGTGGAACTGATCGCGATCGGCAACGGCACCGCCAGCCGTGAAACCGACAAGCTGGCCGGCGAAGCGATCAAGGCCGCTGGCAACCCGAAGCTGCAGAAGGTGGTGGTCAGCGAGGCCGGCGCGTCGGTGTACTCGGCGTCCGAGTTCGCGGCCAGGGAGTTCCCGGAGCTGGACGTGTCGCTACGTGGGGCGGTGTCGATCGCCCGCCGCCTGCAGGACCCGCTGGCCGAACTGGTGAAGATCGAACCCAAGGCCATCGGTGTCGGCCAGTACCAGCACGATGTGGACCAGTACCGTCTGGCGCGCGCGCTGGATGCCCGCGTGGAGGACTGCGTGAACGCGGTGGGCGTGTACGTGAACACCGCTTCGGCTGCACTGTTGTCGCGGGTGTCCGGCCTGTCGGCCACGGTGGCCGAGAACATCGTGCGCCACCGTGACGCGAACGGCCCGTTCAAGCGCCGCAAGGACCTGCTGAAGGTGGCGCGCCTGGGCGAGAAGACCTTTGAACAGTGCGCGGGCTTCCTGCGCATTGCCGACGGTGATGAGCCGCTGGATGCTTCGGCGGTACACCCCGAGGCCTACCCGGTGGTCGAGCGCATCGTGGCCAGCACCGCGCGCCCGATCAAGGCGCTGATCGGTGATGGCAGCTTCCTGCGCGGCCTGAAGGCCGAGCAGTTCACCGATGCCACCTTTGGCGTGCCGACCGTGCGTGACATCCTCAAGGAACTGGAGAAGCCGGGCCGAGACCCACGCCCCGAGTTCAAGGCGGCACGCTTCGCCGAGGGCGTCGAGGACATCAAGGATCTGCGCGAGGGCATGGTGCTCGAGGGTGTGGTAAGCAACGTGGCGGCCTTTGGTGCCTTCGTCGATATCGGTGTGCACCAGGATGGCCTGATCCACATTTCGGCCCTGTCCGATACGTTCGTGAAGGACCCGCGCGACGTGGTCAAGGCCGGCGATATCGTCAAGGTGAAGGTGCTGGAGGTGGACGTGGCGCGCAAGCGCATCGCCCTGACCCGGCGCCTGGACGATACCCCCGGCCAAGCCACCAGCCGCCCGGGCCAGCGTGATGAGCGCGGCCATGGGCAGGGTCCCCGCCGCGATGCAGGCGGCCAGAACCGCGGGCCGAACCGGGGCCAGGGCAATGGCGGCCGTCCCGCCGCGTCCGCGCCCCCGGCCAACAACGCCCTGGCCGAGGCCTTCGCCCGCGCCAAGCGCAGTTGAGGACCGTGTTCCCCGTCACGCTTGATTCGTGGCGGGGGACTTGTCGATTTTCCCCGTGATTGCGCACACTTGCGCTTGAGGGGAGGCGTCCGGCCACCCCGCTGTTGCTGGGGAGGGCCATGACGCCAGCAGGACCCGTCGTCTTCGTTGAGGTCTGCAGCGTCGCGCTGCGGCCGCTGCCTCCCTGTGCGGGCCGGGGTACGGGTTGATGGCCGGTCAGGGAACCAACGGCAACGGGTTGCTGGAGCGGCGCCTGCAGGCGCTGGCCGAAGAGCGTCGTCGCCTGGCGATGATCATTGACGGCACCGCCGCCGGCACCTGGGAGTGGAACGTGCAGACCGGCGAGATGCGGGTCAATGCGCGCTGGGCGGAGATCGTCGGTTATCGCCTGGAAGAGCTGGAGCCGGTGTGCCAGAAGACGTTCCTGAAGCTGGTCCATCCCGATGACATCGTCCTGTCCGACGCGGCACTTGAGGATCATTTTGAAGGCCGCAGCGACAACTATGTCTGCCTGCTCCGCATGCGCCACAAGAACGGCCAGTGGATATGGATCCACGACCGTGGCCGCGTGTTCGAATGGGATGGGCAGGGACGACCGCTGTGGATGGCCGGTGCGCACGCCGACGTGACCGAGCTGCAGCAGGCGCGGCAGGACGCCGCCGAAAGCCGGCAGCGGCTGCAGGCCGTGGTCGATGCGTCCGACGAGGTGGCGGTGATCGCGACCGATACCGAAGGCACCATTACCCTGTTCAATACCGGTGCGCAACGTCTGCTGGGATACAGCGCGGAGGAAGTGGTCGGACAGCGGCGACTGGGTGATTTCCACGATCCGGACGAGTTGGCGGCATGGCTGCGCCCGCTGGCGGCTGCGGACGGACGCCTGCCGGGCGCGTTTGAAGCCCTCAGCGCCCGTGCCGATGCGCAGACCTATTCAAGGCAATGGACATTGCGGCGCAAGGACGGCCAGCCACGCCAGGTGCGCCTGTCGATCAGCCGCATGGATGGTGCCGGCGGCGCGCGCATCGGCTACGTCGGCATGTCCATCGACATCACCGAGATCCTGCAGGCACGTGCCGAAGCACGCCTGGCGGCGGAGAAATTCGCCGGTGCGTTCACGTCGGCGGCGCTGGGCATGGCGCTGGTGTCGCTGGAGGGGCGCTGGCTGGACGTCAATGACGCCCTGTGCCGGATCCTGGGCTACCCCCGCGAGGAACTGCTGCAGGTTGATTTCCAACGCCTGACCCACCCCGATGACCTGCAGGCCGACCTGGCCCTGGTGCAGGATCTGCTGGCCGGGCGGCGCAGTCACTATCACCTGGAAAAACGCTATCTCGATCGCGACGGCAAGGTGATCTGGGCGCGGCTATCGGTCTCGCTGGTGCGCAACGAGCATGGCGAGCCGTTGCATTTCGTGTCGCAGATCCAGGACATCAGCGCCCAGCGCAGCAGCGAACAGCGCCTGTTCGAGAGCGAGCAGCGCAGCCGCATCACCCTCGATGCCGTGGCCGATCTGGTGCTCAGCGTCAGTCTGGACGGTCGTATCGATTACGCCAACGCCGCTGCTGTCCGCACCCTCGCCGGTGATGGCGCGCTGTCGCTGGCAGGGCACAACGTGCAGGACGTACTGGCGCTGACCACCGAATACGCGCCCGGCTCGGTGCTTGATGTATCCGTGCTGCTGGACCCGGAAAGCAATGCGGTGGACCTGCATGCTGACCTTCTGCTGCGCCTGGGCACGGCCACGATCCCGGTCGATCTGACCCGCGCCTGGCTGCGCGATGACGAGGGCCATGTGCGCGGCGCGGTGTGGGTGCTGCGCGACGACACCCAGCAGCGGGCGCGGCAGCGCGAAGCCCGCCACCTGGCCGAGATCGATCCGCTGACCGAGCTGAGCAACCGTCGTGGCTTCGAGGTGCATCTGCAGCAGGCGATCACCCGCGTGGAGCGTACCGGCCAGGCCGCCTCGCTGATGTACATCGACCTGGACCGCTTCAAGCCGGTCAACGACACTTGGGGCCATCTGGCCGGTGACGCCGTGCTGTGGGCGGTGGCCAGCGTGCTGCGCCACGGCGTGCGGGATTCGGATGTGGTGGCGCGGCTGGGTGGCGATGAGTTCGCGGTGATCCTGTCCGGTTGCACGCCGCGTCGTGCAGCGCGCATTGGCGGCGAGCTGCTGCACACCCTGGCGTCGCTGTCGATTCCGTGGGACCAGGACCGCCTGCATGTGGGCGCCAGCATCGGCATCGCGCCCTTGACGGGCGGGATGAGCGTCGACCAGGCCGTGGCGGCGGCCGATGCCCAGTGCTACCGGGCCAAGGCAATGGGCCGCAACAACGTGCAGGTACAGGGCGAGGCGAGTGAGCTGCCGGGCGGCGACATCGATCCGACCGAGGGCTGATCTCAACCTGTGAGAGGGCGTGCGCGAATACTCCGCGTACTTCCCCTCCTACAGGTGGTCCCATGAATGTCTGCAACCCGGTGACGCTGCGTGCCTACGCCCCGGCAATGGTCGGCTGGTGCCTGGCCCTGGCCGCCTGCCTGCGTGCGGAACAGCTGCGCGGCGACCTGCACGCGCAGGCCCTGCTGCCGGTGCTGCAGGGCGGCGCGGTCGCCTTGCTGGTGTTCACGCTGTCCTGCATCGGTGCCGCCAGCATCATGCTGTGGCGGGCGGGCAGGAACGCGGTGGAGTGATGCGGTGGATGGTTATCGCATCCCCCATGCGCAGTTGCGTCAGCGCAGTACTTCATCCGAACTGACCAGCTGCACGTCATGCATCAGGTTGAGGTAAGCCTCGTAATAGCCCTTGTGTGACGCGCCGACGATGGTCAGCATGCGGGTGCCTGGATGCTGGCCGAGCACGTCGCGCATGTTGGCGACCATGCGCAGGTTACGGGTTTCCCAGTAGCCCAGGTAGTTGCGGCCGAAGCCTTCCGGTGAGGGTTCGACAAGCGTCGCGCCGAAGTCGCTGTTGAACGCCACCATCGCGGTCTCGGGTGCGTTGTAGGCGCGATACATCGCGAGCAATCCTTCCGGTTGAACAAGATTGGCTTCGAGCCGTTCATCAGCCGCCCTGCGTGCTTTGACGAAGGCGTTGTCCCAGGCGCCGCGTATGGCGGCAGCGTAGGCCTTCTGCCGCGATTCCGGTGTGGGCGAATCCGCAGTGTGGTCGTCCACCGACCACAGGCGCTCCAGTCCGAGGCGTGCGGCAAGCACGCCGGCCACCAGGACGGCCTCGTTGCGGCGGGTCATGCGCGTGTCGAGGAATTGCACCAGCTCCGGAGTCAGGCTGTCGGCCGCACGGCGCTCTTCCCGGGGCAGCCGCAGCCATTGGACGACTGCCGAGCTGCTCTCGCCCGCAGCCAGGAAGACTGCGGCCAAGCGACGTCGCTGGGCAGCGCTTGGCGCCTTGGGCCAATCTGCAAGCAGGCGTTCCATTTCCACGTTGGCGCTGGGCACGTCCAGACCGGTGGCGGCCTGCGCCGGTGCCGGATCGACGCAGTAGTCCGCGACGCTCTCCGCGTATCGGGCCGGATTGCGGCGCATGAAGTCACACTGCAGGCCGGACAGATTCTCCACTGCGATCGCGGTGGGCCGCCAGGCTTCCAGGCGCTGCAGCAGAGGTTCCAGCATCGCCGGCGTGAAGGTCTCCGGCAGGCTGGACAGGTGTGGGCTGCCCAGCACCAGCACTTCGTTCGGGCGTCCTGCGGGCGGTCCCTTCAGCTGGTCCGGGTGGAAGGCCGGTCGATAGGCGATGCCGGTGGCCAGCGCATTGCTGCTGCATAGGGCCAGGAGAAGAAGGCTGGCAAAGCGAGGGGACATGCGATCTCCATGTAGATGAGCATCCTGCGGGACCTTCATGCTGGTCGTTTTCCCCTGCGGGCGAACCCCGCATCGGTCATGTAAACCTTTTTTCCTTGAGCTGCATCCTTCTGTGGGCGATGTGGTCGGCTGCCTCCCGGCGCCTGCGCTGTACAGCGTTCCGCCAACCGGTGGCGGAACGGATCCGGTCCAGCCGTTCATTGGCCCAATGCCTCGGTGTGAAGGCGGAGGCACGTGAGAAAGGTGTGAAGTACACGGCAATCGTCCACCGCATTCCGCCTGTAATGGACGGAGTTGCGACGGACGTCGCGGAATGCCGCTAAAGCGGCCGACGGCATCGCCGATACTCCCTCTGGATCCCGCTCCAGTTACCCGCCGCAGGACCCCAGACTGCCCCCGATGGGCGGTCCGCGCAGTGTGTTCCGCCGCTTCCAGATCCCGATCGCAGCCGCAGCAGACGTTCTTGGCAGTCGCTCGAGAGGTGCCGGTTGGCACCTGTAGTCCCTGGCAACTGATGTTGCCGCCGGGCATCCCGCCCGTCGGGTCACAACCGCTTACCGGACACCGAGGATCAGACAATGCTCATTCCAGGCTTCACGGCGGGCGCGCAGGCGCCGGCCGAGCTGCATACCCGTTGGTCGCCGTGGCGTGCGCTGCTTGGCGTACTGGCGCCACAGCAACGCACCCGCACAGAGAAGGCGGTGACCGACCGCACCGAGCTGGAAGCGCAGGTGGCCGCGCTGCATCGCGTGCAGGCCGTCATCGAGTTCGCGCTCGACGGAACCATCCTGCAGGCCAATGACAATTTCCTGCAGGCGATGGGGTACCGGCTGGAGGAGATCCAGGGCAGGCATCATTCCCTGTTCGTCGACCCCGAGCAGGCGCGCAGCGCCGAGTACCGCGACTTCTGGGCGCGCTTGGGGCGCGGCGAATACGACGCCGGGCAGTACCGCCGGTTCGGCAAGGGCCAGCGCGAGATCTGGATCCAGGCCTCGTACAACCCGGTGCTGGATCGGCAGGGGCGGCCCTACAAGGTGGTCAAGTTCGCGACCGACATCACCCAGCAGAAGCTGCAGGCGGCCGACTCGGCGGGGCAACTTGCGGCGATCGCCAAGTCTCAGGCGGTGATCGAGTTCAGCATGGATGGCCGCATCCTGTCGGCCAATGACAAATTCCTGGCGGTGACCGGCTACAGCCTGGACGAAGTGCGCGGGCAGCACCATTCGTTGTTTGTCGAGCCCGGGCATCGCAGCAGCGTGGAATATCGCCAGTTCTGGGAGAAACTTGGGCGCGGCGAATATGATGCGGGCCAGTATCGGCGCCTGGGCAAGGACGGGCGCGAGGTCTGGATCCAGGCTTCCTACAACCCCATCCTCGACCTCAACGGAAAGCCGTTCAAGGTCGTGAAGTATGCCGCCGACATCACCGCGCAGGTGCACGAGAACCAGGCCATGCAGCGCGCCGTGGCGCAGACCCGAGAGGTGGTGGCTGCCGCCAAGCTGGGTGACCTGACCCAGCGCGTAGCCACCGCCGACAAGAGCGGGCCGATTGCCGAGTTGTGCGAAGGCGTGAATTCGCTGGTCGAGGCGATGGCCGCGATCATCGGCCAGATCAAGTTCGCGGCCGACACCATCGCCGTGGGTGCGACTGAAATCGCGCAGGGCAACAGCGACCTGTCGCAGCGCACCGAGCAGCAGGCGGCCTCGCTGGAGGAGACTGCGGTGTCGATGAAGGGTCTTGCCGAGACGGTGCAGCGCACCGCAACCAATGCCCGCCAGGCCAGCCAGCTGGCCGGTGGGGCAGCCGATGTCGCCGCGCGGGGCGGCAATGTGGTGCATGAGGTGGTCGAGACGATGGCGGCGATCAATGCCTCATCGCGGCGCATCGTCGACATCATCGGGGTGATCGACGGCATCGCCTTCCAGACCAACATTCTTGCGCTGAACGCAGCGGTGGAGGCCGCGCGCGCCGGTGAACATGGTCGTGGCTTCGCCGTGGTTGCCACCGAGATCCGTGAGCTGTCGCAGCGTTCGGCCAGCGCAGCCAAGGAGATCAAGCACCTGATCGATGCGTCGGTGGCCAATGTCGGCGCCGGTACCGCGCAGGTCGAGAGCGCGGGCCGCACCATGGATGAGATTGTGACAAACGTGCGCCGGGTCAGTGACCTGATGAGCGAAATCAGCACGGCCGCGCAGCAACAGAGCGACGATATCCAGCAGATGAACCAGGCCGTCGATCTGATTGACCAGGGCACCCAGCAGAATGCCGCGTTGGTCGAGGAGGCATCGGCGGCGGCACGCAGCATGGAAGAACAGTCGGCGCAGCTGCTGCAGACCGTGGCCAGCTTCCGCGTGCAGGGCGCGGCAGGGCAGCGGCAGGGAGCGGCGGCGCTGCACGCCGTCTAGGCCCGGCGGTTGCATCTGTCTTCCGTAGTATCTGCGTCGCCATATACGCGGTTGCGCCCGGCGCGTTTGGCCCGATACAGGGCCTGGTCGGCGCGTTCGACCAGGTCGCGCGGATCGTGCTCTTCGCCCGGTGCCTGCCACGCCACGCCGACGCTGATGGTGACGGTGGCCTCGGGGGCGGGCAGGGCAGCCGCTTCGACCGAAGCGCGGACCCGCTCGCCCAGGGCCATGGCGTGGGCGGCATCGGGCGAGGGCAGGGCAGCGATGAACTCCTCGCCGCCATAGCGGGCCAGCAGATCGTCACCCCGTTGCAGGCAGCCATCAAGAATGGCGGCGACCGACTGCAGGCGCTGATCTCCTTCCGGGTGGCCATAGGTGTCATTGAGGCGCTTGAAGTGGTCGATATCGATCATGAGAACGGCCAGGCCCAGACCTTGGCGCCGCGCGCGGCGGTGGGCCGCGCCAAGCGATTCATCGAAGCTGCGTCGGTTGCCCAGGCCGGTCAGTGGATCACGCCGTGCCAGTTTTTCCAGCTCGTCGCGCTGGCGCTGGATCTCCACCTGGCTCAGCACGCTGCGCAGGGCATAGCCGAGCAGGGAGCCGATGAAGCCGGCCGTGGCCAGGGTCGGCTGCAGGCGCGCGACCAGAAGCGCCACCAGCATCAGCAGCAATGGCAGCATCAATGGTACGCCGGCATCGATGATGCGCCGCAGGTTGCGGGATACCCCCACTGTCGGGTAGCGACGATGGCTGCCCGCCAGGGTGGCCAGCAGCACGAACAGTCCACTGATCAGCAGGTCGCCCCAACTGCCGTCGGGCAGCTGCGGCTGATAGGTATTGATGTAGAAGGCCAGCAGGAAGTAGCCCAGCGCGTAGATCGTCAGCGTCCGGAAAAAATCGCGGCGGTCCGGATCGTCCTCGGCCAGGAAACGGATCAGTGCGAAGCAGAACACCAGGCTGTTCTGCACGCCGCTCATGGTGTTCAGGCACTGCGTCCACAAGGCGGTGTTCAGCGGCGCCATGGCCCGCGCATGCAGGTAGTACAGCAGCCAAAGCAGGGCAATGATCCCGAGGTCCACCGCACGGACGTAGCGGTTCCCGCCACCCGGGCTTGCAGCGACGTAGGTCAAGGGGATCCGGTAGAACACGTACAGGATCAGTGTTGAGGCGGTCATCTGCGCTGGGGCGAGGCCGGCCACATTGCGGTGCAGCAGGGCCAGCAGCGCGAGAGAGAACAGGCCCACGGCCGCGCCCAGCGTCCGCCATTTGCAGGCGGCCTGGTGGCTGTCACGTGCACGCCGCACGCAGGCCAGTGCAGCCAGCAGCGGTGCGGTGATCAGCATCAGGTAGGAGCCGACCAGGTCCTGCGGGCCGATAAAGGCAATGACGAGCGCGTGCGTAACCAGAAAAAACAGCGCCGTACGCAACGTCATGCATTCCCCCACCCCCAGCTCCGGCTGGGATCACGATAGGCAGAAGCACGTGAGGCTTGCAAGAAAAGTGTGCGCTGTGTCTATTTAAATACTTGCCGGAAGTCGCAGTTTCGTTCCTTTGTGTTGGCGCGGAGCCTGTGCCGCGGGCGTTCATCCAGAAGGCACGGGTGTCCCCACGCGGTCGAGGGTGCAGCCCCGCTTGGCCACGCCCGGCAGTGAGAAGCAGCGCGACCAGGGCGTCGTGTCATCCGCGTGAGGTGGACGCAGCCGTGCGGTCGGGATCTCGGGGAGCGAGGGCAGGGCGGGCGTTGGCATCGATCCCAGTTCCGGCGCCCGGCACTGGAAATGCAGAAGGCCAGGTCAGGGACCTGGCCTTTGATGCAGTGGTGCCGGTGAAAGGACTCGAACCTTCATGGGGTTACCCCCGGCTGATTTTGAGTCAGCTGCGTATACCATTCCGCCACACCGGCAGGCAGCATGCGAGTGTAACCGAGGTCGGCAGGGCTTTCATAGAGGCAAGGCCAATCGGGGCGCTTCCTGTCGGCATCGGCTCTGTGGTGGCTATACTGCGCCGGCTTGAATGCCTCCAGGAGCGGTGCCGGATGACAGTGTTGCAGGACCTGAGGGTGCTGGTGGTCGAGAACGACGAGATGAGCGCAGCCTTGCTGCAGATGCAGCTGGTGCATGCCGGCGCGACCGTGGTCGGGTTGGCGGCGAGCGTGGCTGAAGCATTGCGCATGCTGGAAGACTCGGCCCCGGATGTGGCCCTGCTGGACTATCGCCTGGCCCGCAACGAGACCAGCGAGCCAGTGGCGGCAGCATTGTCGGCACGCGGCGTACCATTCGTGCTCGCCACCGGAATGCTGGCTGAGCAGCTGCCCGAGTCGATGCTGGCCGGAGTACTGCTGGTCAAGCCGTATCTGTCGGCGGATCTGACCAGGGCGCTGGCCCGTGCGGTGGGTCGTTCCAGCGCAACGGCGTGAGAACGGCGCTTCAGCCAGCCTCCTCGTACACGTAGCGGATGTCCTCGCGGTCGTCGAGGACGCGGTACTGCCCGGCCAGGTTGTCCGGATCGGGATTGAGCCACGCATCCAGATGCTCCCTGCGGATCGGTATCACGCCGCGATCGTGACCTGCGGCGGCGACATCGCGTGGCGGGGTGTCGGTGATCGTGGCGAACGAGAGCAGGCGGCCTTCCGGTCCCTCCCATTCCGCCCAAAGGCAGGCCAGCAGCAGGTCACGTGGCGGATCGGGGCGGAACTCGAGCACCACGTCCTGTTCCTTCTCGTCGGCACCCAGCATCCGGCCGGCGATGGCATGGCGTGGGACGTGCTCATAGAACGCCTGCACCACCACGACGCCGTGGCGCAGGCCAAACGCACCGCGCCAATAGCCTTCCAGGCTGTCGCGCCTGGCGTTGTAGGTGCCGGGGTACAGGACATCGTTGCGCGCCGTCTTGTCCGGCAGCCGGCATTGGTAGCGCATCGGCTTGATCACGCGTTTGCCGCCATCGCTGACCATGACCGGTGCATAGGTGCCGGGAAAGATGCGGTTGTCGCGTGGCAGCAGCTGCACCCGGTGCAGGTCTTCCAGTCGGGCTTGCGCGCGGCCGATGCGGTTGCCGGCCACGCGCAGGTCGTTGCGGGCTTTCTGGGTGGGGCGGGTCGCCAGCGTGGCATTGGCGATATCGCGTCGCTCGCGCTGGCGGGCCAGTTCCGCTTCCAGTTGCTGCCGTTCCTGCGCATGCCACTGCTGGATTTTCGCGACGATATCGCGGCCCTGCTCGGTGCGCGCGCCGGCAAAGCCGTCGTCCATGGCCTTCGGGGTCTTCGGTCGCTTCTTGCCGGGATCGTGCGCGTACAGCTCGGCGAACTCTTCCAGCGACAGGATGGCACCGAATTCGCGCACCAGCTTGGCGTAGTCGGCGCGGATCAGGGCGGAGTAGCACATGGGAACTCTGCGGGCGTGGGTCGCAGCGGCTGCGACATGGATAAGGCAGGATAGCCCGACCTACAGGGAGATAGCGCATGAATGATTCCGTCGCCTGCCAGTTCCGCGACGCCGTGCCCACGGTTGAAGACTATTGCCAGCTGCGTGTACTGGCGGGCCTCAGTGCCAAGAGCCAGGAGGCGGCGGCACGCGCGCTGCCCAATACCCTGTATGGCGTGTGTGCCTACCAGGGCAACGAGCTGGTGGCGATGGGACGCATCGTCGGCGATGGCGGCTGCCACCTGCAGGTCTGCGATATCGCCGTGTTGCCGCGCCTGCAGGGGCAGGGCCTGGGCAAGGAGGTGATGCGTCGCCTGGATGGTTGGATGCAGGCCAACCTGCCGCCATCGGCATATGTCAGCCTTCTGGCAGATGGCGAAGCGCACCGTTTGTACGCGCGGTTTGGTTTCGCTCCCACCGCGCCTGCATCGATCGGGATGTACCGGCGGTTCTGAAGGCGGGTGGCGGTGAGGGCATCCACGCATGGCGTGGACCTGCCCGGGCCCTGCAGTAGATCCACGCCATACGTGGACAGGGCCTTCCCAGGAATCACAGGCAAAGAAAAACCCCGACCAGGGTCGGGGTTTTCAAGAATTGGCGTCCCCACGGGGATTCGAACCCCGGTCGCCACCGTGAAAGGGTGATGTCCTAGGCCTCTAGACGATGGGGACGCACGAAAACTTCAAGTTGTAGATGCTTCGACGGCCTAATGTCGAAGTGGTGGAGCCAAGCGGGATCGAACCGCTGACCTCCTGCATGCCATGCAGGCGCTCTCCCAGCTGAGCTATGGCCCCAGTGAAACTCCGGATGATCTGCCGGGAGCAGAGTCCGTTTTGAAACTGGCGTCCCCACGGGGATTCGAACCCCGGTCGCCACCGTGAAAGGGTGATGTCCTAGGCCTCTAGACGATGGGGACGCACGAAAACTTCAAGTTGTAGAACCTTCGACGGCCTAATGTCGAAAGTGGTGGAGCCAAGCGGGATCGAACCGCTGACCTCCTGCATGCCATGCAGGCGCTCTCCCAGCTGAGCTATGGCCCCGTGTTACCGAGCCGCCTATCATACCTGCGTGTTCACCTTTGTGGAAGCTTTTTTCGAGCTTTTTTCGTTTCGGTTCAACCGCGGCCACGGGGGCAGGGGAACCGCTACGCCACAACCTGAATGCCGGTAGGCGGTGAACAAAAAAGACCCGGTTATCGGCCGGGTCCTCATTGTTCGTGATGAGTGGCGTCCCCACGGGGATTCGAACCCCGGTCGCCACCGTGAAAGGGTGATGTCCTAGGCCTCTAGACGATGGGGACGCAATTCTCATCAATGTTCTTTAGCGACCTTTCGACGGCCTAATGCCGAAAGATTGGTGGAGCCAAGCGGGATCGAACCGCTGACCTCCTGCATGCCATGCAGGCGCTCTCCCAGCTGAGCTATGGCCCCACGTCGCTGAGGAGCGAAATAATAGCCTCGCCACAGGGGGTTGGCAAGCATTTGTTGCACTTTTCTTCACGCGCGTTGCGACGCCGATATCAGTCCGCTGTCGCCTGCGCAGCGTCGTCGGTCAGCGCCGCCAGGATTGGGCACTGGTCCAGTGTGCCGTGGCCGGGGCAGGCGTCGACCAGCTGCGAAAGTGCGGTGTGCATGCGTTGCAGCTCCGTCATTCGCTGTGAGATGTCCTCCAGGCGTGCCTGCGCGGTATCGCGCACGCTGGCCATGTCCTGTGAGTGGTGATCGCTCAGTGCGAGCAGATCGCCGATCTCTTCCAGGCTGAAGCCCAGTGCCTTGGCGCGGCGGATGAATCGCAGCCGGCGCAGGTCCTGCTCGCCGAAGATGCGGTAACCGCCCGCCGAGCGGGCAGCGGTCGGCAGCAGCTGCTGCCGTTCGTAGTAGCGCACCGTATCGATCGGCACGCCCGCCTGGCGGGCCAGTTGTCCAATGTTCATGGCGGATTCCTGCGGATGCTGCCGGTCATTTTGAAGGATGGAGTCTGGTCGAGAGTCAAGGCTGGGTCCGGGTGCGCGCATTCAGGGCACTTTGCAACTTTCTTCATAGCCCCGCCGCTGGCCCAGTTCCTACCCTTCGCCTGAACCGGCCGTTCGATGGCCTGCAACGAAGCGAGGAGGGGCTGTGGAAGGATTCAGGAACGAAGGATTCGTCGAGATCGCGGTGGTCGAGTACCCCGGAGGTGATCCGTCCGCCGCCTCCGTTCTGGCCGAAATGGCGCACGTTGCCAATCGCCTGGCCCAGCAGCAGCGTCGGCCGTTCAAGCGGGTGCTGGTCACCCGCTGGATCGTGCCGGCCAGCCAGACCGGTGTGCATCGTATTGCCGGTGCGGAAATGCTTGATGCGGCCATTCCGGCCGTGATTGCGGTTCCCGGCCAGATCAGTGCCGGCGCGTGCCTGCGCGCGGACGAGGTCCTGCTGGACTGGCTGCGCGCACACTACGACGGCGGCAGCCTGCTGGCCGCTGCCAGTGATGGCGTCAGCGTGCTCGCACGGGCAGGGTTGCTGGCGGGACGCACGGTCAGTGGCCCCGATCTGGGGCGCCATCCAGGCCTGCTGGCGCAGGCAGCGAGCTGGGTGCCGAGCGAGCGGGCACTGGTGGATGACGGCGACCTGCTGACGGTCGGTGGGGTCCAGGCCTGGCGCTTCCTGGGGCTGCGCCTGCTGTACCGGCTGCATGGGCAGGGCGTGGCCAGCGCGGTCGCGCAGCAACTGGGCATCACCGTGCCCGCCACGATCCAGCAGGATCTTGAACGCTTCAGTGCCAACTTCGCACATGGCGATCGTGATGTGTTGAAGGCGCAGCGCTGGCTGCACACCACGGCCGCACGCGGCGCCACGCTTGCCGCGATCTGCGAGGTTTCCGGGCTGGAGCCGCGCACGCTGCAGCGGCGGTTCCTCAAGGCCACCGGCCTGCGGCCGATCGAATACTGCCAACGGCTGCGCATCGCCAAGGCCCAGACCCTGTTGCAGCAGGGAGCAGGCATCGACGAGGTGGCCTGGGGCGTCGGCTACGCTGACCAGAGTGCTTTCCGCAGGTTGTTTCTACGCATCGTGGGCATGACGCCAGCCAACTATCGGCGTCACGTCAACAGCAAGCGCCGCGAGCGGCCGTTGATGCCATCGGTGGCGGGCAGCCTGCGTGGGCTGCAATCGCCGTCGGTGATGCAACACGGGCGAAGCGCGGCCTGACGGCGCCAACATCGTCGCGCTTGCAACCGGGGCGCGACACTTCGACCATGCAGTCAGTGGACGATTGAACAGGTGGTTTGATGTCGAGCGTTGGGCCGGTGCCGATGCCGGTGGTGTTGATTCTCGCGTGCGTTTTGCTGGCGATGGCTGTGGCTCGCCTGTGGTCACGCAGGAAGGACGGCATGCCGCTGCCTTCTGCACCCAGCATGGTTCTGGACATGTTGCTGGTCGGCCTGCTGTGCGGCCGCATCAGTTTCGTAGCCTTGAACTTCACGCTGTACCGCGAGGCGCCGTGGGGCATTCTGCAGATTGCCGATGGCGGTTATCACCTGGTGATCGTCCTGGTTGCGGGATTGGCATGGGGGCTGTGGCGACTACGCCCGTGGCGGGCGTTACGCATGCCCGTGCTGGGCGCGTCGTTGGCAGGGGTGCTGCTGTGGGCGGGTGGCAGCCAACTGCTGTCCGCATGGCAGGCGCGGCAGATGCCCCTGCCAGCAGTGCAGGTTGCTGACCTGGAGGGGGGCAGGGTTGATCTGCAGCAGTTCCGTGGCAAGCCACTGGTGTTGAACCTCTGGGCCAGCTGGTGTGGTCCCTGCCGACGCGAGATGCCGGTATTGGCAGCCGCGCAGGAGGCGCATGCGGAGGTGCAGTTCGTGTTCCTCAATCAGGGTGAAACCCTCGACGAGGTCCAGGGTTTTGTTGCGCGCGAACGCCTTATGCTGGACAACGTATTGCTGGACGGCGACGCTGCGGCTTCTACGGCGCTGGGCGTGCAGGCCTATCCCTCGACCCTGTTCTTCGACGCGGAAGGGCGCCTGCGAGAGCTGCACCTCGGCGAACTGACGGCAGCCGGTCTTGAACACAAACTGCGTCGGCTGCGGTAGCCTGCGCGGGCATCTCACTACGGAGTTCCCATGTTGTCGACTTCCCTGCGCGCCGCCCCCGCGGTGCTGTTGCTGCCGGTCCTGCTGGCATTGGCCGCCTGCAGCCAGGCACAGACGCCGCCGGGCAAGAGCGCTGCGCCACCGGCCGCGAGCGCCGCAGCTGCTGCCAACAAGGGCGACCGCCCTGCGGTGCTGAAGGGCATCGAGAAGCACGGTTTCGAGGTCGTTGCCGAGTTCGATGCCCCCGAAGGCCTGCGGGGCTTCGCTGGCGTGGTCGGTGGCCAGCAGCCGGCGGCGGCCTATGTCACTGCCGATGGCAAGCACGTACTGGTCGGCAGTCTGTTCGACGCGGAAGGCAATGATGTAGCCGCAGAGGCGGTTGAGAAGCTGGTCGCCTCGCCGATGTCCGCCAGGATGTGGAGCAAGCTGGAAGCCAGCGCGTGGGTGCCTGACGGCAAGGCCGATGCGCCACGCGTGGTCTACACCTTCAGCGATGCCAATTGCCCTTACTGCCACAAATTCTGGGAGGCGGCGCGTCCGTGGGTGGATGCAGGCAAGGTACAACTGCGCCACATCATGGTCGGCGTCATCCGTGAGGACAGTCCGGCCAAGGCGGCAGCGATCCTCTCCGCGCGTGACCCGAGCGCGGCCCTGCTTCAGAACGAGCACCAGTTCGACCGTGGCGGCATCAAGGCCCTGCCGAGCATCAGCCGCGACATCGCGGGCAAGCTCGACGCCAACCAGGTGCTGATGGTCGAGATGGGGTTCCAGGGCACGCCGGGTATCCTGTTCCAGGATGCGCAGGGCCAGGTGCAGCGCCGCGCCGGTCTGCCGCAGGGGGATGACCTGCAGACGGTGCTCGGCCCGCGCTGATCTGAGCCTGCATCATGATGTCGACCACAGGCCCGCATGGTGACGTGCGGGCCTGTTGCGTTCCAGGCCCCAGGCGAACACAACTGCTTGCGCATGGGCTGTTCGTCGTCACGGCTGAATCGTGACTGAGATCAAACATCACGCCTTGATTCCAATCAAGGCCAAAAACGACATGCGGACTAGCCTGCGACGCATGGAATACAGCGTCAACGCGCCATGGATGCCGCGCCGCGGCTGCCCGGATGCGGGCAGGTCGGCACAGCCATTCACGACACTCTCACTCCCTGATTGTTACCCAGACTGCTGCGGTCGCCATCTCTCTGGCTGCGCGGCCTTGATGGAAGCGACATGGATAGAGGCAGGGCAGTGTCATTGTCCTGTTGTCTGCCGCGTGCAGGCTGACTGGTGTCGTCGACGCAGTACCCGCATTTCCAGCAACGGCAACGCGAGGCCAGGGCGGCGCATGCGTGCGCTCCGGAACCGTGATGCGAGTGTTCGTCCGGGGAGGATGCAATGCGTATGGCGGTACTGAATCTGGCATGTCTTGGGGCACTGGCGGTCATGCCGGCGTACGCGCAACAGGGTGATGAGCAGGATGCGCAGGCACTGCGGCGTGAGATTGCCGCCATGCGCCAGGCGCTGGAAGGCATGCAGCAGCGGTTGGATCGGCTGGAGCAGCGGGATCATGCGCCTGTCCAGGCGCAGCCGCAGGCACAGGCGAAGCCCGGAGCGTTATCTTTCGCCCCCACAGCGGCCACGACGGGGGTGATCCATCCCACCCAGGTGCCGGGTGTCGCCCAGCCCGTATTGCCACAACGCGATTCGGTCGCCGATCCATCCACGGCGGCATCGCGACCGGACAGTGCCGCGGGCCCAACCGATCCCGATCTGAAGGGGTTCTTTGCCATTCCCGGCACTGATACGGTGATCCGCATCGGCGGCTATGCCAAGTTGGATGCCATCGCGGATTCCCGCGCAGCCGGTGACGAGGACCAGTTCATTCCTTCGTCGATGCCGGTCGGTGGCAGCCACCGTGACGTGTCCAACTTCAACATCCACGCCAAGCAGACCCGCTTCAGTTTCGAGGCGCGGCGCCCGACCACGCACGGCAACCTCCGCTTCTACCTGGAAAACGACTTCTTCGGCAGCAGCGATGGCTACGAATTCCGCCTGCGTCACGCCTATGGCCAGCTCGGCAACACCTATGCCGGCTATGGCTATTCCAGTTTCATGGATCCGGACAGCCTGCCCGACACGCTGGATTTCGCTGGTCCAGGCGGCGCGGGCTATCTGCTGGTGGCCGGCATCCACCACAGCTTTGCGCTGGGCAAGGGCAACACCCTGACCGTCGCCGCCGAAGATCCGAAGACCGAACTTGCCGGTGCCAGCGAAGAGCGCGCTGCAGTGAACCGTCTGCCGGACGTGACCGTCACTGCGCGCATGGAACGCGACTGGGGCCACCTGCAACTGGGCGCAGTGGCACGCAGCCTGGCATACGACGGTGACAACGAGCGCGACCGGCGCATGGCTGGCGGCGTGCAGTTGAGCGGCTCGGCGTCGGTGGGCGAGCGCGACCTGCTGTTGTTCGGTGCGCTGGGAGGGCGCGGTCTCAGCCGCTATACCGCCGACCTGACCGGCTCCGGGCTGGACGCGGTGGTCGGTGCCGATGGCCGCCTCGACGCGTTGGACCTGCACGGCGGCTTCGTCGGCTATACCCACTACTGGTCCGAGCTGTGGCGATCGAACCTGATCTTCGGCCAGCTGACCCTGGAGCGGAATGCCGCACTGGCGGCCGATGCCTTCCGGCAGAGCCGGTACGGCGTATTCAACCTGATCTGGAGCCCCGCGCCGTCGTGGACGATGGGCATGGAGCTGCTGTACGGCCGCCTGGAACAGCAGGCCGGCGCACGCGGCGACACGGTCCGGGTGCAGGGTAGCCTGCAATACAACTTCATCAAATAGGCGCCAGCGGTCGTAAGCCAGCGCAACCGTCCCCACGCCCGGTGCTGCCGGGCTCATGCCAGTACCGGAGATCGTCATGGCAGAAGCAAAGAAAATCGGGGTGGTCGGAGCCACCTTCCTCGTCGCCGGCAACATGATGGGCTCAGGCGTGTTCCTGCTGCCGTCCAGCCTGGCCAAGATCGGTACCGCCTCGATCTGGGGCTGGCTGATCACCACCGCCGGTGCGCTGCTGCTGGCCTTCGTGTTCGCCAAGCTGGGCAAGCTCGCCCCAAAGGCGGGCGGTCCCTATGCCTACGCGCGCGACTGGTTCGGGCCGTACATGGGCTTCCAGACCAACACCATCTACTGGTTCGCCAACTGGATCGGCAACGTCGCCATCCCGATCGCGGCGGTGGGCTATTTCAGCTATTTCTTCCCGATCCTGTCCGAGCCACTGGTGCGTTGCATCGCGGTACTGGTGCTGGTGTGGGCACTGAGCTTTGCCAACGTGATCGGCCCGGCCTTCGTCAGCCGCGTGCAGACGGTCACCACCAGCTTTGCGTTGGTGCCGATCCTGGGCATCGCCATTTTCGGCTGGTTCTTCTTCGATGCCGACATCTTCAAGGGCGCCTACAACGTGTCTGGCGAGTCGAACTTCGGTGCGATCTCGAGCGCCGCGGCACTGACCCTGTGGGCCTTCATCGGCGTCGAGTCTGCATCGGTGACTGCCGGTGTGGTCGAAAATCCGGAGAAGAACGTCGCCCGCGCGACGCTGGCCGGCGTGTTCCTGGCTGCCATCGCCTACATCGCCAGTTCGTCGGTGATCATGGGCATGGTGCCGAACGCGGAACTGCAGGTGTCCGACGCACCGTTCGCGTTGGCCGCGGCCAAGGCCGTCGGTGGCTGGGGCGGTGCACTGGTCAGCCTGTGCGCGTTCATCGGCGCGGCCGGTTCGCTGGGTGGCTGGATCCTGCTGACCGCGCAGAGTGCCAAGGCGGCCTCCGATGATGGCCTGTTCCCGAGCATCTTCAGCAAGACCAACAAGGACGACGTGCCGGTCAAGGGCGTGCTGATCGTGGCCGTGCTGATGACCCTGGCAGTGCTGGTCACCTCCACCTCGGAAACCGCATCGGCCCAGTTCGACGTGATCACGTCGGCGGCGGTGGTGCTGACCCTGCTGCCCTACATCTACTCGTGCGTGGCCTGCTACTTCGTGGTCGAGCGCTCGCACACCCTGGTCCACACCGGTGCGTTCTGGACGCTCACCAGCCTGACCGTCGTGTACTGCCTGTGGGCGATCTACGGCTCGTCGGGAACCATCGTGCAGTACGCCTTCCTGTTCGTGCTGTTCATCACCGTGTTCTATCCCTTCTTCAGCGAGGAGCGCCGCCAGCAGCGGCAGCGCGCCCGCGAGGCATCGGCCATCAGCGCCGGCGCCCGGCATTCCTGAGTTCGACAAGGAGAATCGACGTGTACTTCAAGTCCCTGGACTATCCGGTCATTGTCATCGACAACGACTACGAGTCGCCGCGCATCGGCGGCATCCTGATCCGTGCGCTGGTGGAAGAGCTGCGCAGCAATGACCAGCGCGTGCTGTGCGGGCTGAACCTGGATGATGCCCGGGCCGGCGCCCGCACCTACGTGGCGGCCTCGGCGGTGCTGATCTCGATCGACGGCAGTGAAGAGGTGGATGGCGAGTTCCAGCGCCTGACCGCTTTCCTGCGCGAGCAGAGCGCGCGCCGCGCCAACCTGCCGGTGTTCCTGTACGGCGAGCGCCGCACCATCGAGAAGGTGCCGAGCAAGCTGCTCAAATACATCCACGGCTTCATCTTCCTGTTCGAAGACACCAAGAGCTTCATCTCGCGGCAGGTGATGCGCGCGGCCGAAGACTACATGAAGAACCTGCTGCCCCCGTTCTTCAAGGCGTTGATCCACCATGCGGCCGAGTCGAACTACTCCTGGCACACGCCGGGCCATGCCGGCGGTGTGGCGTTCACCAAGTCACCGGTGGGCCGTGCATTCCACCAGTTCTACGGTGAGAACACCCTGCGCAGCGATCTGTCGATCTCGGTGCCGGAGCTGGGCTCACTGCTTGATCACACCGGCCCGATCAAGGATGCCGAGGAAGAGGCGGCGCGCAACTTCGGTGCCGACCATACCTTCTTCGTCACCAATGGCACCTCCACCGCCAACAAGATCGTCTGGCATGGCACGGTGGCGCGCGGCGACGTGGTGTTCGTCGACCGCAACTGCCACAAGTCGCTGCTGCATGCGTTGATCATGACCGGCGCGGTACCGGTGTACTTCACCCCCAGCCGCAATGCACACGGCATCATTGGCCCGATCAGCCTGGATCAGTTCACGCCGGAATCGCTGCAGGAGCGCATCGCCGCCAATCCGCTGGCCAGCAAGGCCTATCAGGCTGGCTCCAAGCCGCGCATCGCGGTGGTGACCAACTCGACCTACGACGGCCTGTGCTACAACGCCGAGAAGATTGCCGACGAAATCGGCAGCGCGGTCGACTTCCTGCATTTCGACGAAGCCTGGTACGCCTACGCCGCGTTCCATCCTTTCTACGAGAACCACTACGGCATGGCCAAGGGCAAGCCGCGTGAGCAGGATGCGATCATCTTCACCACGCATTCCACCCACAAGCTGCTGGCGGCGTTCTCGCAGGCGTCGATGATCCACGTGCGCAACTCGGCGCAACGGAACCTGGATGCCGAGCGGTTCAACGAGTCGTTCATGATGCATACCTCGACCAGCCCGCATTACGGGGTGATCGCGGCCTGTGACGTGGCCTCGAAGATGATGGAAGGCGATGCCGGCCGCTCGCTGGTGCAGGAAATGCATGACGAGGCGATTGCCTTCCGCCGCGCGATGCTGCATGTCCGCGATGACCTGGGGCGCGACGACTGGTGGTTCAGCGTATGGCAGCCGACCAGGCTCGAGCGCAGTCTGGACAAGGGCGATACGCCGGCGCCGATGGTGGCCAAGCGCGAAGAGTGGTACCTGCAACCGGACGCACACTGGCACGGCTTCGAGAACCTGGTCGACGACTATGTGCTGATCGACCCGATCAAGGTGACCCTGCTGACCCCAGGCCTGGCGATGGACGGCAGCATGGGCAAGCTGGGCATCCCTGCGGCGGTGCTGAGCAAGTTCCTGTGGGGCCGCGGCATTACCGTGGAGAAGACCAACCTGTACTCGGTGCTGTTCCTGTTCTCGATGGGCATCACCAAGGGCAAGTGGAGCACGCTGGTCACCGAACTGATGGCATTCAAGGAACTGTATGACCGCAACGCGCCGCTGAGCCAGGCACTGCCCACGCTGGCGGCTGATTATCCGAACGCGTACGCCGGTTGGGGCCTGCGCGACCTGTGCGACGCGCTTCATTCGTTCAACCAGGAATTCGCCGTGGCCAAGGTGATGCGCGAGATGTACGT
This sequence comes from Stenotrophomonas sp. YJH_SMC_27, assembly GCF_059369815.1. Classification (NCBI taxonomy): domain Bacteria; kingdom Pseudomonadati; phylum Pseudomonadota; class Gammaproteobacteria; order Lysobacterales; family Lysobacteraceae; genus Stenotrophomonas; species Stenotrophomonas sp. YJH_SMC_27. Next base: position 418,984 of record NZ_JCAFTA010000002.1, on the reverse strand, counting down.
GGATCTGCCGACACCGGTGATGACCCCGGCCGACGCCTACAACCACCTGGTGAAGGGCGAGATCGAGCGGGTCGATATCGAGCAGATCAGTGGCCGTATTGCGGCGACCATGCTGGTTCCGTACCCGCCGGGCATCCCGACCATCATGCCGGGTGAGCGCTTCGGCGACAGCGACGAGCCGATCATCCAGTCGCTGCGCATCGCCCGTGAGCAGAATGCGCGCTTCCCCGGCTTCGAGTCGGATGTGCACGGGCTCATCATCGAGCACGACGGCGACGTGACCTCGTACAAGGTGGAGGTGCTGAAGGCCTGACCGGCGACGGTCGGCCCTTCGGCGAACGATGGATACCGCGCGCGAGCAACGCATCCTGAAGTTCTCGATCGGGGTCACCATCGCGGTCAGCGTGGTCGGCTTCAGCGGTGGCCTGCTGGTGGGATCGCAGGCCATCCTGTTCGACGGCGTGTACAGCCTCGTCGACGTTGCGTTGACCCTGGTGTCGCTGTCGGTACTGCGGCTGGTGGCGCGGGAACAGAGCCCGCGCTTCCAGTACGGCTACTGGCACCTGGAACCGATGGTCGAGGCACTGGGCGGGGTGATCCTGTCGCTGGCCTGCGTGTATGCGCTGGCCAACGCCGTGATCGGCTTGACCACGGGCGGGCACGAGGTGAAGTTAGGGCCCGCGCTGTGGTGGGCGGCATTGCTGAGTGCCAGCAACCTGGCGATGGCGGCGTTCGTCGCCCAGCGGGCGCGGCGCCTGCGCTCGGCGCTGTTGTGGCTGGATGTACGGGGCTGGCTGCTGGGTGGGTTGATGAGCCTGGCGGTAGTGCTGGCCTTCATACTGGCCCTGGTCCTGCATGGCGGTGAGTGGCACCACTGGGTGCCGTATCTGGATTCGATCGTGCTGGCGTTGATCAGCCTGGCGGTATTGCCGGTCCCGGCGCGCAGCGCGTGGAAGGCCATGCGTGAAGTGCTGCAGGTTGCGCCGGACGATCTGGACCGGCGCGTGCAGCAGGTGATGCAGGCGTTCGTGGCCGAGCGTGGCTACCTCGGTTTCACCAGCCACGTGGCGAAGATGGGGCGGATGCGCTTCATCGAGATCCATGTGCTGGCTGATCCGGCCACGCCGCTCGGCTCAGTGGGGGAGGTCGATGCGATGCGCGACGAGATCGCCGTGCGGCTGGATGCGCGGGGCAGCACGTTCTGGCTGACCATCGATTTCACTGCCGATCCGGCGTGGACGTGAGCCGGGATCTACACGTGGGCGCGATCGTTGCGCGTGGCGGACCGGTCTGTTGCACCGGATCTGTTTGACCTGAACCAATGTTGAGGTCGCAGACTGCCTCGCATCCCCCACGAGGCGCGCGGCATGAACCTGTTGACCACCCCGGGCCTCGGCCATGGCCTGCTGGAACTGTTCAATCCTGCGGGGCTTTACGATCCTTCGGCCAACGGCTACTCGCACGTGGCGGTGGTGCGCCTGCCCGCGCGGGTGATCCATATTGCCGGGCAGGGCGGTGAGGATGCCAATGGCCATCTCTCCCCCGGTTTCGAGGAACAGGTCGGGCAAGCGCTGGACAACCTGGAGATCGCGCTGCGGTCGGCGCAGGCAAGCCTGGCCGATGTCGCACGGTTGCGCATCCTGGTGGTGGACCACGACGAAGACCGGCTGGGCATCATCGCCCATCAGGTGCGGCGGCGCTGGCCGAACCGCTCGGCGCCCACCTGCACGCTGATCCCGGTGCCGCGGCTGGCGCTGGACGGCATGCTGTTCGAGATCGAGGCGGAGGCTTATGCCGCCTAGCGCAGGTAGTACTCCACCGGCACCACCAGCTCCTGCGGTGCCTTCAGTTCATCGGGAATGGGCGGCAGCGGCTGCGCGCGACGGAAGGTCTGCAGCGCGGCGTCATCGAGCATCGGCTGGCCACTGGACTGCTCCAGCCGCAGCGCCAGCAGGCGACCTTCGCGGTCGATGCTGGCCCTGACCCACGCAGTGCCCTGCTGCCGGCGCGAGCGCGCGGCGGCAGGGTAGTAGCGGTAACGCTCCAGCCGCGCCATCAGGCGGGCTTCCCACTGGTCGCTGGCGGCGCCGGCCTGGAAGTCTGCCGGTGGCGCGTCTGGAGCGGGCGGCGCGGCCGTGATCGATGCCGGTGCGGGACTTGCATCGGTCGCGGCCGCAGGCGGGGCGACTGGCAGTGGCTGGCGGCCCGTCCCACCCGTTTCGCTGGCGGCCAGCTCTCCCTCGCGTGCCGCCGTAGGCTTGGGTGGCGGCGGCGACTTCGTGGGCTGCGAGGCGCGGGCCTGCTGCGCCTGGCTGGGGGTCTCGGCCTGGCGTTCCTCCACCGGTTGCGGCGGCGTGGCCGGTTCCAGCAGGCGCAGGCTGATGCGCACGTCCTGCTCGGGCGGCGGCAGCAATGGCGGCATCGCGACCCAGTGCACCAACAGCAGCAGTGGCAGCAGATGCAGGACGACGGTGATCGCGATCGCCTGCCAGTGTTGGCCACGCTCACTCATCGTCCAGCACCCACAGCAGATCGGCATCAGCTGCATCGACGGTTTCACCCGGTGAAGCCAATGCGATCACCAGCGCAGGCGTATCCTGTGACAGGTAGCCCGGTACCCCGGTACCGCGCAGTACATGCCAGCGACCTGCTACCAGCAGCGCTGGCGCGGGCGCATCGAGCAGCACCCGCGCCATGCGCGTATCGCGGGCCTGTTGCACGGCCAGCATCCCTTCCAGCATCGGTGCCGCGTCTGCGTGCTGGGCCAGCACCACCGCCGACAGGCGCTGGCGGGCAGCGGCCACCGGGAATCGCACGCCCTCGGTCGAGGTCAGCAGCGCGTTGACCTCGGCACGCGACAGGTTTCCGCCGAACAACGGCGTGCCTGCATCGGCAGCCTCCCGTACCAGCCCGCCATACGCGGCCCACGGCCAGCGCGTATCCCAGTCCAGCAGTTCCCGCAGGCGTGCACCTTCGGCCTGGTTGCCCTTGGCCAGCCAGCGCTGCACCCGCTGCAGGCGTGGCTGGCGCTGGCTGGCGATCATTTCCAGCACCAGTGAACCTTGCGGGCGCTGCCGCTGCAGGGCCTGCAGCAGCCAGCGCTGGGCGGCGTGGTCTCCGGCGAGATCATGGCGTTCACCCAGCAACAGCCGCTGGGCGTCCGCCGCGCGTGTCACGAATGCGGCTTCGTCCAGGTGCTGGCCAGTGGCCAGGTCGATCACTGTGCCGGGCACCGGCTGCGCGCCAGCCACCGCGGCCAGCGCGAGCAGGCATACGGGCAGCCAGCGACGGCTAGAACGCCACATTGACGCCCATCGAAACGGTGCGGCCACGGCCGTTGCCGCGGTCCAGGATCGGGCTGAAGATGCTGTCGATCGAGGCATTGTTGTCATAGGCCTTGTTCTGCAGGTTTTCGATGTTCAGCCACAGCGTGGTGTTGGCCTGGGGCTTGAAGCTCGCGTAGAAGTCCAGCAGCACGCCGGTGCCGCCGGTCTTGCGGGTCTGGAAGAAGTCGTAGCCTTCCTCGGTCGGCCCGGAGTACTCGGCGCGCAGGCCGGCCTGCACGCGCTGCTGCCACCAGCGGCCGCCCACGTCCAGCGTCCAGTAGCGGTCGGGCAGGGAGGTGATGTCTTCCAGGTTGACGAACTCGATGGCCGGCGCACTGGTGTGCGAGCGGGTCCAGCTGAGCGTGGTGTGGTAGTGCTCGCTGGCGTAATGCGCTTCCAGTTCGATACCGCGCATGCGCACCACGCCGGGGTGGTTCATCCAGCGCGTGGTGGTGCTGAAGTCGTCCACGTCCAGTGCATCGGTCCAGGCAGTGAGTTGCGGATCGCCGTCGATCGGCACCACGAACGGTTCCACTTCCGGCGGATGCACGATCAGCAGGTACTGCGGCTTGATGTAGTCGCGGATGCGGTTGTCGAAGCGGGTGACCCGCAGCTGCGCCAGGTCGCCGTCGACCAGCAGCGAGGAGGCGCTGAGGTTGGCGCCGAACTGCAGGTTGCGCGATCGCTCACGGCGCAGGAACGGGTTGGCGCCAACGCCATCGGCATCACTCATGCCTTCCAGCGGGATCTTCTCGAAGAACATCTCCTGCACGCGCGGCGGACGCGACGTCCGCGAGACCTCGGCGAACAGCTGCAGCCAGTCAGTGGCCTGCAGTGAAACCGCCAGGCTCGGGCTGAGTGCGCGCTCGCTGCGCCGCACGTCGATGTCGCCGCCATTGATCTCCGCGCACTGGCCGGGTACATCCGAGCACACCGGGATGTGGCCACGGATGCCGAAGCGGTCCTGGCGCAGGCCGGCAGTCAGCGCGTAGATGTCGTACTGCAGTTCCAGCGTGCTGAACACGCTGTCCAGCTGGCTGCGACCCTGCGGGTTGGCACCGCGCAGGATGGGCGTATCGGCCACATAGATGTCCGACTGGTGCTTGATGCCGGTGTTCCAGCGCGCCTGCAGTGCGCCGATGTCGAAGCGACTGGTGTTGTCGACGGTCCAGCTGCTCAGGCTGCTGTGGGTGCGGCGGCCGATGTAGCTTGAATCTTCCACCGGCGGATAGAACAGCCGGGTCTTGTTGCTCGCGAAGGTCGCACGCAGGTCGATCCATGGCGAATAGGGCGTGTACTGGTAGCTGGCGCGCTGGTTGCGCGCGGAAATCTGCCACGGGTAGTTGTGGTAGAAGTCGTTTTCGTAACGCATGTGGCTCAGGTCGAGCCGATGCTGGTCGCTGGGCTGCAGGCGTGCTTTCAGCAGCCAGCTGCTGGGCTGCTGGCTGCCGGGGTCGGCGCTGTTCTTCTGCCCACGCGCGGTCGCGTATTCGCTGCTGCGGCTGCTGCTGGCGGCGGCCAGCAGGCCGAACTGACGGTCGCCACCTTCTTCGCTGTGGCGCCATGCACCGGCGAAGGTGCGGCCGCTGCCATAGCCGTTGTTGCCATGGCGATAGCCGGCGCGCAGGCCCCAGTCACGGCCCTCACTCAGCAGATCGTCGATATCCAGGGTGCGGAAGTTGGCACTGCCAGCCAGCGTACCAGCGCCGTCACCGCCAGCGACCGCACCGCGCTGCACGTCCACACCGGCCAGCAGGAAGGGATCGACATAGGCGAACGGACCGCCCGAACCATGCCCGGCATTGTTGCGGAAGGTCTGGGTGACACCGTCGATCATGGTGTTGACCCGGCCGGCACCGGTCATGCCGCGGATGTTGACCTGCAGGCCCGGCTGGCTGCGCGAATGGAAGCTGTGGGTGCCGGGCATCGAGCGCAGCAGGCTGTTGCCTTCCTGGCGTTCGGCCATCGCCACGCGCTCGCTGCCGACCGAGGGCGCAAAGCCATCGCGGGTGGCCGGTACATACTGGCTGGCGCCGCCCCCCGGTGCCTGGCCGTGCGCGGTAGTGCCCTGCACCCGCAGCGGGCCGGTGCGACGGCTGCCATCGGCGCGTTCAGCCGGCGCCGGTTCCAGGGCGGCGCGGCGCGCATCGACGAAGCGCGGTCGCAGGCCGCTGCCTGCCAGCAGGCGCGACAGGGCCTGCGCATCGTCGAAGTCACCGCGCAGAGCAGGGGCCGAATGCCCGGCAGGCAGCGCCGCGCCTATCACCAGGTCGACACCGGTCAGCCGGCTGTAGGCGTCCAGCGCGGCCGCCAGCGGCTGGGCGGGCAGATCGTAGGTGCGTGTGGCGGTCTGTGCGTGGGCACTGCCGGGCAGCAGCGGAAGGGCGCTGGTGCAGGCCAGCGACAGGGCAAGGACAAGGGGGCGGGGGCACAGCATCGGGGGCTCCAGGGGCTGACGCAGAACGTCGTCATCCTGGATAGACGCCGTCGCAGGCCGGATGTCAGGGTCCATCACGCTGCTCCCTGCGTGGCGGCAGCCACACCTGTATGCCCGCGCCGAGGCGCAGCACGCGCACCTGCAGTTGCGTGGCCAGCTGGTCGCGATTGCTGGCTGCACCGTCGGCACTGCCGAGCAGGGTGACCGGCTGCTGGCGCAGCTGCTCGCCGACGACCCACGTATGCCCGCCATGCCAGCGGTCCAGGCCCTGCGTGACGTCGGCCAGCGGGGCCGAGACCCAGTGCAGGCGCCGCTCGCGCCAGGCCAATGTTCCGGGGGCAGCCGTTGTTGCATGGGCTGTTGCCTGCCCATCGAAGCGCAGCTGCTCGCCGTCGTCGGCCAGCATGCTGACGTTGCCGCTGTCCACGCGCACGCGATGCTCGGTAACGGTGACCACGCTGCTGTTGCCCTGCACGGCAAGGTCGAATGCGGTCCCCAGTGCAGTGACGGTGCCCTGTGGGGTGTGTACCTGGAAGGGCCGGTCGGCATCGGCGGCGACCTGGAACCAGGCCTGGCCGCGCTGCAGCTGGAGCTGGCGGCGCTGCCCATCGATGCGCACCTTCACTTCGCTGCCAGGTGACAGCAGGACATGCGAACCATCCGGAAGAGTTTCCTCGCGGATCTCGCCAGCGGCCGTACGCAGTACCTGTGCCACGGGTGGCGAGGCATGGCGGCTGTAGAGACCCAGCGCGCACAGCAACAGAACCGCAATGCCGGCTTCGCGCAGGCGACGGCGTTGCCTGCGCTGCTGCTGCCGCTGCAGGCTGGGCGTCGCCGCACCGGCCTGCCACAACTCCTGCAGGTGCAGGTACTGCGCCGCATGGCGTGGATCGGCCCGGCACCATTGCTCGAACGCGTTCTCATCGCGGTCGCCGTCGTGCGCATCCAGCCACCAGCGTGCAGCTTCGCGTGCAATGGTCTCCTGGCTCATGCGCCCGGCACCTGCTGCAACGCGACCAGGGCGCGCAGCAGATGGCCGTGCGCGGTCTGCCGGCTGATCCCCAGCTGGCGCCCGATCTCGGCCAGCGCCAACTGTTCCACACGGGCCAGCAGGAACACCTGGCGCGAGCGTGGTGGCAGCGCGGCGATGATCGCGTCGAGGTGGCGCAGTTGTTCGGCGTCGAGCAGTCGCTGCTCGGGCAGCGGCGCAGGATCGGCGATGGCATTCAACTGCGTGTCATCCAGCACCTCTTCGCGACGGCGCTGGCGTTGCCGGTAGTGATCGGCGATCAGGTTGTGGGCGACGCGGTACAGGTAGGCGCGGCCATTGCTCAGCAGGCCACTGGCGGCGATTCTGACGACGCGCAGCCAGGTCTCCTGGACGACATCATCGGCGTCGCTGCGTTGCGGGAGTTTACGGCGGACATGGGCGTGCAGCGGCTGGTAGTGGGCCGCGCACAGCTGCGCGACATCCGTCGGTTCGACAGGCGTGGACACGGGGCGGGCGACAACTGGGAAAGGGAACAGCCCGCGGCGGCAAGGGCAGCGGCTGCACCTTACAGCAAAAGAGAATCATTTGCATCTATGGCATGAGGCGCAGCATGCATGGGCCGCCGCAGCGTCAGCGCGGGCGGTAGTCGCAGTGGATCTGCAGGGCTTCGGTGGGGTTGCGATGCAGTTCGAAGCCGCAATGCTGCAGGCTGCGCTTCACCCGCGCGACCGCTTCGGCATGATGGGCGATGCGACGATCCTGCCAGCGCGGTGGGGTGAACACGCCCAGGGGCAGCAGCCGCAGCCGCTTGCCGTGCAGTACCAGTGAGACATCGATATGACGGCCATCAATGTCGTGGCCGTTGGTACCGAAGATGGCATCGATCTCATCGCGGCGCTGCGGGTAGCAGGTGCGGAACACTGCAATGCCGAGCCGTCGCACTACGCGGCGGAAGCCGCCGAGACGGCTGTGGCCGGGTTCGAAGCCACGAGTGAGCAGCAGGCGCAGCCCGGCAGGCAGCATTGCCTGCGCGTCGAGCAGGCGTTGCAGTACCTCTTCTTCCAGTTGGATGCGGGTGGAGGGCCAGCGCGGGGCGATGAGCAGTCCGTGGTGGCTGCCGCGTTGCAGGGTCAGCATCCGTGAAGCTTCGCACGCGGGCGAACAGCCAGGGTAGTGCCGGCCGCTGGCCGGCAAACCTGTTCTCCCGTCGGATGCCGACCAGCGGGCGGCACTACCATCGTCGGGTCAGATGTCGCGGTACTGGATCTGCGAAGCCAGTACGCGCAGGCCATCGGCATTGCTGGACAGGATGCGCTCTTCGCTGACCCCTTTCTGCCGTTTCAGCTGGAAGCCCTGATCGGCAGGCAGCTGTGCGGCGATGGCGTCCATGCGTTGCAGGGCATCGGGGCCGCTGCAGTCGAAGTGACCCCAGTAGGCACCATCGCGGTGGATCTGCAATCGGTAGTTCATTGTGGTGTCTCCGGCAGGTCCTGCAGCCAATGGTCGAACATCGCGGTGGCGGCCGCAGCCAGTGGTGCGCCATAGCGACGCGCCTGCGCGCGAAGGTCGTTGGGATCGATGCCGGCCTGGGCCAGCTCCAGCGTGTGGCCGATCAGCCAACGCTCGAACTGGCGGGCGTCCAGTTCCGGATGGCATTGCAGGGCCAGTGCGTGGCTGCCGATGGCGAATGCCTGGTGACGGCAGGCCGGCGTGCTGGCCAGGCGGCGTGCACCGGCCGGAAGTTCGAACGCTTCACCATGCCAATGCAGTACCGGAATGCCCTGCAGGGACTGCAGCGGAGAACGCTGGCCTTCATCGGTCAGCAGCAGTGGCGCAAAGCCGATTTCCTTGCCACCACTGGGAGCGACACTGGCACCGAGTGCCCGCGCCATCAGCTGTGCACCCAGGCAGATGCCGAGGGTGGGCCGCTGCCGCTGCAGCCGGCGCTGCAGCAGGGCAATGCTGTCGTTGACGAAGGGATAGGTCCCTGTGTCATTGGCACTGATGGGACCGCCCAGCACGACCAGCAGATCGGCGGTTTCGGCGCCATCGAGCACATCGACGCCGGCCTGCAGCACGTGCAGCTGCCAGCCCTGCGCCAGCAGCAACGGTTTCAGGGTGCCAAGGTCTTCAAAGGCAACGTGTTGCAGGACAACCGCGTGCTTCATGCCGGTGCTCCGCTGTTCGGCCAGTAGAAACTGTCCGGGGTGGCACGGGCACCGAAGATGGCCTGGCCGACGCGGACCACGGTGGCACCTTCCTCGATGGCCACTTCGAAATCACCGGACATGCCCATCGACAGCTGCGACAGGTCGAGGCCGGGCGGGGCGGTGCGCTGCAGCTGGTCGCGCAGTTCGCGCAGGCGCACGAAGCAGGCGCGCACGCGCTCGACATCGGGGGTGAAGATGGCCAGGGTCATCAGGCCGCGCACGTGCAGGCGATCGAAGGCCGGCAGCTGCTGCACGAAGGCCTCGACCGCGTCGGGCTCCAGGCCGTACTTGCTCGGTTCGGCCGAGGTGTTGACCTGCACGAATACATCCAGCGTGCGGTCTTCCAGTTGCAGGCGCTGCTGCAGGGCCTCGGCTACGCGCAGGCTGTCCAGCGCCTGGAACTCGCTGGCAAAGCGCGCCACGTAGCGCGCCTTGTTGGTCTGCAGATGGCCGATCACCGACCAGTGCACGCCCAGGTCGGCCATCGTTTCAGCCTTGCGTTGTGCCTCCTGCACCTTGTTCTCGCCCAGTTCGTGGCAGCCTGCGGCTACCGCCATGCGGATGCGGGCGTCATCGACGGTCTTGCTGACCGGCAGCAGGCGCACACTGGCCGGGTCCCGGCCGACGCGGGCGCAGGCATCGGCGATGCGTTGGCGCACCGTGACCAGGTTGGCGGCGATCTGTTCAACGGACTGGGCGACGGGCCAGTCGGCAGCGGCAAGGGGCATGCGGGCACCTCCAATGCAGGGTGGCCAGGGTGGGATACACTGGCACAGGACAAGAGATATTTTGGCATAGGACAAAATGAAAATCACCGGGCATAGCGCCGAGTCGATCTTCGACAGCATCCGCGACGGCATCGGCAAGGGCCGCCTGCAGGCCGGCAGCGTGTTGCCGCCGGTGCGTGAACTGGCCGAGCAGCTGGGAGTGAACCGCAACACCGTGGCTGCTGCCTACAAGCGCCTGGATGCGGCGGGCCTGGCCAGCACGGCGGGCCGCCGCGGCACGGTGGTGCGTGGCCTGCCGCCGCCGCTGGCGCGTGAAGGCAGTACGCCCGGGCTGGCCCTGCAGGACCTGGCCGGTGGCAACCCGGATCCACGCCTGCTGCCGAACCTGCGCCTGGCCCCGGCCGCACCACGGCTGTATGGCGTGGGCACGGTCGAACCGAGGTTGGAGGCGCTGGCACGCGCCTCGCTGGATGCGGACTGCCCCGCGGGTTATGCGCTGGAGCTGACCCATGGCGCGGTCGATGGCATTGAACGTCTGCTGGCGGCGTGGCTGCTGCCGGGGGATCGCATCGCGGTGGAGGATCCGTGCTTCCTCGGCAGCCTCAATGTGCTCAATGCCGTGGGCCACACGCCATTGCCGGTAGCGGTGGATGCGCATGGCATGCAGGTCGAATCACTGCGGCAGGCGCTGGAGGCCGGTGCACGCGCGGTGTTGCTGACCCCGCGGGCGCACAACCCGACCGGGGCCAGCCTGGATGCGAAGCGGGCGCGGGCGTTGCGGCAGCTGCTGGCGGCGTACCCGCAGGTAGCAGTGCTGATCGACGATCACTATGCGCTGCTCTCGCAGCAGGCCTATCACTCGGTGCTGCCGCTGGATGGCCGGCGCTGGGCGCTGCTGCGTTCGTTGTCCAAACCGCTCGGCCCGGACCTGCGGCTGGCCTGGCTGGCCTGCGATGAAGAGACCGCGATGCGGCTGCGGCTGCGATTGGCGTCCGGCACCGGCTGGGTCAGTCACCTGCTGCAGGATGCGGCGACCTCGGTGCTGTCGTCGGCAACGCAGCGGGCGAAGATCGCTTCGGCAGGTGAGCGTTACCAGCAGCGCCTGCGCTCGCTGCAGGAGTTGCTGCATGCGCGTGGCCTGCCGACACCGTTGCCGATGGAAGGATTGAACCTGTGGCTGCCGTTGCAGGCCGACAGCCATCCGCAGGTGCTGGCCCTGGCTTCGCGCGGATGGCATGTGCGCGCGGGCGAAGTGTTCGCGGTGGCAGCGCCGGGGCATGGCCTGCGCATCACCTGCGCTGCGCTGGGGGCAACGCAGCTGCGGCAGCTGGCGGATGACCTGGCGGCGGTGTTCGCTCTGTAGCGTCGAGCCATGCTCGACGTTGCTTCGCCTTTGTAGAGCCGAGCCATGCTCGGCTGCTGTTGATAGAAGCAGTCGAGCATGGCTCGACTCTACACAAGCAGATCAGGGCGCGGCGTTGGCGCCGGGACGCACGTAGTAGGACTGGCCGCTGTCATCAACGAACATCAGCTCCGGCTTGCCCTGCCAGGAGGTGAGCATGGCGCCGGTGTTGTTCTGGTGCTTGACCATCAGGCTGGCGCCGCGGTCCGGGTTGGCGACGACTTTGAATACTTCAGTGGTGCCGGTGGCATCGTCCAGGGTCAGCAGGGCTTCGCCGCCGCGGTCGCTGGTGCCGTAGCCGCCGCGTTCGGAACCATCGGGACCGAGCAGGATAAGGCCTGACAGGGCGGTGGCACGCGGCCCCTGGGTGCGGCCCTGGCTGAGCGGATCGGGAACCGGTGCGCCGAGGATCACCCGCGGCTGGCCGCTTGCATCGTGGATGACCAGCCCGCGCGCCTCGATGATGCGCTGTGGTGATTGGCTGCGATGCAGGCTCCAGGCGGTCCAGCCGGAAACCAGCAGGGCGAGGGTCGAGACCACCAGGGTGGTCAGCAGCAGCGCACGGGGCATCGGGTCGTCCTTCCTTGGATGTGCCGACGATAGCGGATGCGGACCGGCAATGGCCAGTTCGTTGTGTGACGTTGTGTATCGTCAGTGGAAATCGCGGCTGTGGCTGCGCAGTCCCTGCAGCAGTTCATCCAGGCAGTGCATGCGCTGCACGATGACGTGCTGCACGCCATCGACGCGTTCCAGGCGGCCATCGATCTGCATCAGCTGGGTATCGACCAGCACCCGGTGCTGGCGATCGGCCAGGTGTCGCCAGACCACGGCGTTGACCATGCCGGTCTCATCTTCGAGCGTGAGGAAGGTGACGCCGCTGGCGGTCTGCGGGCGCTGGCGCATGCGTACCAGGCCGGCGATGCGCACGCGACGGCCATGGCCATGCCCGGCCAGCTGTGCAGCGTCCAGACAGCCACGGCTGCGCAGTTGCGCGCGCAGGAACGAGATCGGGTGGCGGCCGAGGGTGGTACCGGTGCTGCGGTAGTCGGCCTGCATGTCCGCCCAGGCGCTGGGCAGGGGCAACGGCACGCGGGCTTCGGCAGTGGCACGGGCCTGATCGAACAGCGGCAGCCGGTTCTCTACGCCCGAGATATCCCAGCGTGCACGATGGCGATGGCCGCTGAGCCCGCGCAGTGCCCCAGCATCGGCCAGCAGGCCCTGCTGGCGGCGGTCCAGTGCGGTGCGCTGGCACAGGTCGCCGACGTCGTCGAACGGGCGCCGCGCGCGCTCGCGCATGATGGCCTGCACGGCACCTTCGTTGCAGCCGTCGATCAGGCGCAGGCCCAGGCGGATCGCCGCCGGCCCCCTGCTGAAGTCCAGCGTGCAGTCCCAGTCGCTGTGGCGTACGTCCACGGGAAGAACGGTAATGCCATGCCGCCGCGCGTCCTGCAGCAGCTGGTCGGGGCTGTAGAAACCCAGCGGCTGGCTGTTGATCAGGCTGGCAGTGAATGCGGCCGGGTGGTGGCACTTCAGCCAGCAGCTGTTATAGGTCAGCAGGGCGAAGCTGGCGGCGTGGCTTTCCGGGAAGCCGTAATCGCCGAAGCCCTTGATCTGCTCGAACAGGTGCTCGCCGTATTCGCGGCTGAAGCCGTTCTCCAGCATGCCGGCCAGCAGCTTCTCGCGATGCGGTTCCAGACCGCCACGGCGCTTCCACGCCGCCATCGAGCGGCGCAGGGCATCGGCCTGGCCAGGCGTGTAGCCGGCTGCTTCCACCGCCAGCTGCATCACCTGTTCCTGGAACAGCGGCACGCCCAGCGTGCGTGCGAACACGCGTTCCAGCTGCGGTGGGTAGAGCGGGTTGTCCGGGTCGTTCAACGCGTCCGGGCCTTGTTCGCGCAGGATCCGGCGCCGCTCCAGATAGGGGTGCACCATGTCGCCCTGGATCGGGCCAGGGCGCACGATCGCCACCTCGATCACCAGGTCATAGAACGTGCGTGGCTGCATGCGCGGCAGCATCGCCATCTGCGCGCGCGATTCGATCTGGAACACGCCGATGGTGTCAGCGGCGCAGATCATGTCGAAGGTCTTTGCATCCTTGGGCGGGATGGCGTCCATGCGCCCTTCGTGCAGGCCATGCTGTTTCAGCATCGCCAGGCACTTGCGGATGGCCGTAAGCATGCCCAATGCCAGGCAGTCGACCTTCATCAGGCCGGTGGCATCCAGATCGTCCTTGTCCCACTGGATGACGGTGCGATCGGCCATCGCCGCGTTCTCCACCGGCACCAGGGTCGACAGCGGATGCTCGGAGATGACGAAACCGCCCGGATGCTGCGACAGGTGGCGCGGGAAGTCGATCAGCTCGGCGGTCAGCGCCAGCAGGCGCCGCATCAACGGCGTGTCCGGATCGAAACCGCGCTCGCGCAGGGTTTCCGGCAATGGGATGTTGCCGCCCCAGTGGTCCATCGCCGCGCCCAGTTCGTTGACCTGGTCCATCGGCAGGCCCAGTGCGCGGGCCACGTCGCGGATCGCGCTGCGGCCACGGTAGCTGATCGCCACCGCGGTCAGTGCGGCGCGCTCGCGGCCGTAGCGCTTGAACACGTACTGCAGCACCTCCTCGCGACGCTCGTGCTCGAAGTCGATGTCGATATCCGGCGGCTCGTCGCGCTCGGCGGAAATGAAGCGCTCGAACAGCAGGTTGCTGCGTGCCGGGTCGATCTCGGTCACGCCCAGCACGAAGCACACCGCTGAGTTGGCCGCTGAGCCACGGCCCTGGCAGAGGATGTCCTGGCTGCGCGCAAAGCGCACGATGTCCTGCACGGTGAGGAAGTAGGAGGCGTAGTTCTTCTGCTTGATCAGCGCCAGTTCGTGCTCGATCTGCGTGCGTTGCTTCGCTTCGATGCCGCCTTTCCAGCGCCACTGGATGCCGCGCTCGACCAGCACGCGCAGCCAGCTGTCCGGATCGTGTCCTTCGGGCACCAGCTCACGCGGATAGGTGTACTGCAGCTGTTCCAGGGTGAAGTGGCAGCGTTCGGCGATGCGCAGGGTTTCAGCCAGCAGTTCGGGCGGATACAGCTGGGCCAGCGCGGTACGCGGGCGCAGGTGGCGCTCGCCATTGGGAAACAGGCGCCAGCCGGCCTCGGCCACGCTGCAGCGGTGGCGGATCGCGGTCAGTGTGTCCTGCAGGGCACGGCGGCGGCGCACGTGCATATGCACATCGCCACTGGCGACCAGGGGCAGGCGGTGGCGTTCGCCGAAGGCCCGCAGCTGCTGCAGGCGGCGTGCGTCATCGTGTTCACGGTGCAGTTCCACCGCCAGCCACAGCCGATCATCGAAGCCGGTGCGCAGCAACTCGAGATCGGTGGCGGATGGCTGCCGGTCCAGCCACAGGCACAACAAACCGTCGGGCAGGCCGAGCAGATCGTCGCGCAGGCAGCGGTACTCGCCCTTGGCAGCCCGCCGCCGACAGGTCGTGATCAACTGGCACAGCCCGGCATAGGCGGTCTGGTCGGTGCACAGCAGGGCCAGCTTCGGCCCGTCCTCGACCTGGAATTCGGCGCCGACGATCAGTGCCACGCCATGTGTCTTCGCTGCCTGCCAGGCGCGCACGATGCCGGCCAGCGAGCATTCGTCGGTGATCGCCAACGCGCGGTAGCCTTGGCCCGCGGCGCGCGCGAACAACTCTTCGGCGATCGAAGCACCGCGCTGGAAACTGAAGGCCGACAGGCAGTGCAGTTCGGCGTAGCCGGGCAGTTCGCTGTGCATGGCGGCTCAGCCGAACCAGCCGTGCAGCATCCACGGCGCATGTGGATTGTTGCGGTCACGGAAAGCCCAGCCGCGCTGGCCATGCGCGGTTTCCACCACGTAGTAGTCGCGGCGCGCGTCGGCCTGGTCCCACCAGCCCGATTCGATCCGCTCCGGTCCGGTGACGATGCGCAGCCTCGGATCACGCAGCGGTTGCGGCGCATCCAGCAACCAGCCGGGGCGCAGTGGCCAGTACGACGGGGGCTTGGCCGGTGGCTGGGTGCCACTGGCGCGTTCGGGACGATGGTCGGCCTGCACTGCCAGCGGCTGCACGGCGTCATCGCCGAGCCGCGCGCGCAGGCGCTCACGCAGCTGGTTCCACGGCATCGCCTGCGCCGGCCGGGTATCGAACAGGTCACGCGCGGCGGGCACGAACGGCGGCAGCTGCTCGGCCTGCAGGCGCAGTGCGCGGCTGCCGGCCGGCAGGGCGAACGCTTCCATGCGGTTGCGTGCGATCTCGAACAGCAGCGTGGGATCGCGCTCGGGCGCCAACAGGCCGATGGTCAGCACGCTGGCCGGCAACAGGTCATGCTCGAAATGCAGGTCGAAGCGCTGCACGCCGCCATCGCGCGAGCACAGGAAGGCGGCCAGGTCGAGCAGCAGGCGGCGCAGCGGGAACAGCAGGGCCTGGCTGGATTCGATCTCGTATTCGAATTCGATGCGCGCATCGAAACGGTCCGGTGGCTGGTAGTAGCGCAATGGCGCGGTGGGCAGCCCGCGCAATGCATCCAGCTGCTGCAGGACCTCGGGGGCGAAGCGCCGGGCCAGGCTGTCGCGCGGCAGCTTGAGCACCGCCCCCAGCGTGCGCAGGCCGGAACGGCCAAGCACGGTCACCGCCTCGCTGGGCAGGCCGCAACGTGCCAGGGGCAGCTGCGCCAGCGCCGCCGGCAGCTGCTGCGCATCAAGGCCGAGGCCATCGTGGACGTTGGCCAGCACGCGCGCGGCATGTGGGGTAGGCGCGGCCACCAGGCGGTGGCGGAAGCCGAGTTCGTGCAGTTCGTTGCGCAGGCGCTGCTGGATCGTCAGCCAGTCACCGAACAGGGCGCGGCTGGCACCGATTTCCAGCACCAGCGCATGCGGAAAATCGAGGCTGACCTGCGAGCTGTAGGCATAGGCCCAGCTGGCCAGCAGCTGCCGGGTGTGCTGTTCGGCACTCGGGTCGTAGTCGTGCAGCTGCATGTCCTGCACCAGTACCTGCGCAGCCGAAAGCAGCATGCCTGGGCGCAGCCCTGCTGCACGTGCCGACGGGCTGACCGCGCGCAGCACGCGACGCTGCGCCGGCCCCTGCAGCAGGACCAGCGGCCGCTGCGGATCCGGCTGCAGGCGCAGCACGCTGTCCAGCGCCAGCTGCGGCAACAACAGGCAGGCCCAGTGCATGGCGCGTCCTCAGTGGGCGATGGCCAGCGGCAACGGCTGCGCCGGCGGCAACCCGCCACGGCACTTCAGCACCCGCACCTGGCCGTGGTCGAGCTGCAGGCGCAGGCTGGCCGGGGAGGGATTGCGCGCGGCCTGCGCCTCGCGGAACACGAAGCCCAAGCACTGGCCGCTGTCGGCAGCCACCTGCAGCCGGCGCAGTGAACGGTCGTCGGCCTGGTGCGGCCAGCACAGTACCGCCGCGCAGGCCGCAGAGCGCAGGCACTGTTCGGCGGCCCACAGTGCCTGCTTCGGCGCGGCGTGGATGATCTGCAACTGGCCTAGGTCCAGCCCGGCGGCGGCCCAGGCCGGGGCATGCGGACGGTAGGGCGGAGCGACCAGGACGATCGGGCGGTCGCGCTGGCTCAGCCTGGCCAGTGCCGGCCATACCAGCGCCAGTTCGCCAACGCCGGGCGCCGCCTGCAGCACCTCGCACAGTCCGCTGGCCGGCCAGCCGCCGCCGGGCAGGCGTGCATCCAGTGCCGGATGGCCGCTGGCCAGATGGTCGCTGGCTGGGCCCTGGCGGGCCGGGCCGCGCCACAGCTGGCGCCCGTCCAGCAGCCGGTCGAGGGCAACGACCGCACCCATCAGCCGATCCTCCCGGGGAGGCGCCGGGTGGGCTGGAAACGGCAGGAACGGGCGGAAACGGCGGGCATGGCGCGAGTATCGACGGGCCGGTATCAGGGGCTGAGACCAGACATGCTACTCGCGTTGTAAGTAGAATTACTAATGAAATCCGAGGGCCGGGTTTCAGGTTGCTGAAGGGGGGAGGAGTGCCGGCCAAGGTCGGCACCCACAGGATGCGGTTACGGGTGGACCGGCAACGCCACCGGGCGCAGGGGCGCGGCATCGCCACCGCGGATCTTCAGCGGGCCGCCGATGAAGGCGAATTCGTAGACCTTGTCGCGGGCCAGTTCGTCCAGCGCCACCAGCTCGATGATCGGCGCACCCTGCTGTGCCAGCAGGTAGGTGTGCAGCGGCACGTAGTCGTCGGACACCTCGGAGGGGAAGGTCTCGAAGCTGAGGTTGTCGGCACCGACGATCATCGCGCCGCCGTCCTCGACCAGGAAGCGTGCCGCATCCAGGCCCATGCCCGGCGGGTTGGCCATGTAGGCCCTGGGCTGTTCGAACAGGCGCATGCGGCCGGTGCGGATCAGCACCACGTCGCCCTGCTGCAGTTTCACCTTCTGGCGTGCCAGCGCATCCTTCAGGTCCTGGCGGGTGACGCGATAGCTGTCCGGCAGCATGTCCACGCCCTTGGCGGCGGCCACGTCGATCAGCACGCCACGCGCGATCAGCGGCGGGAACTTCTCGATGCCGGTGACATTCCAGCCACGATCGCCGAGATGCTTGTCGGCCTCGAAGCCGTTCCAGATCTTCCCGTGGATGCCGAAGTGGTTCAGCGCATCGATGTGGGTGCCGGTGTGGCTGTACATCGAGAACGCGGTGCCGGTGTAGCTGCGGGTGAGGTTCATGGTCTCGCCCACGCCCATCGGGTCGTCCATCACCGTGCCGCGCGGGGTGTGGGTCATCCAGAACTGGTAGTGCGGGTCGCCGGCATCCTGCCAGCTGGGCATGCCGACGTAGTACTCGGTGGCCAGGTCATAGGCCTTGCCGCCGCTGACCCGCGACAGGATCGCCGCACGCGAGGCCTCGGTGATCAGGTTGAGGCGGCCGATCTCGTCCTTCGGCCCCCAGGGGCTGGTGCCGACCTGCTGGCCGGAGGGGACGCGTTCGTGCGCGGATACGGTGATGGAAGCTGCGGTGCCGGCCAGCAGCAGGGCCAGCGCGGTGGCCAGGGTACGTGGGGTCATGGGGAGTCTCCTTGCAGGGTGGGGGGGCGCGGCTCAGGCCGCGACCAGGTGCGCCAGGGCTTGGCGCAGGTGTGGCAGCGGCAGGGTCTGCAGGCGCAGGCCGTTGCCGCCGATCACGGTGGGAATGGAGCGGATGCCGAGGGTCGCGGCTTCGGCACGGTCGGCCTGCACGCGCCGGGCTACTGCGTCGCTGCGCATGTGGTCAGCGAAGGCGCCACGCGGGTGGCCCAGCGCTTCGGCGATATCCAGCAGGACTTCGGCGTCGCCGATGTTGCGGTGCTGGTGCAGGTGCGCCCATTGCACGGCATCAAACATCGCGCCATGGGCGTCGTTGCCACCGAGCATGCCGGCAGCCTGGCAGGCCAGTGCGCCGAGCCAGCCGGACGGATACTCGAAGTCCTGCGCGCGCATGCCTTCGATATCGATGCGCGCGGTGTCTTCATGCGCGGCGCAGTCGGTCCAGTGGCGCAGGATGATCGCCTTGGCGCGCTCCATCGAGCCGAACACTTCGACCATCTGCGCGCGCGAGTCCTGCAGCACGAAGCTGCGGTGGCGTACCTGGATGCCGAGTTCGGCGCAGGCCTGCTGCAGGCGCGGGGCCAGCACGAAGCACCAGCCGCAGACCACGTCGTGGAAGAAATCGACCACCGGCGCGGCGGTGGTGGGGGAAGGAACGGAAGACATCTGCCTGCCATCGGTGAGAGGGGAGGCGGCAGAGTAGGCAGCGCGGCGTGGCCGAAACAGCACGCCGCGGGCAGCTCAGTTTTCGCTGGCGGTTACGAATCCAGGCCAGCGCAGCCGGGCAGCTCGGCGTGCAGGAAATCGATGAAGGCACGCACCTTGGGTTGCAGATGGCGCGACGTGGGGTAGACCGCATGCACGAAGCGCGGCGGATAGCGGTGGTCGGGCAGCACCTGCTGCAGTTCGCCACGGGCCAGTGCGGGTGCCGCCAGGAACGAGGGCAGGGCGCCGATGCCCATGCCGGCCACCAGCAGGTCGCGCAGCAGCAGGCTGTTGTTGACGGTGACGCGCGCTGGCAGGGTGATCGTCACCTGGCCATCAGGGCCGAGCAACGGCCAGCTGCCGGGGGAGTCGGACAGGCTGTAGGCCAGCACGCTGTGCGCCTGCAGATCGTTCACCGCCTGCGGTGCCGGATGCTGCCGCAGGTAGGACGGGGCCGCGCACAGCACCTGCTGCAGCGACGCCAGCCGGCGCGCCACCAGGCGTGAATCATCCAGCTCGGCACGCAGCCGCAGCGACACATCGAAACCTTCGCCGACCGCGTCGAGCAGGCGGTCTTCCATCACCAGGTCCAGCGACAGCTGCGGATGCTGCTGCAGGAAGCGGGGCAGCAGCGGCGACAGCGTGCTCAGCGCGAACGACTGCGGTGCATTGACACGCAGGCGCCCGGCCACCTCGCCACGCTGTTCGGCGATGCCACGTTCCAATGCGTCCAGTTCGTCGAGCAGGCGGCAGCATTCGCGATAATAGGCGTGGCCGGTCTCGGTCAGGCTCATGCGCCGCGTGGTCCGCTGCAGCAGTACCACGCCCAGATGCGCTTCCAGCGTGCGCAGCTGTTTGCTGAGCCCGGCCGGCGACATGCCCAGGTCTTCGGCGGCACGAGCGAGCCCGCCGCGTTCGACGATGCGACGGAAGGCACGCATCAGGTTGAAGGAATCCATGCCGGCCCCGGGCGCGATGAGGGCGCCATTGTAGATCCACGCCATGCGTGGATGTGGGAAGCGTGGTGCCCGCAGAGTTGCGCCGTTTGTTCAAGCCAGCAATCCACACGCCACGCCAGCATGCAGGCCCCTCACTTTCCGGGTTGCCCATGAAGCACTGGATGCTCCGCCTGTATGCCCCGCTGTTCCTGCTTGGATTCGTCGCCACTGCCGTCGTCTGGATCGGCCACTGCCACGGTGACCCGCTGTGGCTGCTGGCCTTGCTGGCGGCCGCCATTGCGGTTTCGTTCGCCGCCGAGCGCGCGTGGCCGTATGACCCCGCGTTCAATCACGACCACGGCGACAGCCTGCGTGACGCCCTGCATGCACTGGTCAATGAAAGCCTGAACCTGCTGTCGATCGCGGCGGTGCCGCTGCTGGCGGCAATCATTCCATGGCAGGCCTGGCCTCTGCAGTGGCCATTCGCGCTACAGGCGCTGCTGGCCATCGTCTGCGCTGATCTCGGTATCACCCTGGTGCACTACGCCAGCCATCGCATCGGCTGGTTGTGGCGGCTGCATGCGGTGCACCACAGCGTCACCCGCATGTACGGCTTCAACGGGCTGATGAAACACCCGCTGCACCAGGCGGCCGAAGCGGTGGGTGGCGTACTGCCGCTGCTGCTGTTGGGCCTGCCGATGCCGGTGGCTGCGGTGCTGGCCTTCGCCATTGCCATCCAGCTGCTGCTGCAGCACTCCAACGTGGACATGCGTCCCGGCGTGCTGGGCCGGGTGATGGCATGGGCGCCGCTGCACCGCTTCCACCACATGCGTTACGGCACCGCCGGCGACGTCAACTTCGGCCTGTTCCTGACCGCATGGGATCACCTGTTGGGGACCGCCTTCGATGCACCGGGCTATCGGCTGCAGCAACGCGACCTCGGCATCGGCAGCCAACCGGACTATCCGCGCGATTATCCGGGGCAGCTGCTGGCGCCGTTCCGCGAACTGCCGCATGGCGAGGTGCCGGAGTTGCCGGAAGGCCTGCGCAGGCGCGAATGATTGAACATGTCAGGCCGCGCGCAGCTGCAGGCCCTGCAGCTGCGCGGCACCGATGCCGAACATGCGGCGCAGGCTGCGCGAGAGATGGGCCAGATCGGCGAATCCAGCGGCATGCGCACTGTCGGTCAGGTTGTGACCGCTCAGATGATGCGTGAGCGCAGTGCGTAGCCGTTGCCACAGCACCCAGCCGCGCAAGGTCACTGCCAGCTCGGACTGGAAGCGCCGGTGCAGCTGGCTGGTCGATAGGTGCGCCGCTTTGGCGATGTCGGCAGCCGGCACCGGGCCAGGCAGGTGCTGGGCGATACGGGCCAGTGCCGCCTGCACGCGGCGGTCCAGCGGTTGCGGGCGGCTCAGCCGTGGCAGCCAGTCGTGCAGCGCCAGCGCGTTACCCGGCAGCGCATGCAGGTGCCGCTGGATCTGTTCGGGATCGGCATGCGCCGGCTCAAGGAATACCGTACAGCCCGCTTCCGGCGCTGACAGGATCGCGTGCGGCTGGAACGAAGGCAGCCATAGCCGTTGGCCCTGCTGCTGCACGCCATCGATCTCGATGTGCCAGGACGTACCGTCGCTCAACAGCAGTTGATGGGCGTAGTGCGCATGCGAAGCGCTGTCACCGGCATGACCGTGCAGTACGGCGGCGTGCGCATCCAGCAGCAACGTGCCGTTCCAGGGCAGGGCGGGGGAAGACATGACGGGATTGTAGATCCACGCCATGCGTGGATGAATCTCCATCGGAATCGAGTAATTCGACAATGAAACGAAGAGCATCCACGCATGGCGTGGATCTACTGCAGGTCGCGAGAGACTGTAGAAGGCGGGGTGGGTCCGGTTGCGGGGGCGTGAGCGCCATGGGCCCGAGGCATGCCTCGGGCGGGTTGGGCAGGACGCCCAACCCAGGTCTTGCCGTGTGCGCAGGACAGCGCACACGAGCAAGGGGCGACCGAGCTTACATGGACGTACTTGCAGCGCCCCCCGCAGCCGGACCCACCCCGCCACCCCACGGATAGCCGCCTTTGCTTTTGAGGTTGCCGGCCAGCGGTCGGCACTACCGCGGGTGCCGGGCGCAGCCCGGCCGTGCGCACCCTCACCGGCCGTGCGGGTCGGGCCGGTGATGCACGTACTCGACCACCGTGCCATCGGGATGCACCGCGTTGAACGCCGCCCCGGTCGGTACCACCTGCAACGGGAAGATGATCTCGGCGCCAGCCGCGACCAGTTTGTCGTGATAGGGCCGAACGTCATCGACCAGCAGTGTCCCCGTGGTCGAAGTGAACGGGGCCAGCGCCGCCTGGCTGCCTTCGATCAGCAGGAAGGCGCCGACCATGGCCAGGCGCAGCCCGGCTTCCGGAAACGGGAAGCCCGCATCGGCCACCACGCCCTGCAACTGCTCGTAGAAGGCCACGCTGCGCTCCAGCTCGCCCGGAGCCACGAACACCCGGATCAGCACGCGCGGTGCGCGCTGGCTGGAGGTGTCACAGCGGTCGCGCCAGAGATGGTCGAAGTCACGATGTACGTTCATGGGCTCGATTCGTGGCCAGGGACCTGCATTATCGGCAGCCCTGCGCGGCGCGCTGATGACCGCCAGTGATGGCCTGATAACTGCGGGCCAGGTTGCCCCTGTGACTTAGGTCCTGTTGACAGGCGTGAACGCCCTCGCACAATCTTCACAGGATTGGGTCGCCCTGCGCGGCCCGGGCAGGCAGGTTGTCACGCCGGGAGGAGGGTCCCGCGCGCAGACCGGCCCGCCCTTCGGCCTGCGGGACGTTGCCCGGCAACCCCTGCGCGGCATGAACGCTGCACCCTTCGGCGGCACTTTCCCTGGACCGATTGCCTTGGCAACGGAATTACGCCTGCCGATGAAAACGTTTACAAAACCGCTTGCACTGTCTCTGGCCCTGTCTGCCGCACTGGCCGCTCCGGCCTGGGCCGACCCCGCCGCGTTCACTGTGCTGACCCTGGAACAGGCGCCCAACGCCGAGGCGATGCCGGCCCTGGCGGCGCAACTGAAGAGCCTGAAGGTGGACGCGGTGAGCGTGCGCCAGGTGCAGCGCGGCATCGGCCAGGTCGATCCGCTGCAGGTGCTGGCCGACGGCCTGGGCTATGAATACCGCTTCGTTGCCGCCGGCAAGGACGACGGCCAGACCCAGCGCGGCCAGGCCGTGCTGACCCGGCTGCCGATCGCCGCCGAATCCGGCCCCGACCAGCCAGGCCTGAACTACCTGCGCTTGGACGATGGCCGCCATACCGTGGCGGTCTATACCGATGCCGGTGCAGGTGCGGCGCAGCTGCCGGCGCTGGTCACCCGTTCGCGGTTGGGCGCCCCGGCGGTGCTGCTCGGCGCAGTGGCCGGTGAATCGGCCAAGGCCGCAGGCTTCGATCCGGCGCGTGTGGCGCTGGAAGCCGATGCCAGCTATTTCAGCGACGGCTTCCAGGCCGCCAGCAGCGCACCGTTCAAGATGGAGGGCAGCACCCTGCGCGCCACCCTGCTGACACTGGCCTATGCCGCCGACAAGCACGGCGAAAAGCCATGGATGGACACCGCCCTCAACGCCGATGCGCGCGCTGCGCTGCTGCTGAAGGCGATGACCGAGGATGAGAAGTTCCAGATGCTGCACAGCTACTTCGGGCTGGGCAAAGACGGTGGCCCGCTGCCGGAAGGTGCGGTCGGTTCGGCCGGCTTCGTGCCGGGCGTACCGCGGCTGGGCATCCCGTCGCAGCAGTCGGCCGATGCCGGTGTCGGCGTGACCAATCCGGGCGGCATCCGCCCGGGCGATTTCGCCACCGCAATGCCGTCCGGCCCATCCACCGCCTCCAGCTGGAACCGCGAAGTCGCCTTCGCCGGCGGCGCGACCATGGGCCGCGAGGCATGGCAGCAGCGCTTCAACATCCTGCTGTCGGGCAGCGTCAACCTGCAGCGCGACCCACGCAACGGCCGCAACTTCGAATATGCCGGTGAGGATCCGCTGCTGGCCGGCTCGATGGTTGGCGCGCTGATCCAGGGCGTGCAGAGCCAGCACGTGATCTCCTCGATGAAGCACTTCGCGCTGAACGACATGGAGACCCGGCGCAACTTCCACGACGTGCGCATCGGCGAACAGGCCATGCACGAGTCGGACCTGCTGGCCTTCGAGATCGCGCTCGAAGCCGGCCGCCCGGGCGTGGCGATGTGCTCGTACAACAAGATCAATGGTACCTACGGCTGCGAGAACGGCTACCTGATGAACCAGGTGCTGAAGCAGGAATGGAAGTTCCCCGGCTTCGTGATGTCCGACTGGGGCGGCGTGCACAGCGGCTCGAAGGCGGCGCTGGCCGGCCTGGACCAGCAGTCGGCCGGTGAAGTGTTCGACGCGGCGGTGTTCTTCGATGAGCCGCTGCGCCTGGCCGTGCATGGCGGCGTGGTGCCGCAGGCGCGCCTGAATGACATGGTCGCGCGCATCCTGCGCACCATGTTCCTGCATGGCAACTTCGACAACCCGCCGCAGCACCAGAAGGTGGATGCCGAGGCCGGCTTCGCCGTCGCCCAGCGCACGGTGGAAGAGGGCAGCGTGCTGCTGCGCAATGAAGGCAACCTGCTGCCGCTGGCCGACACGGTGAAGCGCATCGTCATCATTGGCGGCCATGCCGACAAGGGCGTGATCGGTGGTGGTGGTTCGTCGATGGTGGGCGTGACCGCCAAGGGCACCAATGCGGTGCCGGGCGTGCTGCCGACCACCTGGCCGGGCCCGGTGATCTTCCACCCGTCCTCGCCGCTGGAATCGCTGCGCGCAGCGCGTCCGGACGCGACCATCGAGTACGTGGACGGCACCAACGTCGCCGCCGCGGCCAAGGCAGCCGCGCAGGCGGATGTGGCCATCGTGTTCGCCACCCAGTGGGCCGCCGAATCGGTGGATCTGCCGGACATGCAGCTGCCGGACAACCAGGACGCGCTGATCTCGGCGGTGGCCAAGGCCAACCCGAAGACCGTGCTGGTGCTGGAAACCAATGGCCCGGTGCGCACGCCATGGCTGGCACAGGTGCCGGCGATGCTGCAGGCCTGGTACCCGGGCATCCGCGGTGGCGAAGGCATTGCCGCGCTGTTGACCGGCCAGGTCAATCCGTCGGGCCGCCTGCCGGTGACCTGGGTGGTGGACGAATCGCAGCTGCCGCGCCCGCACATCGACGGCCTCGGCTTCAAGCCCGCCAAGCCGTTCGGTGATGTGTTCGATTTCGATATCGAAGGCGCCAACGTCGGCTACAAGTGGATGGCGGTCAAGGGCCTGACCCCGACCTTCGCCTTTGGCCATGGCCTGTCCTACACCTCGTTCGCCTATGACAACCTGAAGGTGAGCGTGGAAGGCTCGCGCCTGGTCGCCAGCGTGGACATTCGCAACACCGGCAAGCGCGCCGGTGCCGACGTGGCCCAGCTGTACCTGAAGCTGCCGGCCGGCAGCACCACGCCGATCCGCCTGATCGGCTATGACAAGGTGACCCTGCAGCCGGGCGAACAGCGCCGCATCCGCATCGAAGCCGAGCCGAAGACGCTGGCGCACTACGATGCGCAGGCCCGCCAGTGGAAGATCGACGGCGGCACCTACCAGGTGCAGCTGTCGCGCAATGCGGCCGAGCCGCTGCAGAGCGTGGACGTGCAGCTGGTGGAGCAGGTGCTGCGCTGATGCCTTGAAGACACGGCCCCGGAAGGGGCCGTGTTTGTTTGTGGGGTACCGCTGCGCTCGCCGGGCGTGGCCCGGCGCTACCAGGGCTGTGGTGATCGGGTAGCGCCGGGCCATGCCCGGCGAGCGCGGAAGTCACACAGGCGCGCTGCCAAACCACCCGCGCAGGAAATCGATCAGCTGCCGCACCTTCGGCGAGGGCTGCGTGCTGTGCGGGTAGACCGCGTACACGCTCTGCTGCGGGAAGCGGTGCTGGCGCAGCACCGGGCGCAGCCGGTCCTGGGCCAGGTCGTCCTCGATCAGCCAGCGTGGCAGCACGGTGACCCCGGCGCCGGCCAGGGCGAACGCGCGCAGGCTGCTGGCACCATCCACGCGTACCACCGCGTTGCCCGGGTTGGTGGCAAACAGGGCGCCGCTGCCATCAGGCGCGATCACCGGCACGTCGGCCAGGCGCGGGTAACCGAGGCGGGGCAGGGCGCCCAGCTGCACGGGGTCGTCGGCAGCATCGGCAGAGGGCAGGCGTGCCAGTAGGGACGGAGCCGCCACGGGGCACAGTGGATGGCGTTCCAGTTCGCTGGCGTGCAGGCCCGAATCCGGCAGGCGGCCAAGACGGATTGCCAGGTCGAACCGCTCGGGAATCAGGTCGGCCGGTGCCGGTGAGGTCGACAGGTGCAGCTGCAGGGCCGGGTGCCGCGCACGAAACGCCTCCAACGCAGCAATCAAGCGTAGCTGGGCGTACTCCGGCGTGGTGGTCAGGCGCAGCACACCCTGCAGCTGGTGCTGGTCGCGGCGCGCGGCATCGATGGCTGCCTGTGCGGCATCCAGTGCCTGCACGCAGTGTTGCAGGAACTGTTCGCCGGCCTCGGTCAGGGCCAGGTGGCGGGTACTGCGCAACAGCAGGGTCACGCCCAGCTCCTGCTCCAGCCGCTTCAGGTTGAAGCTGACCACCGCGCGGCTGAGGCCGAGGCGATCAGCCGCAGCGGTCAGGCTGCCGGCCTCGACCACGGCGCGGAAGATATCGAAGCGATCGAGGCTGACCATGGCAATTCATTGTCAAAGTGGATTTGACAGTGTTGCAGTTGCTGTCGTGTTTTTCCAACAAGGCCCGCACGGCATGCTGGCCGCTTCCCTGTTGGAGCGCCGCCGATGCCGTCTCCCCGCCTGCGCCATGAGGCGATCTTCCTGCTGGTGTTCGCTCTGGATCTGGTCAACATGTTCATCGCCACGGTGGCCTATCCGGTATTGGCAGCGGAGCTGCACGCCGATATCAGCACCCTGGCCTGGGTGGGCACCGCCTACATGCTGGGCCTGAGCGTGGTGATCCCGCTGGCGCCCTGGCTGGCCGCGCGCTGTGGTGAGCGTCGCCTGCTGCTGGTGGCGTTGCTGCTGTTCGCGGTTGCCGCTGCGCTGGCCGGCGCAGCAGCGGGTATTGGCTGGCTGCTGGGCTGGCGCCTGCTGCAGGGCCTGGCCGGTGGCCTGCTGATTCCGGTGGCACAGGCGGCAGCGTACCGGCAGTGCACGCCCGACCAGCGTGGCGCGCTGACCCGCCGCATCCTGCTGGTTGCGCTGCTGGTACCAGCACTGGCGCCCGCGCTCGGTGGGCTGCTGGTGCAGTGGTTGTCCTGGCGCGGCGTGCTCTGGGCCAGCCTGCCGCTGGCCGTGGTGGCGATTGGACTGGTGCTGGCGTGGATGCCGGCCGATGGCGCGCGCAGTGCGCCGCGCCTGCAGGCCTATGCGCTGTCCACCGCGATGCTGGCGCTGGGCGCGCTGCTGCTGGCGTTGACCTGGCTGGGTGAACCCGGCCATCGGGCCGCCGGTGCCGTACTGCTGTTGATCGCAATGCTGTTGGCGGCGGCCCACCTGCGGTATGCACGGCAGCAGGCGCAGCCCCTGCTGCGCTGGTCGCTGCTGTCCCATCGGGGCCTGCGCCTGGCGATGCTGGTCTATCTGGCAGTGCCCGGTGTGTTCATCGGCAGCCAGCTGGTCAGTACCCTGCAGCTGCACCAGGCCGGTTACAGCGCGGCACGCATCGGCGCGTTGATGCTGCCCTGGGCGCTGGCCTCGGCCGTGGCGATTACTGCCAGCAAACGCCTGCTGGCCGGTTTCGGCCCGGCCACGGTACTACGCGTGGGCATGCTGCTTCAGGCCAGCGGCCTGCTGTTGATGGCGCTGCTGCCACAGCCGGCCTTCGCGTTGGCCGGGCTGCTGTTCGCGCTGATGGGCGCCGGCGGCAGCCTGTGCAGCAGCACCGCGCAGACGCTGGCTTTCCACGGCGTGGAGGGTGAAGCGCTGGGCGATGCCAGTGCCCTTTGGAACCTCAACCGTCAGCTCAGTTTCTGCCTGGGTACTGCCGCCATTGCGCTGTTGCTGGCGCTGGCCATGCAGTGGCTGCCAGCACGCGCCACCAGCGTGGCTCTGGGTCTGGCCGCCGCAATGACGCTGTTGCCGATGGCGTTGCTGCGTCGGCCGCAGAGGATCACCCTTTCGCAACCGGAGAACACTTGATGGCTACGACCGCAGAACATGAAATCCACCACCTGCACGACAAACTGCAGGCCTGGTTCCGGGCCGAGGTGGCTGCGGATGCGCTGGATGATCTGATGGCGCATTTCTGCGCGGACTTCAGCATGGTCGGCATCGCGGGTCGCAGGCTGGACCGTAATGCCGTGCAGGCACTGTTCGCGGGTGGCCATGGCGCGCGGCCGGGGCTGCAGACTTCCATCGAAGCCGTGCAGGCGGTGGATGCGATATCACCGCTGGCGGTGCTGCGCTATCGCGAAGGTCATTCGATCGACGGTGGCGCACCCGCATGGCGGGAGTCGCTGGCGGTACTGAGGCAAGAACAGGGGCGCTGGTGCTGGCTGGCGCTGCATGAGGTAACGGCAGATTGATCGGTGGTGCCGGCCGCTGGCCGGCAACCGTCGTAACGTGCCGCAGGATCATGAAGTTGCCGGCCAGCGGCCGGCACTACCTGTCGTCGGCAAACGTAGCGGCACATGTGCCATCAGTCCTACCCGCATCCACCGCAGAATGCAAAGCCTGCACACACTTCACGGCCCGGGGCAGGAGTAGGCTTGAGGCTTTCCTGCCGGGAGGGGTTGTCCATGCGTGTGCGTGCCGTCGCTGTAGCCATTGCCCTTTGCCTGTCCAGCACCGTGCTGGCCGCCGATACCCCGCCGATGACCCCGGATATCAGCGGCAAGCCCTTCGTTGCCCCGGATGTCGGTCGCGACTACGACAAGCGCGTGGTGATGGTGCCGATGCGTGATGGCACCAAGCTGTATACGGTGATCGTGGTGCCCAAGGGCGCCCACAATGCGCCGATTCTGCTGACCCGGACCCCCTATGATGCTGCCGGTCGCGCCAGCCGCAGTGATTCGCCGCGCATGCGCGACCTGTTGCCGCAGGGTGACGAGGTGTTCGTCGACGGCGGCTACATCCGCGTGTTCCAGGATATCCGCGGCAAGTATGGCTCCGAGGGCGATTACGTGATGACCCGGCCGCTGCGCGGGCCATTGAACAACACCAAAGTCGACCATTCCACCGACGCCTGGGACACCATCGACTGGCTGGTGAAGAACGTGCCGGAGAGCAATGGCAAGGTCGGAATGCTCGGTTCGTCGTACGAGGGTTTCACCGTGGTGATGGCGCTGACCGACCCGCACCCGGCACTGAAGGTGGCCGCACCGCAGAGCCCGATGGTTGATGGCTGGATGGGCGACGACTGGCTCAACTACGGTGCGTTCCGCCAGGTCAACTTCAACTATTTCGCCATGCAGACCGAGAAGCGCGGCAAGGGTACGTCGCTGCCCAGCCTCGGCTACGACGACTACAGCACCTTCCTCCGCATCGGCTCGGCAGGCGACTACGCGCGTTTCACCGGCGTGGACCAGTTGACCTGGTGGAAGAAGCTGGTCGAGCATCCGGCCTACGACGGCTTCTGGCAGGGCCAGGCGCTGGACGCGGTGATGGCAAAGACACCGCTGAAGGTGCCGACCATGTGGCTGCAGGGCCTGTGGGACCAGGAGGACATGTGGGGTGCCAACCACGCCTACCAGGCGATGGAAGGACGCGATAGCGGCAACAACCGCAATTACCTGGTGATGGGCCCGTGGCGACACAGCCAGGTGAACTACAGCGGCAGCGAACTGGGTGCGCTGAAGTTCGACGGCGATACCGCGCTGCAGTTCCGCCGCGACGTGCTCAAGCCCTTCTTCGACCAGTACCTGGTGGATGGCGCGCCGAAGGCCGATACGCCACCGGTGCTGATCTACAACACCGGCGAAAACCACTGGGACCGCCTGAAGGGTTGGCCGCGCAGCTGTGACAAGGGCTGTTCCGCCAGCAGCAAGCCGCTGTACCTGCGCGCCGGCGGCAAGCTGGCGTTCCAGGCACCGGCGGCGGGCGAGGGCGACTTCGAGGAATACGTGTCCGACCCGGCCAAGCCGGTGCCGTTCGTGCCGCGCCCGGTCCGCTTCGGCGACCGCGACATGTGGACCACCTGGCTGGTCAAGGACCAGCGCTTCGTCGATGGGCGCCCGGACGTGTTGACCTTCATCACCGAACCGCTGACCGCGCCGCTGCGCATCGGCGGCGCGCCGGTGGTTCACCTGCAGGCTTCGACCAGTGGCACCGACAGCGACTGGGTGGTGAAGCTGATCGACGTGTATCCGGACCAGGAAGCGTCCACGCCGGAGATGGGGGGCTACCAGTTGCCGGTGTCGCTGGCGATCTTCCGTGGCCGCTACCGCGAGAGCTTCACCGATCCGAAGCCTCTGGCCGCCAACCAGGTGCTGCCGTATCGCTTCGATCTGCCCAACGCCAACCACACCTTCCAGAAGGGCCACCGGGTGATGGTGCAGGTGCAGTCCAGCCTGTTCCCGCTGTATGACCGCAACCCGCAGACTTACGTGCCGAATATTTACCTGGCCAGGCCGGGCGATTACCAGAAGGCCACGCAGCGCGTCTGGCATAGCGCGGCACAGGCGAGCTACATCGATCTGCCGGTGTATTGAGCTGCTCATGATGAAGCCGGGCCATGCCCGGCAGCACGTGGAAGTGCCGGCCGCTGGCCGGCATCCGCGATGGCGCAGGAGCGTGTCGACCAAGGTCGACACCTGCCAGGGCCCGGGCCTTCAGTCCACCTTCGATGGGCCCGTGCGCCAGCGGCTGGGCACCAGTCCGAAACGCTTGCGGAACGCCGCAGCGAAGTTGCTGGGATGGCGGTAACCACAGGCCGCAGCGGCCTGTTCAACTGTCCAGCCGTCCTCGCGCAGGCCCTGTTCGGCGTGGCGCATGCGCTGTTCGTGCAGATAGTCGAACACCGAGCTTCCATACTGCTGTGCGAAGTGGCGGCGCAGCGAACTGGGACTCATGCAGGCCAGCTGGGCCAGTTCGATCAGGCTGTGGGCATGGCTGGGGTCGTCATGCAGGTAGGCACGCACGCGCTCCAGCCGCTCGCGCTGGCCGGCGCGCAGTGTGCGTACATGCTCGGTCTGCATATCCTCGGCCTGGAGGCCGACGGCCAACACCTGCAGGGCCACGCCTTCGCGCCACAGCGCATCGATGTCGTCCTGCCAGGGACTGTCGAACAATTGGGCGAGCGTTGGCAGCAAGGCATGCGGAATGGCCCAGTGGCGGCACTGCAGAGGGGAATGAAGGACCCGTTGCAGTGCCGGCAGGCGCAGCGTGTCCACGTCCAGATCGGCCGGTACGCTCAAGCTGACCCCGCGCAGGTGGCTGCCACCAGGATGCAGACCGGCCATGGAAACAGGTTCATGGTGACTTGTGGTCATGCCTGTGCCGGCGCGCAGCGTGAACCCCTTGCGACGAGGAAACTGGACATCCACTTCGCCCTGCAGCATCAGGCGGATGGTCAGGCCGGCACCGTGCACAGCGGTGGCCGTGTAGGTGAACCGGTTGTGCACGTCCGAGGCGATCAGGCCCAGGCCACCGCGCAGTGACTGCTCGTGGACGTCGCCACGCCCTGCCCATTGGTCGTCGCGCAGTTCACTCCCTTCGATCCGGTAGTCGTAGCCATGGCGTTCGCCGAAGTGGCGGTAATCAGCAAAAGTGAAATATCGGGACATCGCTCTGCGCAAACACAGGTTGAATTGGATGTGTCGAAGAAACTGGAAGTGTTTCCCATTGTCGCCGCGATTCGCGCGCTTTTGACCTCAATAAGGTCAAAACGATTGGCGATTACGGCCAAAGTGAAATGCTGCCGAACATACGCCGGCGTTTTGCATGCATATCCGTACGTAATTCCATACATAAACTTCAGTTGAGGTCTTATGGCTGGAACGATCACCTGAAGATGCGATGTCAGCCTGGCCGTCACGGGCGCGCGCGTAGGGTGGGGCGGTTGGCTGTTGCAGGCCACTTGGATACCCCCCACCGACGGAGAACGCAGATGATTGACTACCAACTCACCGGCAAGACCGCGATCGTGACCGGCGGTGTGTCCGGCATTGGTCTGGCCGTGGCGCAGACCCTGGCGGCATCCGGCGCGCGGATCTCGGTCTGGGACTTGAAGCAGGATGCGGTGGATGCCACCGTGGCGCAGTTGCGCGATGCCGGTGCACAGGCGATTGGCATCGCGCTGGACGTCACCGACGATGCAGCGGTGGAGGCGGCGGTGCAGCGCACCATCAAGGAACTCGACGGCCTGCATGTGGCGGTCAACAACGCCGGTATCGGTGGGCCGGCGGCCAGCAGCGGTGACTATCCGATCGATGGCTGGCAGCGCGTGATCGACGTCAACCTCACCAGCGTGTTCCTGTGTCAGCGTGCGCAGATCCACGCAATGCGCGCTGCTGGAACCGGCGGCAGCATCATCAACATGGCCTCGATCCTGGGCCAGGTGGGCTATGCCGGTTCCACTGCTTATGCGGCGGCCAAGCACGGCGTGGTCGGGCTGACCCAGACCGCAGCGTGGGAACATGCGGGCGACGGCATCCGTGTCAACGCGGTGGGTCCGGGCTTCATCGGCACGCCACTGCTGGAGAAAATGGACCCGAAGGTGCGCGCCACGCTGGAAGGGCGGCACGCGTTGAAGCGGCTGGGTACGCCGCAGGAAGTGGCCGCGTTGGTAGCCTGGCTGGCCAGCGACGATGCCTCGTTCGCGACCGGCGCGTACTATGCCATCGATGGTGGCTATCTGGCACAGTGAGCGAATGCGGTCAGTAGATCCACGCCATGCGTGGATGAAAGCGTGCGGTGAAGAAGGCGTGCCATCGCCTTCACCGCCGTCCCACGATCGTCGCGCGACGCTCCGGGAAAATTCCGGACCTTTCCAATGGAACTTACCCAGGATGTCTCGATCCTGCTGCGCGTTGCCGCAGCGATGCTGTTCGGCGGCGTGCTCGGCGTCGAGCGCGAGATGGGCAAGCACGCCGCTGGCCTGCGTACGCACATGCTGATTGCCGGAGCAGCAGCATTGATCGTTGGCCTCGGCGACTCGGTGGCCGAACATTTCCAGCAGGAGCGCTACCGCGACCTGCTGCAGGTCGACCCGGTACGCCTCATCGAGGCCGTGGTGGCCTGCGTAGGCTTCGTTGCTGCCGGCACCATCCTGCGCGGCTCGCGCGAGGACCAGGTCAGCGGGCTGACCACGGCCAGCTCGCTGATCATGGCGGCGGCCATCGGGATTGCGGTGGGTATCAGCAAGTACGTGATCGCGATCGGGGTGAGCGTGCTGTGCGTGCTGGTGCTGGCGGTGATGCGGCGGTTGGAGAAGCGGATTTCGTAGGGAAGGTCGCGTTGCCGGCCAGCGGCCGGCACTACCATGAAGTTTGTAATGGTCGGACCAATATGACGGCTAGCCCTATGGTCTAATAGGCTCGTCGTCGGAGTGGCGGTTAAATCTGCTAGAAGTGGTCTGATCGAAATCATCAATGGTAATACCAATGATCGACGGCCACGGCGACCCACCGCTTGCGGTGGGCTCCTCCGTTCCCAGTCGAGAATCTTCATGCAGCCTTGGCAACACCTGTACGACCCCGCCGGCAACCTGTGGTTGTCCAGCCTGATCGCGCTGCTGCCGATCGCGTTCTTCTTCATTGCCCTGGCCGTGCTGCGCATGAAGGGCTGGCTCGCCGGCACGATCACCGTGGCCATCGCGCTTGGTGTGGCGCTGTTGTTTTACCGCATGCCGTTGGCCCAGGCGCTGGGCGCGGCCGGCTTCGGCTTCGTCTATGGCCTGTGGCCGATCGCCTGGATCATCATCGGTGCCGTATTCCTCTACAAGGTCTCGGTCAAGACCGGGCAGTTCGACATCATCCGCGCCTCGATCCTCTCGGTCACCGAGGATCAGCGCCTGCAGATGCTGATGGTCGGCTTCGCCTTCGGTGCCTTCCTGGAGGGCGCGGCCGGTTTCGGTGCGCCAGTGGCGATCACCGCGGCACTGCTGGTCGGGCTGGGCTTCAAGCCGCTGTATGCCGCCGGCCTGTGCCTGATCGTCAACACCGCACCGGTGGCGTTCGGTGCAATGGGCATTCCGATCATCGTGGCCGGGCAGGTCACCGGCCTGGATGCATTCGAGATCGGCCAGATGGCCGGCCGCCAGCTGCCGTTCCTGACCATCATCGTGCTGTTCTGGATCATGGCGATCATGGATGGCTGGCGCGGCATCAGGGAAACGTGGCCGGCGGTGCTGGTTGCGGGTGGCTCGTTCGCCATCGCGCAGTACCTGACCTCCAACTTCATCGGCCCGGAACTGCCGGACATCACCGCGTCGCTGGCGTCGCTGGTGTGCCTGACCCTGTTCCTGCGCCGCTGGAAGCCGGTGCGGATCTTCCGCTTCGATACCGAAACCAGCGCCGAGGCGGCCGCACAGGCACTGGAAGCGCCCCGCTACAGCATTGGCCAGATCGCCAAGGCGTGGTCGCCGTTCCTGATCCTCACCGCGATGGTCACGCTGTGGAGCATCAAGCCGTTCAAGTCGCTGTTCGCGGCGGGTGGCCCGCTGGAAAGCTGGGTGCTCAAGATCCCGGTGCCGGGCCTGGACCAGATGGTGCAGAAGATGCCGCCGATCGTGGATGCACCGTTGAGCTACGAAGCCGTCTACAAGTTCGACTGGTTCTCGGCCACCGGTACCTCGATCATCCTCGCTGCGATGATCGCGATCATCGCGCTGCGTATGCCGGCCCGTTTGGCGCTGCGCACCTTCGGCGAAACCGTGCGTGAGCTGCGCATGCCGATCTACTCGATCGGCATGGTGCTCGCCTTCGCCTTCATCGCCAACTATTCGGGCCTGTCGGCGACGCTGGCGCTGGCACTGGCGCACACCGGCGACGCGTTCCCGTTCTTCTCGCCATTCCTGGGCTGGCTGGGCGTGTTCCTGACCGGCTCGGACACCTCGTCCAATGCCTTGTTCTCGGCACTGCAGGCCACCACCGCGCAGCAGATCGGCGTGTCCGACGTGCTGCTGGTAGCGGCCAACACCACCGGTGGTGTCACCGGCAAGATGATCTCGCCGCAGTCGATCGCCATTGCCTGCGCGGCGGTCGGCCTGGCCGGCAAGGAATCGGATCTGTTCCGCTTCACGGTCAAGCACAGCCTGATCTTCACCACGATGGTCGGCCTGATCACCCTGGCCCAGGCTTACTGGCTGACCTGGATGATTCCCTGAGCCATGCGCGGCTGGCCAACCACCCGCTGCGCGCTTCGGGCCACAATGGCGCCATGAGCACGCAACGTATTTCGGACAAGGTGGCTGCGCAGCTGCGCGGCCTGGTGCAGGAACAACAGCTGCGGCCGGGCGACCGGCTGCCGGCCGAGCGCACCCTGGCGGTGCAGCTGGGGGTCTCGCGCACCGCGCTGCGCGAGGCCATCGCGCAGCTTGCCAGCCAGGGTCTGTTGACCGCACGGGTCGGTGGCGGCACCTACGTGGCCGAGCCTGCGGCACGCGCGCGGCAGGCACTGGATGAACCGCTGGCGCCGTACCTGCCGCTGTTCCAGGGCGACCCGGAATACCGCTTCGACGTGCTGGAGATCCGCCACGCGCTGGAAGGTGCCACCGCCTGGCATGCGGCGCTGCGTGCCACCGACGAGGACCGCGCGCGCATCGCACAGGCCTTCCAGACCATGATGGACGCGCACGGCAAGGACGACCCCACCGGCGAGGCGGAGGCCGACGCGGCCTTCCACCTGTCCATCGCCGAGGCCTCGCACAACCTGGTGCTGCTGCAGGTGATGCGCGGGCTGTTCGAACTGCTGCAGACCAACATCTCGCAGAGCCGCGAAAAGCTCTACACCTCGGCGAGGACCTTCTCGCCGTTGTCCGACCAGCACCGCGAGATGATGGACGCGGTGCTGGCGGGCGACCCCGAACGCGCGCGCGCCGCCGCGCATGCCCACCTCGAATTCGTGCACACCACGCTGCGCACCCTCGATGACAACGAAGCCCGGCGTGCGCGGGCCTCGCGCCTGCCTTCCCCACACGGTTGACCCCATGATCATCTCCGCCTCCACCGATTACCGTGCCGCAGCGCAACGCCGGCTGCCGCCGTTCCTGTTCCAATACATCGATGGCGGCGCGTATGCCGAGCACACGCTGAAGCGCAACGTTTCCGACCTGTCCGACATCGCGCTGCGCCAGCGCATCCTGCGCAACATGTCCGACCTGAGCCTGGAAACCGAGCTGTTCGGCGAAAGACTGGCGATGCCGGTGGCGCTGGCGCCGGTCGGCCTGACCGGCATGTATGCCCGGCGCGGTGAAGTACAGGCAGCGCGCGCGGCCGACAGCCGCGGCATCCCGTTCACCCTGTCCACTGTATCGGTGTGCCCGATCGAGGAAGTCGCCCCGGCCATCCAGCGGCCGATGTGGTTCCAGCTGTATGTGCTGCGCGACCGCGGCTTCATGCGCAATGCGCTGGAGCGGGCACAGGCCGCGGGCGTGACTACGCTGGTGTTCACCGTGGACATGCCGGTGCCGGGTGCGCGCTACCGCGATGCACACTCCGGCATGAGCGGCCCGAACGCCTCGCTGCGCCGTATCGGCCAGGCCATCACCCATCCGCACTGGGCGTGGGACGTGGGCCTGTTCGGGCGCCCGCATGACCTGGGCAACATCTCCACCTACCGCGGCAACCCGACCGGGCTGGAGGACTACATCGGCTGGCTGGGCAGCAACTTCGATCCCTCCATTTCCTGGAAGGACCTGGAGTGGATCCGCGAATTCTGGAAGGGCCCGATGGTGATCAAGGGCATCCTCGACCCGGATGACGCGCGTGATGCGGTCAAGTTCGGTGCCGATGGCATCGTGGTCTCCAACCACGGTGGCCGCCAGCTGGACGGCGTGCTGTCCACCGCACGCGCACTGCCGGCCATCGCCGACGCGGTGCAGGGCGACCTGAAGATTCTCGCCGATTCGGGCATCCGTACCGGCCTGGACGTGGTGCGCATGCTGGCGCTGGGTGCCGACACCGTGCTGCTGGGTCGCGCCTTCGTCTATGCGCTGGCTGCGCAGGGCGAAGCCGGGGTGGCCAACCTGCTGGACCTGATCGCCAAGGAAATGCGCGTGGCGATGACGCTGACCGGCGCGCGCCGCATCGCCGACATCGGCCGCGATTCGCTGGCCAGTCTGCCATGAGTGGCCACGATGCGGTGCTGGCGCAGTTGCGCGATACGGTCGGCGGTCGCCATGTACTGACCGGTGACAAGGCCACGCGCCGCTTCCGTCGCGGCTACCGCTTCGGCGATGGCCCGGTACTGGCGGTGGTGCGTCCGGGTACCTTGCTGGAACTGTGGCACGTGCTGCAGGCAGCGGTGCAGGGCGGCGCGGCGATCATCCTGCAGGCGGCCAACACCGGCCTGACCGGCGGCTCGACCCCGGACGGCGATGACTATGGCCGGCCGATCGTGCTGGTCAGCACGCTGCGCCTGACCGGCATCCAGTTGTTGAACGAAGGCCGCCAGGTGCTGTGCCTGCCGGGTGCCACGCTGGACCGCCTGGAGCAGACGCTGGCCCCGCTGGGTCGCGAACCGCATTCGGTGATCGGCTCGTCCTGCATCGGTGCCTCGGTGCTGGGCGGCATCTGCAACAACTCCGGCGGTGCGCTGGTGCGCCGCGGCCCGGCCTACACCGAGCTGGCACTGTATGCGCAGGTCGATGCGCAGGGCCAGCTGCAGCTGGTCAATCATCTGGGCATCGCGCTGGGTGATACGCCCGAGCAGATCCTGCAGCGCCTGCAGGCCGGTGACTACACGGCCGCCGACGTGGGCGATGGCGACGGCCGTGCGGCTTCCGACCCACGCTATGCCGAGGAAGTGCGCAAGGTCGACGCCGATACCCCGGCACGCTTCAATGCCGACCCCAGCCGCCACTTCGAGGCAGCGGGATCTGCCGGCAAGCTGGCAGTGTTCGCGGTGCGCCTGGACACCTTCGAAAAAGAGGCTGCAGAGGTCTTCTATATAGGCAGCAACCGCATCGACAGCCTCACCGCGATCCGGCGCCAGCTGCTGACCGGCTTCGAGCGCCTGCCGATTGCCGGCGAGTACATCCACCGCGATGCCTATGATATCGGCGAGCGCTACGGCAAGGACAGCTTCCTGCTGATCGACCGCCTTGGCACTTCCCGCGTGCCCGCCGCGTTCGCGTTGAAGAGCCGTGTCGATGGCTGGTTCGAGCGGTTGGGCCTGCGCGGCGTGACCGACCGTGTGATGCAGGTGCTGACGGGCCTGCTGCCCTCGCACCTGCCCAAGCGCATGGGCGAGTTCCGTCAGCGCTACGAGCATCACCTGTTGCTGAAGGTCTCTGCCCAGGACGCTGCGGAAACCGAGGCCTGGCTACGCAGCTTCTTCGCCGGCCACGAAGGCGGCTATTTCCACTGCACGGCGGAGGAGGGACGCAAGGCGTTCCTGCATCGCTTTGCCGTGGCCGGTGCCGCGGTGCGCTACCGTGAAGTGCATCGTGACCAGGTGCAGGACATCGTCGCGCTGGACATCGCGCTGCGACGTGACGATGCCGACTGGTTCGAACAGCTACCGGCGGATATCGACGCGCGCCTGCTGCACAAGCTGTACTACGGCCACTTCCTGTGCCACGTGTTCCACCAGGACTACATCGCGCGCAAAGGTGAAGACCCGATGGCGATCGAGCATGCGATGTGGGCGCTGCTGGACCAGCGTGGCGCCGAGTATCCGGCCGAGCACAATGTCGGCCACCTGTACCCTGCCAAGCCTGCGCTGGCGGGCTTCTACAGGCAGCTGGACCCGAGCAATACGTTCAACCCGGGCATCGGCCAGACCTCGAAGGCCAAGGGGTGGGGTGGCTGCGACTGTAGTGGGCATTGACGGATACAAACTGGCTTTGCTGTAGAGCCGAGCCTATGCTCGGCTGCTCTTTCCGACAGACAGCAGTCGAGCATGGCTCGACTCTACAACGGCAGCGGTTACCATCTGGATCCCACGAGCAGGAATCTCCTCAATGCCCATCATCGTTGCCCGCACGACCATGGGCGTCGCATTGCTGGCGACCCCGCTGCTGGCGCTGGCCCAGTCCGCGATCCTGCCGCAGCAGCGCGATACCGCCGGCAATGTGATGGAGCCGCTGGGACAGGTGCTGATCGCGAGTGAGACTGGACCGTCGGGGCTTTATGACTGCACGCGGGACGGCAACTGGTGCATGCGCGTGCAACCGGTTGCCGAGGAGGGTGACCGGCCGAGCGTGCTGGAAGTGCTTGAGAAGGTGCAGGGCCGGGGCAAGCCGCACACCTACCACGTCAGCATCGACGTGCCGCAGAAAGCGAGCTGTCGCTGTGGCCATGGATCGTGCGGCTGGCCCCTGGCGTGGGCAGCGATGAACCGGTGACCGACCCGCAGCAGCGCGCCCGCCAGAATGTGCTGGTGGGTGGCATCGTCACGTTCAGCACCATGTACTCCGGTGGAGGTGCCGACGCGTCCACGCTGCAGCTGGCACGCGTGCGCCACCTGCAGGACGACATCCAGGTGGACGACGACGTGCTGACCGTGCCATGGCTGGGCAATGCGATGATCCGCGCCTGTTTCAGCGAGCAGGACATCAGGCAGCGCGCCGGTGCCTGCCACGACGAATACGGCTTCTCGGCGAGGCTGGCGCTGGACACGGCTGCCGAGGGTATGCCGGTGCTGCGCTACCAGACCGTGGCGACCCGGTTCCCGGCCGGTGTTTCGCGCTTCGAGGATTCGCTGGCCAAGGGGCCGCTGAAGAAGAAAGACCTGCGCACCGAGCAGGATCCGGCGTGCACCTATACGCGGTTGTTCCACTTCCGCGAG
Organism: Stenotrophomonas sp. YJH_SMC_27; assembly: GCF_059369815.1. Classification (NCBI taxonomy): domain Bacteria; kingdom Pseudomonadati; phylum Pseudomonadota; class Gammaproteobacteria; order Lysobacterales; family Lysobacteraceae; genus Stenotrophomonas; species Stenotrophomonas sp. YJH_SMC_27. The sequence goes on along the minus strand of NZ_JCAFTA010000002.1, from coordinate 379,235 downwards.
GGCATGTTCCACCCGGACCAGGCGCTGCCGGACTGCGCCGGCTATACCGAACCCTGAAGTGTAGAGTCGAGCCATGCTCGACTCGGGTTCTCGCGTGGCCCGGCCGCAGAGCAGCCGAGCGTGGGCTCGGCTCTACAAAAACTGTGGCGGCGCTTACTCGCAGCGCGTGGACGTGATGACGTTGTCCTTGTCCACGAATACGCGCAGGCGGTCCTGGCGGATGTCCTTGGTGGTGATGGTGCTGGGGCCGATCGGGTTGACCAGGCCGGCACCACTCTCGCGGGACAGGCGGCGGATGTTGGGCTCATTGGCCGGCTGGCCGATCGCCCAGCCCAGCTGGCTGGCGTCGCAGCGGCCGCTGCCTTTGACTTCCGGGCCAGGGGTGCTGACGCAGGCCGACAGCAGCAGGGCAGAGGCTGGCAGCAACAGGGACAGACGGAATGCGGACATGCGAGCGCTCCTGCGCAGGGGAAGATGACGGGAACGATAGCACCGGGCGTGCGAACGGCGTCAGCGCCCCGGTCATTGCCGGCACAGCGTGGTCATTGCATAGTGGGAGCAATGGCTGGCAGTACGCCAGCAGGCAGGCCGGGCCCTTCCGGCGCAGGTGTTGGGTACGGTATGACGTCAGGCAGTTTCCGCGGCAAGAACAAGACGATGACGGCGCTGGCGCTGTCGTTGCTGGGCGTGGCGTCTGCCGCCTCCGCTGCCGATCCGGAACCTGCGGCGGTCGAAACCCCGGTGTTCGGCGCCTGGCGCAACCTGCAGACCGAAGCGGGCTACGAGCCTGCGCAGCGTAATCTGGCCTTTGCCATGCTGCCGCAGGCGGCGACCCGTGGCGACCGTTTCGCTATTCTCGACCGTGAAGGCAAGCGGACGGTGTGCTGCCTGCAGGTGGCCAGCCCCTCGCTGGGGGTGGCCGCGCTGCGTGAGCAGTACCACCTGCCGCAGGCCTGGGTGACCGACCTGAGCAATGGCCGCAGCCCGGTACGTCCCTATGTGCCGCACGTCTATGCGATGCAACGGGTGGACGAACTGGCCGACTACAGCTTCGCCGACGTGCCGTGCGCCTACAGCGACCTGGGCGGGCTGCTTATTCCCGAAGGTGCCGCGCTGGAGGCCGACGGCAGCGCCGTCCGCCTGGGAGACATTCGCTATCCGCTGCATTTCCAACGCCAGCCGCATGCTGATGACGATGGTGCGCTGGACCGCTACAGCCTGCAGGCGGGCGAGGGCGGGGCACCGATCGTGGTTGAAGTGCCGTTCGGCACCTACTGATTGCAGCAGCGCACTGGCTAGAATGCAGCGCGGCGCTGTGTGCCGTGCCTGTTCCGTGAGTTGTTTCCGTGTCCCTGCGCCCCTTCCTGCTGCCGTCCCTTCTGCTCTTGTCTGCCTGTGCAAGCGCGCCGCCGCCACCGGCTCATGCCGATGCGCTGTGGCGGTTGATCGAGCGTGACTGCCGTGGCGCTGGAGGGCCGCGGGGTGACTGCCTGCGGGTGGAGCCGGCCGCAGACCGCCGCGATGTGCTGGTCAAGGACGCGCACGGCGACTACCAGTTCCTGCTGATGCCGCTGGACAAGGTCAGCGGTATCGAGAGCCGCAGCCTGTACCAGCGCGGTGCACCGAACTACTTCGCTGCGGCCTGGCAGGCGCGCAGCCATACCGAGCAGGCCTTGCGGCAACCGCTGCCGCGCAACGTCGCGAGCCTGGCGTTGAACTCGCCGCACGGCCGTTCGCAGCACCAGCTGCACATCCACGTGGATTGCCTGCGTGCCGACGTGCTGCAGGCGTTGGACGCGCATGCCGTTGCCCTGGGCAGCCGCTGGGCACCGCTGCCGGTGCCGCTGCGTGGTCATCAGTACCAGGCCCGCCTGTTGCCGGGCGCGGAACTGACCGCCAATCCGCTCAATCTGCTGGCCTATGACCTCGCCGGCGTGGACGACGTGGGCCAGTGGAGCCTGGTGGTGGCGGGACGGGACCCGGTGCAGGGTGGCCCGGGTTTCATCCTGCTGGCCACCCGTGTGGACCCCGGCACCGGTAACGAGGCCAGCGCTGAAGAGCTGCAGGACCACGCCTGCGCGGTGCTGACCGGCGCAGGCGTATCGCTGGAGCGGGTCCGCTAACTCTCGGGGTGCTGGCGGCTGCGCCAGACCGGCGCGGTCAGCGCCAGCAGCTGGCGATCCTGCCAACCGTCCAGATCCAGGTGATGGTCGCGCAGCAGCCCTTCCTGTTCGAAGCCGAAGGCGTGCAGTGCAGTGGCGAACGGGCTGCTGCAGTCCGGTGGCAGCATCACGAACAGGCGGTGCACGCCCACATCCTCGAAAAGGAACGGGCACAGCGCCCGCAGCGCTGCATCCGCGTGCGGGTGCCAATGCTGCTGCGACAGCAGCTCGGCGCAGCGCGTCTGCAAGCACTGCAGGCGGACATGCAACTGGTCCAGTACTGTGCCGTGCTCGTCATCGAATACTCCCAGCATCAGCTGATCGTTGTCCTGCTCCAGCCGCGAACGGTGCATGTGGGCCAGGAAGCGGGCTTCCTCGTCGATACCCGCCGGATGGCGTCGGCCGCGCCGGCGGCGATCATCGAACAAGCGCCAGCGCGGCAGGTCGGTACGCTGGAACGGGCGCAGGGTGACCGGTGCGGCCTGCAGCTGCAGCAGGTGACGGCGCAGCACCGGCCGCAACGGGGGGAGAAGCGGGGTGGGATACGGGATCATCATCCCCGGCACGATGGCCGTGCCCGCCCCCCTGCACCATTCAAAACATTGCAAAAATGCGGTGAGCGGCGCCGGGGGACTGATTCGGTTCAGGCATAAGGCCATCAGGCCTGGTCATTTCCGTTGAAACCACCCATTCAGGACACTTTCGTTACGGGATCGTTATGTGCCCCACAGGCCGCTCCCGCTACCACCCGCCCAACTCCCCCCAGGAAGCCCATGTCCGCCTCCCCCAAGGCGCTGCGCCCGCGTCCGCTGGTGCTCGCACTGTCGTCCCTGATGCTGGTTTCGCTGCCGGCCTTCGCGCAGGAAAGCGCGCCCACCACATTGCAGGAAGTGAAGGTCACCGGCTCGCGCATTCCGCGCGCCAGTGTCGAGGGGCCCTCGCCGGTGACGGTGATCAGCCGCGAGCAGATCGACGCGCAGGGCTACCGCAATGCCTTCGATGCGCTGAGCGCGCTGACCGAGAACACCGGCAACGTGCAGGGCGAGGACTTCGGCAATACCTTCACCCCGGCCGCCAACACCATCAACCTGCGCGGGCTGGGCCCGAACCGCACGCTGGTGCTGGTCAACGGCCGCCGCCAGGCCGACTATCCGCTGGCCTACGAGGGCTCGGTGAACGTGGTCAACCTGGCCAACATCCCCAGTGCGCTGATCGAGCGCATCGAGGTGCTGGCGGCCGGTGCGTCGGCGGTGTACGGCTCCGATGCCATCGCCGGTGTGGTCAACATCATCCTCAAGGACCGCTTTGAGGGCGTGGACGTGAACGTGCGGGCCGGCGGCACCCAGCAGGGCGGGGGTGACAACCAGCGCGCGCAGGTGGTCGGTGGCAGTTCCGGCGAGCGCTGGGATGCCCTGTTCGGCTTCGAGTTCGACGTGCGCAAGGCGATCCATGCGCGCCAGCGCGATTTCATGGACTCGCTGGATGATGACCCCGCCGGCAAGGCGCCGCAGGCGACCGCGATCGCGTATCGCCGCAACGCCGCTACCGGTCGCAACATCGATCCGGGCGCCAATGGCTGCGACGCGGCGTCGGACATCTATGGCGGCAGCGTGTTCCGTGCCTTCAACCCGCGCCAGGGCTGGTACTGCGGCAGCAACGAGGCCGCCGCCAGCTACTGGACGGTGCAGACCGAGAAGCGCAACCTCAACGGCTACGGCCTGCTGACCTTCCACGTCAACGAGACCACCGACCTGTTCGCCGACCTGGCCGTGGGCAGTGCACGCATCACCAACAACACCCGTGCGCCCACCTGGACCTCGGCGCGCAACTACTTCTACAACCAGACCACCGGCAACCTGGAAAGCTGGTACCGCCGCTTTGCGCCCGAGGAAATCGGTGGCCTGCCGCGCAACGCCAACCGCTTCCTGGAAAACTCGTGGTCATTCAACGTCGGTGCGCGCGGCCAGATCGGCGACACTGGCTGGGACTATGAGGCGGTGTACGGCCGCTCGCGTTACGAGAACCGCACCCGCCGCCCGGTGCTGCTGGCCGGTATCAACGAATACCTGCTTGGCCCGAAGCTGGGCGTGCGCAATGGCGTAGAGGTCTATGCGCCGGATCCGGCGCGCCTGTTCCAGCCGCTGAGCCCGAACGAGTACCAGAGCCTGTCCGGCTACCAGGAGAGCCGCAACGCGGCGTGGCTGCAGACCTTCAGCGCCAGCGTCAACGGCCGGCTGTTCGCACTGCCCGGTGGCGACGCTGCGCTGGCCGCGGTGGTCGAGGCTGGCAGCCAGGGCTATCGCAATCGACCGGACCCGCGACTGGGCACCGGTGAATTCTGGAACACCAGCGCCGGTATTGGTGCCGGTGGCGAGCGCGACCGCTATGCTGCCGGCGTGGAGCTGCAGCTGCCGTTGCTGCAGTCGCTCACCACCACCCTGGCCGGGCGCTATGACCAGTACCGTGCCGGTGGTGAGCACATCGGCAAGGCGACCTGGAGCTTCGGCGTCGAGTTCCGCCCGATCGAGAGCCTGCTGATCCGTGGTACCGCTGCCACCAGCTTCCGGGCGCCGGACATGAACTACGTGTTCGCGACCGAGACGCGTGGTTACAACCCGGGCATGACCGATTACTGGCGCTGCCGCACCGCAGGCCAGTCGTATGACAACTGCGATTACAACGGCCTGTCGATCGACTACAGCAACCGCGCCAACGCACAGCTGCAGCCGGAAACCGCCAAATCCTATGGTTTCGGCGTGGTCTGGTCGCCGCTGTCCGGGCTGGATTTCAGTGCTGACTACTACGACATCCGTATCGACAATGAGGTCACCAGCCTCGACACCAGCCGTATTCTTCGTGATGAAGCCGATTGCCGCCTGGGCCGCACATTGGGTGGCGAAGCACGCGATATCGGTTCACCGCTGTGCCAGGACGCGCTGTCGCGGGTGATCCGCAACCCGTCCAATGCCACGGTGCAGCCGGACCAGGTAACCCGCGTGCTGATCAACCCGATCAACGCGGCCTCCGAATCGGTGCGCGGCCTGGACCTGAAGGGCAACTGGCGTTTCGATGCCGGCCACTATGGCCGGTTCACCACGCGCCTGGCCTACACCGTGGTGCTGGAGCACAAGTACCGGCAGTTCTCCGATGATCCGGAGCGTGACATCCGCAATTCGCTGGATGACTACCAGTGGCGCAGCAAGGCCAACGGCAGCATCACCTGGAACCAGGGTGACTGGACCACTACGCTGTACGGCAACCGCTTCGGCTCGCTGCCGAAGACCGATGGCAGTGGCCGCATCGCGCCGTACATGACGTACAACGCCAGCGTGTTCCGCCAGTTCGGCGAGAACCTGTCGGTGGGCGTGATCGTCAACAACCTGCGCGACAGCCGCCCGCCGGCGGACAGGAACGGTGGCGGCTGGCCGTTCTACCCGGTCGGCAACTACGACCCGTATGGCCGCCAGTACTGGGTGCAGCTGGACTACCGGTTCCGCTGATCGGGCGGGCAGACAGAAGGCCCGGCAATGCCGGGCCTTCTGCTGTGTCCCTATCCGCTGTGATGGCGCGCGCCGGCGGCCTAGGGCAGTGCCTGCTGCAGGTACGACTCGATGACGTAGCTGAAAGGCTGCTGCTGGCGGTCGCGCAACAGGGCACGCACCTCCAGGATCACGCCGCGGTCGCCTTCGCCCCGCGGCGGCCAGAACGTCTGGTCGGCCAAGGTCTGGCGCTGGAAACCGAGCGGGCCGACCACGCGACCGAAGGGTTCGTCGGTGCTGTCCAGCACCTGGTTCATGGCCGGGCTGAGATGGCCGGGCAGGTACCAGTTGTCGGCCTCGGACAGCACGCGGCTGCCGCAGACCAGCTGCACGCGGCGATAGCGCAGGTCGGCACCCGGCTTCACACCCAGCGCCTGCAGCACATCGGCCGGGGCAGGCTTGTCCTGGCCGTGCACACGCACCGCGCGGACCCGCGCCTGTTCGGCCAGGCCATGTTCGGCACACCAGTGTTCCAGCGTGGCAGTGGCGCTCTGCCCGGACAGCACGCGCTGGTGCAGGCGCTCGACCAGTGCAGCCGGGGCAATGCGCTGCTGGCCCGGCGGCGACTGCAGCGGCGCAGCGGCCGCCGCATCAGTGGCGGACAGGCTGGCGATCGGGGCGGCGGCAAGCAGGGACGCGGCCTGCCAGCGGCGGAGACGATCGTGGCGGTCGGACGGGCCCATGCGGCATCACAGCGGAAACAGGCGCCCATGTTACCCGTTCAGGGGTGTGCACGGCGTGGCTGCGACCGGTTGTCGCAGGGCAGTCATCGTTCTGGTGAATGCGTGCCATCCAGATATTTCGTTGGCCGATGGCTGCGGCGAGGCGCACGATGGCGCCATTCTTGGCATTCCGGGAGTTCCCGATGACCCTCCAGTTCGTCCATGGCGGTGTCGACCGCGACGGTGCGCCACTGCATTTCCATATCCGTGATGGCCGCATCAGCGGGCTTAATGGCGAGGCGGCGCCAGCCGACGGGGCGGAATGCGTCGACCTGCAGGGCTTCGCGGTGCTGCCCGGGCTGGTCGACGGCCACATTCACCTCGACAAGAGCTTCGTCGGCGACCGTTGGCACCCGCACCAGCCGGTGAACAGCCTGCGCGAGCGGCTGGCGGTGGAGAAGGCGGCGGTGGCGGGTGCGGCACCGATGGTGGACCGTGCCGAGGCGCTGATCCGCCAATGCAGTGCTTTCGGTACGGTGGCGATGCGCTGCCATGTCGATATCGACGGCAGCACCGGTCTCGGCCATCTCGAAGCGGTGCGCGAGGCGGCACTGCGCTGCGCCGACATCATGCGGATCCAGCTGGTGGCGTTTCCGCAGGCCGGGGTGATGTCCTGTCCCGGCACCGCCGCCGTACTGGAGCAGGCGCTTGCCGCGGGCGTGGAGGTGCTCGGCGGCATCGACCCGACCACGCTCGATGGTGATGCCGAAGGCCAGCTGGCGCTGCTGTTCGGCCTGGCCGAGCGTTACGGCGTGCAGCTGGACATCCATCTGCACGAGCCCGGCGAAACCGGCCTGGCCCAGCTGCTGCGCATCGCGGCGCGGACGCGGGCTGCCGGCCTGCAGGGGCGGGTTGCGGTCAGCCATGCCTATTCGCTGGGCGAAGTGCCGCTGGCGCGCGCGCTGCAGGTGGGCGAAGCACTGGCCACGGCGGGTGTGGCGATCATGAGCAACGCGCCGGGCGATCATCCGTTCCCGCCGCTGCGCGCGCTGCATGATGCCGGTGTGCGCGTGTTCGCAGGCAATGACAACATCCGCGACTGCTGGTGGCCGTATGGCAATGGCGACCTGCTGCAGCGCGCGATGTTGCTCGGCTATCGGTCGGGCTTCTACACCGATGCCGACCTGATGCTGGCGCTGGACATGGTCACCACCCATGCCGCGCAGGTGATCGGCCTGCCGCAGCATGGTATTGCCGAAGGCCGGCCGGCGACCTTCGTGGCCGTGCGTGCCGACCACGGCCCGGCCGCCGTGGCCGGGGTGCCGGTGGAGCGCAGGGTGGTGGTCGACGGCCGCTGGCTGTAGATCCACGTCATGGCGTGGACGGCACCATCGCGCGGTCTCATTCATCCACGCATGGCGTGGATCTACCCCGATATGCCGTCAGGCGTAATCGTCGGCGCGGGTAGCGACGAACTCTTCCAGCCACGCAAGCAGGTGGGCGATGTCGATGATCTCGCCCTGCTCCACGCGCTTGAGCAGCAGGGTGCTGGCGCCGATCTGCAGGCTGCTGTCGGCATAGCGCAGCACTGCATCGATGCCCCAGGCATCGGTGACCTGCATCCAGGCCAGGCCCGGCACGCGCTGGGCCAGGATGTCACCGAACGCAACGCCCAGCGCTTCCCAGCCATCGCCGTCGTCACGATCGATCAGCTCGGCATCGACCACGCGCTGCAGGGTGGTGGCCGCCAGCGGCCACTGCACCGGCAACGTCGGAAAGCCGGCGGCCACGCGCGCGGCGATCAGCGAACGCTGGTGCTGCAGATGCGTCTGCAGTGCAGCAGGCAGGGGATCGAAACGGGTGGGAATTTCGTCGGACATGGCAAGGCGCCGTGGAGCACGGAAACAAGAGTCACTGTAGCCGGCGATGTAGTGCCTTGGCGTGGCAGGTCTGATCAGATATCGATGATCAATGCGCGAACTCTGATTGCTCCCGCAGGTGCAGCATCAAGGTCCGTATACGTCATTCTGCGAGGCTCAATCGTGCTCTCATGGGCTCAGTTGGACTTTAGCGCTTGCTGGATGATGAGCTCCTCGAGGGCTTCAAGCAGATGATTGATCTCGATGGCCTCGCCTTCTTCGACGCGCTTGATCAACATGGTGACGGCGCTGACGATGCTGTTGGCCTCTCCATAGCGTAGAACCGCATCGACGCCCCAGGCATCGGTTACCTGGGTCCAGGCAAGTTCCGGTACACGCTGTGCTAGACAGTCACCGAATGCGACCCCTAGTGCTTCCCAACCGTCACAATCATCGCGATCGATCAGTTCTGCATCGACTACGCGTTGCAGCGTGCTCGGCAGCAGCGGCCATTGAACAGGAACGGTGGGGAACGCAGATGCGACGAGGGCAGCAACCTGTGCACGCTGCTGCTGCATGTGCACGATGAGTGCAGGTGGCAGCGGATCGAACCGCATGTCGGCTTCGTCCTTCGGAGCAGGGGTCAAAGTAACCTGGTACGTGCTGGTCATAGGCGGGGTAATCCGGAGAAGGGCGTTCACCACCCTATCGCCCAGACTTTGGGTACGCGATCAGTGGGCCGTTTGCGACAAGCATGTATTTGCTGGCGCACGAGCGCCCTTTCCGATGCCGGAGGGTCGTTTCCATCCACGCATGGCGTGGATCTACTGTGGTCAGTCCGGTTCGCGCCGTACCTGCCGCCACAGCTCGCTGGCCAGTGCCCGCACCGCATCATCGGCGTCGGCACGATGCAGCAGGCCGATCTCGTAGTTGTCGACCACCGGCAGCCCACGCTCGCCATCGATGATGCGGTGCTCGCGGCTGACCGCGCGGCGTGGCAGCAGGCTGATGCCGATGCCATCGGCCACCGCGCCCTGGATGCCGCTCAGCGACGAGCTCGTGAAGGCGATGCGCCAGCGCAGGCCCAGCGCTTCCACGGCATGGATCATCTCGTCGCGGTACAGTCCGCGCGGCGGGAAGGTGACCAGCGGCAGCGGGTCCTGCTGCAGGCAGCTGCTGCGCAGGCTGTCGATCCAGTGCATCGGCTCGCGCCGGCAATGCACCGCCTGGCGGCTGTTGCGGCGTTGCTTGACCAGCACCAGGTCCAGCTCACCGTGGTCGAAGCCCTGCGCCAGGTCGCGGCTGAGGCCGCTGCTGATCTCCAGCTTCACCTGCGGGTGGCGACGGCTGAAGGCGGCCAGCATGCGGGTGGTCTGCGCGTTGACGAAATCCTCGGGCACGCCGATGCGGACCGCGGTCTCCACGGTCGCACCGGCCAGCGCCTGCGCCATTTCCTCGTTCAGGTCGAGCATGCGCCGCGCGTAGCCGAGCAGGGTGTGGCCGGCATCGGTGGGGTGCACGTCGCGATGGCCGCGTTCGAGCAGGCGATGCCCGGCCAGTTCCTCCAGCCGGCGCACCTTCTGGCTGACCGTGGACTGGGTCGAATGCAGGCGCGTGGCCGCCGTGGTGAAGCTGCCGCAGTCGGCCACCATCACCAGCGCCCGCAGCAGGTCCAGTTCGAACAGAGTTCTATTCGATTTGGCACTGTCTTGCATTTGAACATTTCACTTCTGGATACCCGGGCCGACTTCTACCATGCAGGACAGGGGCCGGCAATGCCCGGCTGTTGCTACCGTCGCACGGCGTTCCGTGGCGACGGACATGAGGAGACACTGTCATGCGCGTCCATCATTCCGCTGGTTGGCCTGCGCCGTTCACGCGCGTGCTGCTGTTGTGCCTGCTGGCCATGGTCACCCCTGCCTGCACCGCCACGTCCAGGGCCGACGCAGACGCGCGCCTGCGGGATGCCGCCAGCCGCGGCGACGCCGATGCGGTGCGACAGGCGATCGAGGATGGCACCACGCTGGAGGCGCGCGATGGCCAGGGCCGCACCGCGCTGCTGCTGGCCACGCACGGCAACAACGTGGATGCCGCGCGTGAGCTGATCGAGGCCGGGGCGGGAGTCAACGCCAAGGACGCGTTGCAGGACAGCGCCTACCTGTACGCCGGCGCGCGCGGCCTGGATGAGATCCTGGCGATGACCCTGGCGCATGGCGCCGATCTGCGCAGCACCAACCGCTATGGCGGTACCGCGCTGATTCCGGCCGCCGAGCGTGGCCACGTCGCCACCGTACGTACGCTGCTGCGCGCGGGCGTGGCGGTGGACCATGTCAACCGCCTGCACTGGACCGCGCTGCTGGAAGCGATCCTGCTCGGCGATGGCGGTGCGCGCCACGTGCAGATCGTGCAGCTGCTGCTGGAGGCCGGTGCCGACCCGGAGCTTGCCGACGGCGATGGCGTGACGCCGCTCACGCACGCGCGCCAGCGCGGCTATGCCGGAATTGAGACCCTGCTGCGCCAGCACGGCGCGCTCCGCTGAATGCAAACCCCTTCCACCCGCACGCTGGGCGTGCCCATCAGGATGCTGTCCATGTTCCGTTCCCGTCCGTTGTCCCTTGCCATCCTCCTTGCGGTAGCACCTCTGTCGGCGTCTGCCGCCGAGCGCGCCGACCTGCTGATCCGCAATGCCACCGTGGTCGATGTCGAGCACGCCAGCACCCTGGCCGGGCAGAGCGTGGTGATCCGCGGCGAGGACATCGTCGCCGTCGGTCCAGATGCGCAGCTGCGCAGCCAGTGGAGCGCGGCCCGCCAGATCGATGCCAAGGGCAAGTACCTGATCCCGGGGCTGTGGGACATGCACGTGCATTTCGGCGGTGGCCCGGCGCTGATCGAAGAGAACAAGGCACTGCTGCCGCTGTACATCGCGCACGGCATCACCACCGTGCGTGATTGTTCCGGCGATCTGCCCGAGCAGGTGCTGCAGTGGCGTGGCGAGATCGCCAAGGGCACGCTGTTCGGCCCGCGCCTGCTCAGTTCCGGCGCGAAGATCGAGGGCATCAAGCCGGTGTGGAAGGGCACGATCGAAGTGGGCAGCGAGGCCGACGTCGACAAGGCGATTACCCGACTGCAGCACGACAAGGTCGATTTCGTGAAGATCACCGACAGCACGCTGACGCCGGAACTGTTCCTGTACTCGGCCAGCGCTGCGCGAAAGGCCGGCTTCAAGGCCTCGGGCCACATTCCAATGGCGCTGACCGTGGAGCAGGCGGTCGATGCCGGCCTGGCCTCGATCGAGCATCTGGACTACGCATTCAAGGCCGGCAGCAAGGACGAAGCGCAGATCGCCGCCGACTTCGGCGCCGGGCGCATCGATCGCGCCGAAGCCAATCGCCGCCTCGACGCCAGCTTCGACCGTGACACCGCGATGCATGCCTACCGTGATTTCGCCAAGCGTGGCGTGTTCGTGACCCCGACCCTCAACGGCGGCCGCATCCTCGATTTCCTTGACCAGGATGACCACGCCAACGACCCGTACCTGGCCTACATCGGCCCCGGCCTGCGCGCGACCTACCAATGGCGCGTGGACCGTGCGGCGAAGGCGACGCCGGCGCAGATCGAAGCGCGCCACGCGCAGTACCACCAGGTGGCCGCGGTGCTGCCGATGCTGCAGGAAGCCGGCGTGACGATCATCGCCGGCACCGATGCGGGCTTCCTCAACTCGTTCAACTTCCCGGGCATCGCCCTGCACCAGGAGCTGCAGCTGTTCGTGAAGGAAGGCCTGAGCGCGCCGCAGGCGCTGTCGGCCGCCACCCGTTCCGGCCCGGCCTGGTTCGGCCAGATGGACCGCTACGGTGGCGTCGCGCAGGGCAAGGCTGCCGATCTGGTGCTGCTGACCGCCAACCCGCTGCAGGACATCGCCGCCACCGAGAAGATCGACAGCGTGATCCTGCGCGGCAACGTGTATGACCGCGCCGCGCTGGACAGGATGCTGGCCGACACCAAGGCCAAGGTCGCGGCGTGGAATGCCGAGGCGGCGAAGGCCAATTGAGGGTGGGGCGGGGCGGAATCCACGCATGGCGTGGATCTACCGGTTGCCGTACGGGCATCCATACCCGCGATCAGCAGTAGATCCACGCCATGCGTGGATGATGCGGCCGATGACCTAACGCGGTGCCGGCCGCATGCCATGCAGCTGCGGCAGTGCGGCCTTCATCGCATCGATGAAGGCGCGCAGCCGCGGCGGCTGCTGGCGCGCGGCAGGAAACACGACATGCACCGGCAGTGCCGGCGCCTGCCAGTCCGGCAGCAGCTGCACCAGACGCCCTTGGGCGAGGTCGTCGGCCACCAGCCAGGCCGAGACCACCGCTGCGCCCAACCCGGCGCGTGCAGCCTGCTGCACCACGAACAGGTTGTCGCTGAGCAGGCGCGGGCTGATCGAAAGGGTATGCGCGCGCCCCTGCGCGTCATGCAGCAGCAGGCGTTCGCGGTAGTAGGTGACCAGCGAGATCCATGGCAGTGCCTGCGCCTGTTCCGGCGTACTGACCGCCGTGGCGTCCACCAGCGAGGGCGCTGCCACGACGATGCGCGGCACTTCGGCCAGCGGCAGTGCCACCATGCGCGGTTCGTCGACCGGTCCCACACGCACCGCGCAGTCGATGCCTTCGGCGATGAAATCCGGGCGACGATCTTCCAGGATCCACTCCAGGCTCAGCTGTGGGTGCTGGGCGAGGAACGCGAGCATGGTCGGAAGCAGCTGCGCCTGGCCAAAGGCATGCGGCACCATCACCCGCAGGCGTCCGCGCAGCGTTTCCGGTTCGCCGTTCAGTTCGGCCTGCAGCGACTCCCATTCGTCGACCACGCGTTGTGCATGACGCTGGCAGCGCAGGCCGTCCTCGGTCAGTTGCAGGCCGTGGGTGGAGCGCTGCAGCAGGCGCAGGCCGAGCTGTCGCTCCAGTGCCTGCAGGCGTCGGCTGACCGTCGGCTGGGTGGTGCCCAGCTGCAGGGCCGCAGCAGACAGGCTGCCGGCATCGACGATGCGCAGGAAGGTGCGCAGCAGATCCAGGCGATCAGCGCCAGCGGTGAGCTCGGTCATGCGTATGGCGTATGAATTATATGTATTTCAGCCTACTACAGACGTTGGGCGAATGCGGGCAGGATACGCCCACTTCTTCCACCGGACTCCCCCATGTCTACCCCCTCGCTGTCTGTTGCGGCCGCACCGGCGACCGTACCTTCCACCCCGTTGGTGCTGGCAATGGCTGCCGGTGCCGGCTTCTCGGTCGCGTCGCTGTATTACAGCCAGCCCATGCTGGGCCTGATAGCCCAGGACCTCGGCGCAGGTGAGCGCGCCGCCGGCCTGGTGCCAACCCTGACCCAGCTCGGCTACGCACTGGGCATCCTGCTGCTGGCACCGCTGGGCGATCGCTTTGACCGCCGCCACCTGATCCTGTTGAAGTCCGCGCTGCTGGCGCTCGCCCTGGGCGCAGCAGCAATGGCCGGGCAGCTGCCGGGCCTGCTGGTGGCCAGCCTGCTTGTCGGGCTGACGGCCACCCTGGCGCAGGACATCGTGCCCGCAGCGGCGGTGCTGGCGCCGGACGCGCAGCGCGGCCAGATCGTCGGCCGGGTGATGACCGGCCTGCTGCTCGGCATCCTGCTGTCGCGGGTGGTCAGTGGCGTGGTGGCTGAAGCGTGGGGTTGGCGCACGCAGTTCGTGCTGGCGGCGGTATCGGTGGCGGCGATGGGCGCGGTGATGGCGCGTGCGCTGCCGCGCTTCGCGCCGACCAGCACGCTGCGCTATCCGGCGTTGTTGGGTTCGTTGTTGGCGTTGTGGCGCGAGCAGCCGCAGCTGCGCCGTGCGGTGGCCAGCCAGTCGCTGCTGGCCGTGGGATTCAGCGCGTTCTGGTCGACCCTGGCGCTGATGCTGCATGCCCGCCTGGGGCTGGGTAGTGCGGCGGCGGGTGCGTTTGGTATTGCGGGTGCGGCCGGTGCACTGGCCGCGCCGTTTGCCGGCCGTTTTGCTGATCGACTGGGGTGCCATGCGGTGGCACGGCTGGCGATTGCGGTGGCGCTGCTGGGCTTCGGCCTGCTGCTGGCCGAAGCCTGGTTGCCGGCCGCCGCGCTGCTGCCGTTGCTGGTGGTGAGTGCGCTGCTGTTCGACTTCGGCTTCCAGTCGGCGCTGGTGGCGCACCAGACCCTGGTCTACGGCCTGGTACCGCCGGCACGCAGCCGGCTCAATGCGCTGTTGTTCACCGGCATGTTCATCGGCATGGCCGCCGGCGGTGCGCTGGGCAGCTTGGCGCTGGCGCAATGGGGATGGCACGGCGTGGCCTGGTTGGCGGTGGTGTGTGCGGGCAGCAGCCTGCTGCTGCGTTTGAAGTAGGGGGGTGTTTGGCAGGGCTTGCAGCCCTGCACCTGCTGGAGGCAACAGCAACAGCAACAGCAACAGCAACAGCAACAGCAACAGCGGGGTTACTGTAGGGAGGCGGGGTGGGTCCGGTTGCGGGGGACGCCGTGAATCCCCAGTCCGGCCCAGCCGCTGGCGGCTGGGCGTTCGGGCGCTTGCGAAGCAATGCTTCGCAAGCGAAGCGCCCTCACCCATGGGGGCTCGGTCGCGCCTTGCTCGTGTGCGCTGTCCTGCGCACACGGCAAGACCGGGGTTGGGCGTCCTGCCCAACCCGCCCGAGGCATGCCTCGGGCCCATGGCGCTCACGCCCCCGCAACCGGACCCACCCCGCCTTCGACAGGTTCCTGCGGTCTGTTGGAATGGCTCTTGGGGTCAGATCCGTTTTCCTTCGGAAAACGGATCTGACCCCTGATTGATTTCGATATCTGACAGAAGTGTCGACCAAGGTCGACACCTACCAACCGCCATCGGAATCTGTCAGAGGTGGGGCGGTGTCGGAGTGCGGGGTGTCAGCCGCATGGATGCGGCTGCCAAGCTTACAGGGACGTACTTGCAGCGTCCCCGCAGTCCGACACCGCCGCGCCATCCCACGGAGAGCCCGCTTTTGATTTTGCTGTTGAGGTTGCCGGCCAGCGGCCGGCACTACCGCGGGTGCAGGGCTGCAGGCCCTGCCGAACCACCCCCCCTAATCGTGACCGCTGTCGTCCAGGCTGATGATGCCGCGCCGCAGCGCCTGGGTGACCGCATGGGTGCGATCACCCACGCCGAGCTTGTCCATCAGGCTTTTCATGTGCGCCTTCACCGTCTGCTCCGAAATCTGCATGCGCTCGCCGATGCGCTTGTTCGACAGCCCTCCGGCCACGTACCGCAGTACCTCGGTCTCGCGCGGTGACAGGCGGTCTTCGATCACATGCGCGGCGATGCTGGCGGCCACCGCTGGAGGAATCGGCGCACGGCGGCCACCGGCCACCATGCGGATGGTGTCGACCAGTTCGTGGCGCAGCATGTCCTTCAGCAGATACGCGCTGGCGCCGGCCTGCAGTGCCCTCACCGCACGTACGTCACCGCGATAGGTGGTCAGCACGATGATGCGGGCGCGTGGGTCCAGCGCGCGGATCCGCACGATGGCTTCCACACCATCCAGGCGGGGCATCTGCAGGTCCATCAGCACCACGTCGGGCTGCAGCTGCTGGTAGCGTGCGATGGCTTCCTCGCCATCGGCGGCTTCGCCCAGCAGGCGCAGGTCGGCATGAGCGCCCAGCAGTGCCGCCAGGCCATCACGCAGCAGCGGGTGGTCGTCGACCACCAGCACGCCGATCGGGGCAGGGGACTCAGTCATGGTTTTCTCTACTCCAGGGCCAATGCCAACGCGATCGGCTGCGCTGATACAGCCGCCGGGCCGGAACTGCCAGCGCGACTTCGGTACCCAGCCCGGGGCGGGTCCACAGCTGCAGTTCCGCGCCGAGGCGCTGGGCGCGCTCACGCATGCCCTGCAGGCCCCAATGGCCATGGCCGGCATTTTCGTGGGTGATGCCCACGCCATCGTCGCGCACGTGCAGCAGGAAGCAGCGCGTTCCGTAGGAAAGTTCCACTTCGATGGCGCTGGCGTTGGCATGACGCAGCGCATTGCGGATGGCCTCGCGCCCGATCAGGAACACCTCCTCGGCCGCGTCGGCCTGCAGCGGTGGCGTCGCGCCTTCCACGGTCAGGCGCAGGGGATTGATGCCATGCCCGGCGTATTCGGCGTGCACGTCGGCCAGCGCCGAAGCGAGGTCGCGGCCCGCGAACGGCGCCTCGCGCAGCGCATTTACCCGCTCGCGACCCTCGGCCAGGTTGCGCTCGGCCAGCTGCATCGCTGACTCAAGCTGGCTGCGCACCGGTTCCGGCGTCTGCGCTGACTGGCTGATCGCGTGCAGGCGCAGGATCAGGCCCTGGCTACCCTGCAGCAGGGTGTCGTGCAGGTCGCGCGCGATGCGTTCGCGTTCGCCGTTGCGCTCCTGCAGGCGCGCGCGGAACAAGGCTGCCAGCTGGCCGCTGCGGATGCGTACGGCCAGCACCAGCAGTGCAAGCACGGCGGCGGTGCACAGCAGCTTGAACCACAGGGTCTGCATGAAGGTGGGAGCGATGCGGAAGCTGCGGCTGGCCGGTGCGGTGCTCCAGATGCCATCCTCGTTGGCGGCTTCAACCTCGAACCGGTAGCTGCCGGGCGCGAGGTTGGTGTAATACGCACGTGTGCTGCTGCCAGCGTCCTGCCAGCCGTCATCCACGCCCGACAGGCGGTAGCGGTAGCGGTTGCGCTCCGGACGTGCCAACGACAGCGCCACGTAATCGATCTGCAGCTGGCTGGTGCCGGCCGGGAGGCGCAGACCATCGCGTAGCGGCGCGTGCTCGCTGCCATACAGCACCTCGCCGATGCGCACGCTGGGAGCCATCGTATTGACGTGCGAGCGGGTGGTGTCCAGCCAGGCCAGGCCCTGGTTGGTGGCCAACCACAGCAGGCCGTCGTCGGCCAGCGTTGCGGTGGCGATCGGTCCGCTCTGCAGGGCAATGCCCGGCATGCCGTCAGCTGCGTCGAACAGGCGTGGCATGACCGGCAGGCCGCTGCGCACGGCGCGGCGCAGCAGGCCGGTTTCCAGGCGAACCAGGCCACGGCTGCCGTTGAGCCACAGGTATCCATGTGCATCGGTGACCATGCCGGTGATGCCTTCCAGTACGCCGGCCATGTCAGTGCGCACCGGAACGAAACGGCCATTGCCCAGGCGTGCTGCCAGCCCGGCCTCGCCGGCGATCAGCAGAAGGTCCCGGTGGTGCAGCATCGCGGTGATCGGCCCTACCGACAGGCCGTCCCCGGAGTCGAAGCTCTCGGTGCCATTCGCACCCAGGCGGCGCAGGCGGCCATCGGCATAGCCGAGCAGCAGCTGGCCATCGGCATCCAGCGCCAGCGATGAGCAGGCCTGCTCGGGCAGGCGGATTTCACGTTGCCACTGGTCATGCTGGTAGTGCAGCACCCCGCGTTCGCCGGTGCAGACCCAGGCCTGTCCGTCATCGGGGAACAACAGGGCATGCAGCGGCTGCCCGGTGAACGGCGCCGGCAGCGGGATCAATGTGGTGTGGCCGGCGACCGTGCGCGCGAGGTTGACCCAGTCGAACTGCCAGATCGGCGTGGGTGCCTGGCGCGCGGCAGCCTGCAGCTGCGTGGCGCTGCCATCCAGCAGGGTGCGCCGCAGGTCGTAGGGCTTGAGGTCTTCGCCATAGCCATACACGCGGCCATCGCTGGCCCGTACCAGCGAGCGGTAGGGATCGCTTGGACCCACCGCCAGGGTGTGCACGCTGCGTGCGCGGAAACGGTTGAGGCCGAGATTGGTGCCAATCCAGAGATTGCCTTCGCGATCGACGATGATCGGCACGGCCGAGGTGGCGGTCAGTCCTTGCGGCGAATCGAAGCGTTCCATGCGCACGGCCCGGGTGCCGGCGAAGGTGATGTGGGCAACGCCGCCGTGCGGACTCATCGTGGCCCACAGCGCGCCATCGGCAGTGAACTGCAGGCGCGCAGCGACCAGTTCCGGCAGCCGCCGTGCCTCACGTTCGCTGTCTGCCAGCAGACCCTGCGCGTTCGCCAGTGGCGAGGTGCCGCGCACCCGGTCGGCCAGCCACACTTCACCCTGCGGGCTTTCGGCCAGCGTCGCCATCTGCGAGACCGCGATGCCGGTGTCCTCGAACGCGGTCTGGCCCGCCGCGCGCATCCAGATCTTCAGGCCGGCCAGCACCCAGAACCTGCCCCGGCTGTCGTGCAGCACCCACTGCACACGGTGCTCGGGCAGGCCGGCAGCGGCCGGCAGTGGCTGCCAGCGGTGTCCGTCAAAGCGGCGCAGCCCGCCATTGATCGCCGCCCAGAGTTGGCCATCGCGATCCTGGCTGAAGCGCGGCACCACGCCGACCGGCACCCCCTGCTCACGGCCGTAGCTGTGCAGCCGTCCCTGCGCGAAGCGGCTGATGCCGGCCTGGAAGTAGCCGATCCACAGGGCGCCGTCGGCGGCATGCGCCAGCGTGACCATGTTGGTGGACGGGAACTGGCTACCGACGGGCGCTGCCTGCCGTTCGAAGCGACGGCCATCGAAGCGGTACAGGCCCGAGCCGGTAGCCAGCCACAACAGGCCCTCACGGTCCTGGGCAATGTCCCATATATCGCCTGGGGCGCCCTGGCCGACACGCCAGGCGGTATGTTCGTAATCGGGCAGGCCACCGCTCACCGGCGGGCGCTGCACGGCAAGGGCGGGCAGGGCGGTCAACAGCAGCAGGCACGTCAGCAGCGCCGGCAGGCGACGCAGGAACGGGAAGGGGCGGCCACGCATGGCGCGCATTCTGGCAGGTGTGGGGCAGCCCGGGGTGACCCGAACGGGGTAGGCGGTGGCCGCTGCGGTCGGCTATCACGCCGGCATCTCCTCCTGGAACCTGGCCATGCAGCGCCTGTTCGTGATGTTCCCTGATCGGGGGCCGGGCATCGGCCTGTTGTGGTTCCGGCTGTGCGTGACCGCCGCGCTGTGCGCGCCGGATGCTCATGGCAGTGGGTGGTCGGCGCTGTGCCTGCTTGCAGCGGCCATGCTTGCACTGGGTATGTTGACGCCACTGGCAGCGCTCACGGCGGCCGTGGGCCTGTTCGCGCAGCAGGCGCCCTGGCCACTGGTGGCATTGCCGCCGGCGCTGCTGCTTGTGGGGCCGGGGGCCTATTCACTGGATGCGTGCCTGTTCGGGCGCCGCCTGCTCGGCCGTCGGCCTCCCCCATTCGGGTAGGTGCCGGCCTCGACCGACGGGGGTAGGGCATCGCGCAACGGCCACGCACCATGGGGCACCCCCTCGCGGCGCCCCGCATGGCCACCGTCACTCCGCCCGATCCGCCCGCCGCGCCACTGGCACCGCAGCAGGCCGCCGCACTGCAGCGCGCCCTGCGCTATGTCGATGAGCATCTGTCGCAGCCGCTGCGGGTCACCGAACTGGCGGCCGCCGCCTGCGTCAGCCGCTTCCACCTTGTGCGCCTGTTCCGTAGCGGCACCGGCGCCAGCCCGCTGCGCTATGTGCGCCGTCGCCGCATCGAACGCGCACGCCAGCTGCTGCCTGGCGCGCAGTTGCCGATGGCGTGCCTGGCCCAGCAGCTGGGCTTCTTCGACCAGAGCCACTTCGTCCGCAGCTTCCGCGCGGAGACCGGCTGCAGCCCCGGCCAGTACCTGGCCGGCGATGCCGCCCTGTCGCTTCCCCTTGATCGTGTTTCCAACGGAGTCCATCCATGACCCATGCCACCGCCACGCCCGCCCCGGCCCTGCTGTCGCCCACCGACCATGCCCTGGTGCTGATCGACTTCCAGTCACAGATGGCGTTCGCCACCCACACCATCGATATCTCCACGCTGCGCAACAACGTGTCGCTGATCAGCAAGGGCGCCAAGGGGTTCAAGGTGCCGGTGGTGCTGACCACGGTCGCCGAAGCGTCGTTCTCCGGGCCGATGTTCCCGGAACTGCCGCAGATCTTCCCCGGCCAGCCGGTGTTCGACCGCACGTCGATGAATACCTGGGAAGACCGGCCGGTGATCGACGAGATCAACCGCATCGGCAAGCGTCGGCTGGTGCTTGCCGGCCTATGGACCAGTGTCTGCATCGTGGGTCCGGCGCTGTCGGCGCTGGCGCAGGGCTTCGAGGTCTACGTGATCACCGATGCCTGTGGCGATGTCAGCGAAGAAGCGCACGAGCGTGCGATCACCCGCATGGTGCAGGCCGGCGCGGTTCCGATGACCAGCGTGCAGTACCTGCTCGAGCTGCAGCGCGACTGGGCGCGGGGTGAAACCTACGACCTGACCACCGGCATCGCCCGCGACCACGCCGGCGGCTACGGCATCGGCATCCAGTATGCCAAGCGCATGTTCGGCGCGCAGGAAGGTGGGCACTGAGCATGCTGGCCGGCCATGGCCTTGACCTGGCCCTGCTGATGCTGCGCGTGGCGGCAGGAGGCTTCCTGCTGCCGCACGCGCTGGGCAAGCTGTTTGGCTGGTTCGGCGGACCGGGGCTGGCCGGCTTCGCCACCGAGCTGCGCGGTTTCGGGCTGCCGGCAGTGGCGCCGTTGCCGCTGCTGTTGTCCCTGCTGCAGGTGCTGTCCGGGCTGGCCGTGCTGCTGGGATGGCAGACCCGCATCGCCGCGCTTGCGGCGGCCGCCTTCATCGGCTTCACCGCACTGTTGGCCGTGCCCAGGGGCTGGTTCTGGATGCGCGGTGGCAGTGAGTACCCGTTGATGTGGACCACGGTGCTGTTGGCCATCGCGCTGGCCGGGCCCGGCAACTGGGCGCTGGACGGCCAATACTTTCCGGGAGATTTCACTTGAGCCACGATCCCCTCGACCACGGCCGCCGCAACGTGGTGCTGGCAAGCGGTGCCGCGGTTGCGCTCGGCCTGGCCGGTCGCGCCGGTGCCGCACTCGATTCCACTTCCAAGGAGCGTCGCATGAGCACGCTGGTCATCCGCAATGCCCGCATCACCACCCTCGACCCACAGCAGCCGCATGCACAGGCGCTGGCCGTGCAGGAAGGGCGCATCGTTGCCGTCGGCAGCGACGAGGAGATCATGCGCGGCTGGGGCAATGAAGCGACGCTGATCGACGCGCAGGGCAGGCGCCTGCTGCCCGGCCTCAACGACAGCCATACCCACCTGATCCGTGGTGGCCTGAACTACAACCTTGAACTGCGCTGGGACGGCCTGCGTTCGCTGGGCGACGCCCTGGACATGTTGAAGGCCCAGGTCGACCGCACCCCTGCACCGCAGTGGGTGCGCGTGGTCGGTGGCTTCACCGCCGCACAGTTCAACGAGAAGCGCCTGCCGACGCTGCAGGAGCTCAACGACATCGCGCCGGATACGCCGGTGTTCCTGCTGCACCTGTACGACCGCGCGCTGCTCAACCGCGCCGCGCTGCGTGCGTGCGGCTACAGCAAGGACACACCGGATCCGCCGGGTGGCCAGATCGTGCGCGATTCGCTGGGCAACCCGACCGGGCTGCTGCTGGCCAAGCCGAATGCGCTGATCCTCTACGCGACGCTGGCCAAGGGCCCGCGCCTGCCGATCGAGTACCAGGCCAACTCGACGCGCCACTTCATGCGCGAACTGAACCGGCTTGGCATCACCTCGGTGATCGACGCCGGCGGTGGCTTCCAGAACTACCCCGAGGACTACCAGGTCATCGAGCAGCTGCACCGCGATGACCAGCTGACAGTGCGCATCGCCTACAACCTGTTCACCCAGAACAAGGGCAAGGAAGTGGATGACTTCCGTGGCTGGAGTGAAATCCTGCAGCCGCGCCAGGGCGATGACCTGCTGCGCCACAATGGTGCCGGCGAGATGCTGGTGTTCTCCGCCGCCGACTTCGAGCTGTTCAACGAGCCGCGCCCGGAACTGCCGCCGGAGCTGGAGCCCGAACTGCACGACGTGGTGAAGCTGCTGGTCGAGAAACGCTGGCCGTTCCGTATCCACGCCACCTACGACGAGAGCATCACCCGCATCCTCGATGTGTACGAACAGGTCAACCGCGAGGTGCCGTTCGATGGCCTGCACTGGTTCATCGACCACGCCGAGACCATCACCCCGCGCAACATCGAACGCATCCGTGCGCTGGGTGGCGGCATCGCCGTGCAGCACCGCATGGCCTACCAGGGCGAAGCCTTCGTCGAGCGCTACGGTGTGCAGGCTGCGCGGCACACGCCGCCGGTCAGGCGCATGCTGGCCGAAGGCGTGCCGGTCGGTGCCGGTACCGATGCCACCCGCGTGGCCAGCTACAACCCGTGGGTGGCGTTGTCCTGGCTGGTGACCGGGCGCACCGTGGGCGGCCTGGCGCTGTATGGCGAGGAGAACCTGCTCGAACGCGAGCAGGCGTTGCGCCTGTGGACGCAGGGCAGTGCCTGGTTCTCCGGCGACGAAGCGGTGAAGGGCACGCTGAAAGCTGGCCAGCTGGCTGATTTCATCCTGCTCTCGGCCGACTTCTTCCGCGTTGATGACGCGCAGATCGCCGACATCACCAGCCTGCTGACCGTGGTCGGCGGCCGCATCGTGCACGCCGACGGGGATTACGCCGGCTTGGCGCCGCAGCTGCCGCCGGCGATGCCGGACTGGTCGCCGGTCAACCGCTTCGGTGGCTACCACGTCGGCGGTGCCGCCACCGGGTTAGCCGCCGCGCATCGCCACCATCACGGTGTGGCCTGTAGTACGCATGGTGCTCACGGCCATGCCGCGCTGCATGCGGCGCCCACCGACGACCTGAGCGCCTTCTGGGGTGCGATGGGATGCTCGTGCTTCGCGTTCTGAGCCTGGCGCTGCTGGCCATGCCATGGATGGCGCTGGCCTGTGACGCCCCCCGCTGCGCCGACGTGGGCGGCGGGCAACTGCAATGGGACGCCTCGCTGCGCCTCAGGGGGATGTACTACGACCCGGCCCGATTCGGTATCGGCGGCAGTGAAGACGGCTACGGCCTGCTGCGTGCACTGGCGTCGGCCACGTATGTCGAGGACAACTGGCAGGCACGGCTGCAGCTGGGCGTGCATGCCGAGAATGGCAAGGCAGGCGGCCCGGGCCGTACCGACAGTGGCGCGTTGGACGTGCAGCAGGCCTACTGGCGCTGGCAGCGCGGTGGGTTCCATCTGCAACTCGGTCGGCAGGAAGCCGGCTATGGCAGTTCGCGGCTGTTGTCGGTGCGCGATGGGCCGAACATCCGGCTGGCATTCGATGGCGCCCGTGCAGGCTGGAAAGGCCGCCTCGGCACGCTGGACCTGATGGCGCTGCGACCGCTGGAGAACCGACCCGGCGCCTTTGATGACCGCGGCGAACGCGGTGCCCACCTGTGGGGCGCGTATGCGACCACCGCGCGGGGTCGTGGCCCAGGGCAATGGGATCTGTACCTGCTGGACTACCGTCGTGAAGGCGCGCGCTTTGCGGCGGGCTCCGGTACCGAGCGGCGGGAGACCCTCGGTGCGCGTTGGTTCGGCCAGTTCGGTGCGCTGGACTGGAACAGCGAGCTGGTGGCGCAGGGCGGTGAACTGCAGACGGTTGCCGGCACGCTGGATGTCCGCGCCTGGACGCTCGCCACCGACACCGGCTGGCGCTGGACCGAGCGGCCGCTGCAACCGAGGCTGGGGCTGAAGGCGGATATCGCCAGTGGCGACGGCAAGCTGCATGACGGCCGCCTGGGAACCTTCAATGCACTGTTCCCTAAATCGGCCTACTTCAGCGAGGCCAGCCTGCTGGCCCCGGCCAACCTGATGGACCTGCAACCGACCCTGACCCTGCGCCTGCATCATGCGGTGACCACGGAACTGGGCGTACAGATGGCGTGGAAGCAGCGTCGTGCCGATGCGGTCTACACCACACCGGCACCGCTGCTGGCGTTGCCAGGGAGCGCCGGTGGCGCGCGCCGCATCGGCACCCAGTACAAATCTGAAACCCGCTGGCAGGCCAGCAAACACTGGCAATGGCAGCTGCAGCTGGCCTGGGTCGACGCCGGTCCTGCACTGAAGCAGGCCGGAGGCCAGGACACGCTGTTCGCCTCGATCGTTGGAGCATGGCAATGGTGAACGCAACCGCGTCGCAACACTCCACACAGGCCGCAGGCGCCTGGTCCCCGCTGAAGATCCAGATGTTCCGTTCGATCTGGCTGGCAATCCTGGCCAGCAACATCGGCACCTGGGTCAATGATGTAGCCGCCGCCTGGGTGATGGCCGAACGCACCGGTTCGCCGTTGATGGTGGCCCTGGTGCAGTCGGCCACCACTGTGCCGATCGTGCTGCTGGCGCTGGCCGCCGGAACGCTGGCCGACATCGTTGATCGCCGCAGGTACCTGCTGGCGACCCAGGGCTGGATGCTGCTGGTGGCCGCAGCGATGGCCGCGTTGACCGCGATGGACCTGCTGACCCCGCAGTTGCTGGTGCTGCTGACCTTCTGCATGGGCTGTGGTGCGGCGATGGCAATGCCCGCGCAGGCCGCCATTGTCTCCGAGCTGGTACCGCAGCCGATGCTGGCCTCGGCGGTGGCGCTGAACTCGATCGGCATCAACATCGCGCGCTCGATCGGCCCGGCCATTGGTGGCGTGATCGTGGCGCAGCTGGGTGCGGTGTGGGCATTCGGCTTCAACGCCATCACCTTCGCCGCGATGCTGTTCGTCGTGTGGGGCTGGACGCGTGATCCCAAGCAGTCCAGCCTGCCACCGGAAGGTTTCGGTGCCGGCTTGAAGGCGGGCCTGCGTTACGCCAGCCGCGCCGGGCGGCTGCAGGCGGTGCTGATCAAGTCGGTCGGCTTCTTCTTCTTTGCCGCGGCGATGAACGCGCTGTTGCCGGTGGTGGTGCGTGGGCAGATGCATGGCGGGGCGGGGCAGTACGGCATGCTGCTGGGCTGCATCGGCATCG
This sequence comes from Stenotrophomonas sp. YJH_SMC_27, assembly GCF_059369815.1. Lineage (NCBI taxonomy): Bacteria > Pseudomonadati > Pseudomonadota > Gammaproteobacteria > Lysobacterales > Lysobacteraceae > Stenotrophomonas > Stenotrophomonas sp. YJH_SMC_27. The sequence continues at coordinate 354,187 of NZ_JCAFTA010000002.1, read as the reverse complement.
GCGCAGTGGGCGGTGCGCTGCTGCTGCCGAAGCTGCGTGCGCAACTGGATCGTGACCTGTTGGTACTGCTGGCGACCTTGTCGCTGGCCCTGAGCCTGGTCGGGCTGGCGCTGACCCGCAGCTGGTACGTGCTTCCGGCGGTGATGCTGGTCAATGGATTTGCGTGGATCACCGTGCTGTCGTCGCTGCAGATCGCTGCGCAGACTGCGGTTCCGGCATGGGTACGTGCGCGTGCGCTGGCGCTGTACATCATGGTGTTCTCTGCCGGCATGGCCGCCGGCGGCCTGAGCTGGGGCGCGCTCGCACAGCGTACGTCGCCGGAGCTGGCGTTGCTGGTGGCTGCCGCAGGTGCGGTGATCGGCGGATTGCTGGTGTGGCGCGTGCGCATTGCTGGCACCGAGGATCTGAACCTGCGTCCGGCCGGGCACTGGCCGGCGCCGGAACAGTCGGTGCCGGTGTCGAATGATCGGGGGCCGGTGCTGGTTACCATCGAGTACCGCATCGACGATGCTGACCGTGCCACGTTCCAGGCGCAGATGCGCGCGCTGGGCACGATCCGTCGCCGCGACGGTGCGGTGGTCTGGGGTGTGGTCGAGGACGTGGCCAGCCCGGGCATCCACCTGGAGTATTTCGTGACCCCGTCGTGGCTGGAGCACCTGCGCCAGCACGAGCGCATCACCGCGGATGACAAGGCCATCCAGGAAGTGCTGCGGGAGCTGCATCGCGGCGAGCGCGCCCCCGTGGTGCGTCACTTCGTGGGAGGGCATGACCCGCTGCCTGCCGCCGTGCCGCATCACCACACCGACATCTGACCCGCAGGTGGCAGAGCCGGCCGCTGGCCGGCTCCGCGTGATCACGATGGATGATCGGGTTGCCGGCCAGCGGCCGGCACTACCGAAGGAGCGGCGGTGCCCTGGGGCGCCACCGCGGGACATCATTTGCGTGCGAACGCCAGCAGGTCGGCGTTGAACTGGTCGGCGTGGGTGATGGTCAGGCCATGCGGCGCGCCGGTGTACACCTTCAGCTCGGCGTCCTTGATGATCTGCGAGGACAGCTTGGCCGAAGCATCGAACGGCACGATCTGGTCGTCATCGCCGTGTACCACCAGCGCCGGCACGTCGATCTTCTTCAGGTCTTCGGTGTAGTCCACTTCCGAGAATTCGTGCACGCAGTCGTACTGGCCCTTGACGCCACCGAGCATGCCCTGCAGCCAGAACGCATCACGCATGCCTTGGGTGACGGTATTGCCATCGCGGTTGGCACCGAAGAACGGTGTGGTCAGGTCCTTGAAGAACTGCGAGCGGTCACCGCCCGTGCCCTTGCGGATGCCGTCGAACACCTCCAGCGGCGTACCGGCCGGGTTGGCATCGGTCTTCAGCATCAGCGGTGGCACCGCGCCGACCAGCACCACCTTGGCCACGCGCTTGCTGCCGTGGCGGCCGATGTAGTGGGCCACTTCACCGCCGCCGGTGGAATGGCCGACCAGGATCGCGTCCTTCAGGTCCAGCGCTTCGATCACCGCGGCCAGGTCATCGGCATAGGTGTCCATGTTGTTGCCGTTCCAGGTCTGGCTGGAGCGTCCGTGGCTGCGGCGATCGTGGGCGACCACGCGGAAGCCGTTCTGGCCCATGAACAGCATCTGCGGATCCCAGGCATCGGACGACAGCGGCCAGCCGTGGGCGAACACGATCGGCTGGCCGGTACCCCAATCCTTGTAGAAAATGCGGGCGCCGTCGGCGACGGTGACGAAGTTGCTCATTGCGGTTTCCTTGGCGGAAGGGAGGGAAGGCACTGGCAGTTGTGCCGGTGCCTCCGGCAGTACAGCGCAGCGCCAGAGCGGCGACTTGCACGGCTGTGCTGGATTGCGCCGGATGTGACGCATATCGCTCTAGCACGAAGCCGTTCCGGCATTGACGATGGCGGCTGCCCTGTCGAGGAGCCTGCAATGTCGCATGCGTTCTGGAGCCTGTGGGTGTGCCTGCTGCTGACCACGGCGGCGCACGCCCGGACCAACGTCTACAAATGCGTGGACGGGCCGCATCCTGTCTACCAGCAGACGCCGTGCCAGGGGCGTGCGGAATGGCGCTGGGAGGTGCCGCCGGAGCCGCCTTCGACAGGTGCGACCATGGCCAAGCCAGCGAGCCTGGCCTCAAGCCGTCCGCGTGTGGTGCAGCAGGGGCGTGCGCGGGCCGCTCTGATACCCATCAGCACCGATCCCGCCGCCTGTGAGCACGCGCGGCAGCAACGCGGAAAGGCGCTCGCCCAGGCGAAGCGCCTGGACTTCGTAAAGCGGCGGCAGCTGGATGACGCGGTGCATGACGCGTGCCGTTGAATCCAGGTGCCAGAAACGACAACGGCGCCCAAGGGCGCCGTTGAGAGCAGATGCCAGGTGCCGGACCTCAGCGACCGTCGCTGGCCGTCGCCGGTGCCGGCGAGGGCACGCTGTCCGGTTTGGGCAGGCTCAGCTCCGGGTTGCCCTGTTCGGCCTGCAGGATCTGGATGCGGCGCTGCAGGGCGTCCAGCTGGCTGTTCGTGCTCTGCACGTCGCTGCTCAGGCTGACTGCCTGCTGCTGGGCCTGCTGCAGGGCCGCGCTGACCTGGGCCGACTGCGCCTGCTGCTGTTCCATTTCCTGCTGCAGGGTGCGCAGGCGTTCCTCGTTGTAGGCCACCAGGCGCTCGGTATAGCGCTTGCCGGCTTCCAGGCGGGTGGTGTCGATGTAGACCTGGGCAAGCTGCTCGGACTGTTGCGCGAAGGTGCGGTAGACACGCTCGGCGTTGTCGACGGCGTCAGTCTTGATCACCCGCCAGAAATTCTTCTCCTGGAACAGGGCGACGTAGTAGGTCAGGGTGTTGGCGTTGAACAGCAGGCTGGCGCCGTAATTGCCGTTGTAGGTGGTGCGCAGCTCGGTCAGCTGGCGGGCATCCATCAGCTGCTTGAGCTCGTCAACGGTATTGCGCACCACCGGTGCGCTACGAGCGGCCGGCTCTGCGGCAGCTTCGCGGTCGCCACGGGCAGCCATCGCCGCTGGTGCCACCAGCATCATGCTCACGGCCAGCAGTGCCGCGCCGTACGCGCGCCGGGCGAAGACCGCGCCCCCTGAAGTTTCTCGCATGTCTAGACCATCCACGGATGAGTGTGGGTTGAGATGAAAGTGGTTCCCCGCCGGGAGTCTAGCATGTGCGCGGGCGCCGCCAAGGGCGCCCGTCACGGGTCAGTAGACCAGCTGTGCGGCGCTGCACTGGATCGACTGCACGTTGACGTCGGTGCGCCCCAGCTCCAGGCCCAGCACGCTGGCCAGCAGGTTGGTCAGCAAGGTGCCGACGCTGTTGAGGACCGGGCGCAAGGCGGACAGGATCGGCTTCAGCAGCGTGCACAGCAGGCCGCTGCAGCTGACCGTGCCATCGGGGTTGGTGACGCCGGTGTCGCCGGTGCCGTCAAGGAACCCGGCCGGCGCGGTCTGTATGTACGAGGCCAGGTTGTTGCGCACGCAGCCGTTGTAGTCGATCAGGTTGCCCAGCAGGCTGTCGCAGCGGTTGATCAGCAGGCCGCCCACCAGCGAGCCGAGCAGTCCATCGAGCACGCCCAGTCCTTGACCGGTGACCGTCACCTTGAACGCATCCCAGACCGGACCGTCCTTGTGGCAGGTGGACAGGTTCAGCAGGCCACAGGCGTAGGGCAGGCCTCCGGGTACGGTCCAGCTGTTGAGCGGGGCCAGTTGCCGGCTGGCGTCGCCATCGCGCAGCAGTGGAATCAACTTGTCCACCTCATACCGGGTGTTCGGCGGGAAGGTGGCCTGCAGGTAACGGTCGGCCAGGGCCTTGGCCGTGTCGTTGGCACTCATGCCCTGCTTGGGTGAACTGAGCATGCCCGAGAGCACGCGCAGCAGCTCATTGACAAGGTCGGATACTGCGTTGCCGAGAGCAAGTGGATTGATGCGCGTCGAGCCGGTTTCGCCAGCGGCCAGGGTGAGGTTCTGCGAGCTGGTCAGGGCCGGCAGCGTGATCTTGTCGTTGATCAGGGGTTGTCCGAGCAGTTTCAGCAGCTGTTCGTTGTTCAGCGTCGCGTCGCAGACATTGTTCTTCGAGAAACGCTGCGATGGATCGACGTTGCCGACGCAGGCCCGCAGGACCGACGAATCCACCTGGATGGTGGCCCTGGGTGGATTGGCGCCACACTGGATTCCGGTCAGCGTTCCCATTCCGTTGGCGACATCGACATGCAGCGGCAGGTGCAGGCGCGTGCCCAGCAGGTTCAGAAGTGGCCCCAGTGCGAACAGGTTGTTGCTGTCCACGTCTGCCACCAGCCTTACCTGCGCGTTGTAGGCGCGGCTGCCGACACCGCCGATGGCGATCGATGGCGGCTCGACAACGCCGGCCTGGATCTTGATGCCCAGCAGGTCCAGCCCCTTGACCGCCACGCCGTTGCCATCGTTGGCGATGGAGATCGCAGTGTTGATCAGGTTGAGCACGTTGATCTGTGACTCCAGTGCACTGCCGACCGTGCCGTCGGGCGAGACGACTTCGGCGAAAAGGCCGCCGCCGCCGGACTGGCTGCCCAGCACGATGTTGAGCTTGTTGATGTCCAGCTGGGTGGCAACCAGGTCGGACAGGGCGCGCAGCTGCACGCCCACCGTGGAGTCGCGGCCGACCACGGTGGCGGTGGCGTCGACCAGCTGCGCCAGCGAAACCTTGTTGACCGACAGAAGCCGGTTGAAGTCAGCCACGCTGAGGTTGGCGCTGACCGGGATGTTCAACGCCTTGAGCAGGCCCGATGGCGTGATGTTGGCCTGGGCGAGGCCGTCATAGGAGAGCACGGTGGCGTTGGTCACATCCAGGCCGACCAGTCGCAGGGTCGACAACAGTACCGAGTCGCCATTGGTGCGCAGTAGCTGCGAACCGACCGCAAACACGGCCGTCGGTTCGGAACGGCGGGCCACGGCCTCCACGCTGACGGTGGGCAGGGTGGTGTTCTGCCCGAAGAACGGCAGCACGCTGCGCTGCGCGACGACCTGCACGGCATTGCGCGGGTTGCTGGCATCGATGGTGGTGACGAAGCGGTTGGCGGTGGTGCGGTTGGCGCTCCAGTTGCCGCAGCGGATCTGCAGGCTCCCTTCGAACGTGTTCTGGGTGAGTGCGCTGTGCCGCGCAGCGCTGTTGTCGCTGTTGTCCGAGGTGCACAGCTCCAGTCGTTGCGCTCCGGCCAGTGCGGCCAGATCAGCAACTTTCTGCGCATCGCGCTTGGCCCAGAACAGGTAGCCGATCTCGATCAGGCCCAGCATCGCCAGCAACGCCAGCATGACCAGCATCATGGTGATCGACATGCCGCCCCGTGGGCGGCTGAAACTGAACTGGCGTGGGCGTTTCATGGCCTACCTCAGCGTCCGGATGAGGATGATCCCTTGGACTTGGCGACATCGGTTTCAAAGAAGTCCGGGATCTCGTGTTCGAAGCTCTTCATGTAGCGTGCGTAGCTCAGCGTCGCCTGGTCGCCGAGGATCGGCAGGTGCTGCCCGGCCTGCTGTCCGGACGCCTGCAGGCGGAACAGGTTGCGCGCGGTATCACCGATCTGGCTGCGGCCGGGTCGCGCGGTTGCAGCGTTGCCGTCGGTGATGTCCACTGCGGCAGGCGCCGCCTGCGGCAATGGTGCGGGCCGGGCCGCCAGGTCCACGGCGGGCAATGACTCGGACTGCAGCGGCTGCGCAGCCGGCGCTGCCGGTGTGCTGCGGCCAAGCATCTGTCCGGTGAGCGGCTGTTGCTGCGCCTGCACTGCGGCGGCCGGCAGCAGGCAGATCAGAGCGGGCAGCAGGCGTCGGGCCAGGGGCGTCGCGGTCATGGTGTGTTTCCGTTCGGGTGGTCGGAGGCGCTGAAGCGTTCCAGCATCGAGGGCGGCAGGCGCTGCGGATCGCGTTCGTCGCGGCTGTCGCGGCGTGGTTCCGCCGCCAGTCGCGTGGCGGCGGGCGGGTTGCCGACGGCATCTCTGGCGAGAGCACGCGCGGTGGCCGGCACGGCTGCGGCAGCGGCCGATGCGGCCTGGCGTTGCTGCAGGCGGGCACGGATCTGCGCCGCCTGCTGCTGGATGCTGAGCCGGGTCTCGTCGTTGAGGTTGGCCTGCTGGGCGAGGCGTTCGGCGGTGGTGGTGTCGCCACGCAGCACCGCCCACAGCGCGAGGTTGGCAGTGGCCTTGGCATTGCCCGGCGACAGCTCCAGCGCCTTGGCGAGGGGTTCGCGCGCGCGCTCGAACTGTCCGGCGCGCAGCCGCGCATAGCCGAGGTCGCCGAGATAGCTTGTATTCAATGGCTGCAACTCGGTCGCCCGCGCCAGTGCCTGCTCACTGCCGGCGTCGTCGTCGCGGCGCGCGGCAATCAGGCCCAGGCCATGTGCGGCCGCGGCGGCCTGGGGGCCGCTGGAAAGCGCGCGGTACAGTGCGATCGCGGCATCGGCCTGGCCGGTCTCGCGCAGCGCGTCGGCCTGCAGCAGACGCAATGCCGGCGGATCGCCGTAGCGCTGACGGAAGGCGTCGACGTGGGCGAGCGAGGCATACCATGCGCCTTGCTGCTGCATGCGTTCGATCAGTTCCAGGTAGGCATTGCGGCTGTCCTGCGGCGCCGGTTCGGGCGCGGCCAGGCTGGGCGCGCGCAGGTACTTCGGTGTGGTCGATGCACAGCCGCTGGCGCCGGCAACGGCGGCCAGGGCAACAATCAGGCAGGAAGTGCGCAGGGCAGGCATCAGGGCGATCCCATCTTGGACAGGGTAGTGGCCAGCGCGACCAGCGCCGGCCCGGCGAGCACCAGCATCAACGCTGGCAGCAGGGTCAGCATCATCACCACGGTCATCTTCACCGAGAGCTTGCCGACCTTTTCCTTCAACGTGTTGCGACGCTGCTCACGCAGGCGGAGGCTGAACTGCCGCAAGGGCTCCTGCACCGCACCGCCATGGGCATGCACCTGCAGGATCAGCTGCATCAGGCTGGTCAGGTCATCGTCGGCATAGACCTCGCTCAGCCGCCGCAGGGACTGCGCGCGCGTGCGGCCATGGGTATAGGCGACATTGGCCTCCTGAAGTTCGCTGCCGAGTACCGGCAATGCATCGCGAAGCTTGTCGCCGAGCGTCTGCAGGCTCTGGTCCATGCTGAAGCCTACGCCCTGCAGCAGGCGCAGCAGGTCGACCAGCAGCGGCAGCTCGGTTTCGACTGCACGCCGGCGCCGCTTCACCCAGGAAGAGAGAACGAATTTGGGCAACAGCAGTCCAGCGGCCAAGGCACCGATGATCACCATGATCCTGGCCAGCCCGGTGACGCTGCTGAATGTCAGCACCAGTGCCAGCACCAGCACGGCCAGCAGCAGGCGCAGGCCGAGGTAGATGGCCGTACCGCGACGGGTGTTCCACCCGGCCAGATCCAACAGCAGCCGATCTTCATTGGCCAGCAATGCCGTTTCCAGGCGGCCGCCGCTGAGGGCACGGCCGAAGCGTTCGAGCCAGCCCAGCGAATCGTGCCGTGCAGGTTCGGTGTCACGGGACGTCTCGCGCGGCTGCAGGGCGGTCTTCAACGTGGCCGTTGTACGCTGCTCACGATGGCTGCGTATCCAGCCGCCGATACCCAGCAGGGCGATGCCGGCAGCCAGCACGAGCAGGGAGAGGGCGAACCAGGCGCTGGCGCTCATCGGTCGTCTCCGGCTGGGCGGGGGTTCATAGCCATTTGGCCAGGCGATACAGCAGGAAGCCGCCGACAAGCTCCATGCCCAGTGCAAGCAGCAGGATCTTGTGGCCAAGCGGATCGTGCAGCACCGGCTGGAAGAAGTCCGGGCTGGCGATCGCCATCAGCACCGCGCAGGCCGGTGGCAGCAGGCCCAGCACCCACGCAGACATGCGTGTCTCGGAGGTCGTCGCCGAAAGCTCCTGCTGCGCCTGTTCCAGGTCGCGCATGAAATCACCCATGCGCTGCAGGATCTGGTCGGAGCGCCCGCCGATGCGCACGCTGACACCGATCACCACCGACAACACCTTCAGCACCTCCATGCGATAGGGTTGCGCGGCCTGCGCGAGTGCACGGTCCAACTCCATGCCGCTGCGCGCAAAGCGCACCGTGGTGTCCAACAGCCCGCGCAACGGCGCGCTGGTCTGCATCGACGCAACCTGGAACGCGGCCTGCAGGCTGTTGCCCAGTGCAGTCAGCCGCACCAGGTTGTCGAGGAAGTCCGGCAGCTGATGCAGCAGTTGCGCACGCAGCTTCGTGGTCCGCCGCATCATCCACAGCCAGCAGCCAAGCAGGTACAGCAGCAGGGTCAGCGGAAACATCCACGCGGTGCCCAGCCGCGCCATCGCTACCACCGACAGTACCAGCCCCGGTACCAGCAGCATGATGGGGATTTTCCAGCCGGTCTGCAGCCCTGCGCGCTGCAGCAGGCCATCCAGCGGCAGCACGCGGCGCCCGGTGCTGGCGGGCCGCGCCGGATCGTTGGCAGCGGTGACGGACGGCCCGGCGGGTGCCCCGCCCGTGGCGCTTCCGCGCGAAAGCTGCTGCTCGGCGTGCCGCATTGAAACCTGGCGTTGTTCACGGCTGCTGGCCGTGCCCCACAGCCAGGCTGCCAGCGCCAGCAGCACCGCGATGATGCTCAACATGCCCAGCAGCGCGCCGGTTCCCATGCTCAGAAGTCTCCGTAGAGCGATTCGCGCAGCTGTTGGCGGAACGGCTCCAGCTTGTGCGAGTGTGGATGGAAGCCCAGCCCGACCCAGCGATCGATCTCTTTGCCGTTGCCGTCGATCTGCAGTTCGTGGCGGAACATTTCCTGGGTGGTGATCAGGTTGTCGCTGACACCGGTGATCTCGGTGATCGATACCAGCACGCGGCGGCCGCTGCCCAGGCGCGAGATCTGCACGATGAAGTCGATGGCACTGGCGATCTGCCGGCGCAGGCTGTCCTCGCTGCCCTGGAAGCCGGCAAATCCAGCAAGCATCTCGATCCGGTACAGGCAGTCGCGTGGTGAATTGGCGTGGATGGTGGCCATCGAACCGTCGTGGCCGGTGTTCATGGCCTGCAGCATTTCCAGCACCTCGGCGCCACGCACCTCGCCCACCACGATGCGATCAGGGCGCATGCGCAGGCTGTTGCGGACCAGATCGCGGATGCTCACCGCGCCATGGCCTTCGGCGCCACCGATGCGGCTTTCCAGGCGGACCACATGCGGGTGGTTGAGCGAGAGTTCTGCGGTGTCCTCGACGGTGATCACGCGCTCGTTCGCGGGGACGTAGCTGGCCAGGGCGTTCAGCAGCGAGGTCTTGCCGGAGCTGGTGCCGCCGGATACCAGGATGTTGCAGCGGCCCAGCACCATCGCCTTCAGCAGGGCGTGCATCGGTTCGTCGAAGGTGCCCTTGGCCAGCAGTTCATCGGGAGTGAATGGATCCTTGCGGAACTTGCGGATGGACACCATCGGTCCGTCCACGGCCAGCGGCGAGATGATCGCGTTGAGACGGCCGCCGTTGGGCAAACGCGCATCGACCATCGGGTTGGAGTCATCCAGGCGGCGCCCGAGCGGGGCCAGGATACGTCGCAGGATGCGCAGCAGGTGCGTATCGTCGGTGAATCGCTGGGTGGCCCGCTTGAGCTGGCCACCCTGGGAAACATGCACATCCTTGAAACCGTTGATCAGGATGTCTTCGATGGACGGGTCGTGCAGCAGGTCGTCCAGCGGGCCAAAGCCGGTCAGCTCCTTGACCAGGCCGTCGGCGACCACCTGCATCTCTTCTTCGTTGATCGGGATGCGCCACTCCTGGATGAAGCCCACCGTCTGCACCTGCACCCAGCGGGCGATGGTGTCGGGCGCCCAGGAATCGATGTCGATGCGCTCGTCCTCGATGCTGTTGAGCAGGTGCTCATGCGCTGCCGACAGCACCTTCTGGTACTGCTCGGTCTGCGCGAACGGCTGATGGCCCGGCGTGCTTTCGGGCAGCACCGGCCGGGCAACGGCATGCGGGAAAGGGGTTACCTTGTCTTCCATTGCGATCCACCCAGGGCAAGGGAGAGTCTTTCCCGCAGGCCCTGCGCCTGCACCCGGCAAGCGGCCGGGTCCAGGCGCGAAACCAGTGGGGCGAGGGCACGCAGATAGGGGTCACGCGGCGCATCCTGCAGCAGCAGGTGGCCCTGGCTCGCTGACAGGCGCACGCGGGGGCGCTCGGGAAGCGTGGCCAGCAGGGGCACCTCGAAGCGGCGCGCAATCTGCTCCGGGCTCATTCCGCTGCTGTCATCGTGGCGGTTGATCACCAGTTGCAGCCGCTTCTCGCGTTCGCGTTGCCCGGCAAGGTGCTTCAGTGCCTGATCGAGCGACACCAGCGTGGCGATCGAGGCATCTGTGACCAGCCAGATCTCGTCGGCCTGGTCCAGCAGCAGCGGTGGCAGCTGGCGCACCGGGCAACCGCCGGCATCACACAGCACGCTGGCGAACACGGTGCGCAGGCGCTGCAGCAGCGCACCCGGATCGGACGGCGGCACCGCGTCGCTTCCGCTGGCGCGGTCCAGCAGCACCAGCCCGGAATCGTGCCGGGCCATGGCCGTGCGGGCGAGGGTGGCGTCGATGCGGCTGGCGTTGCGCAGCGCGTCTTCGTAATGGAAGCGGCTGTCCAGGTTGAGGTACAGCGCAAGGTCACCCGAAGGCTGGGCCAGTTCCATCAGCAGGCCGTCCTGCTGCACTGCCTCGCCCTGTGCCAGCGCACGGGTCTGCTGTGCCAGCACCGAAAGGTGCGCGGCCATCGTACTGGTGCCGACCCCGGCGCGCACGCCCAGCAGGACGATCAGGCGCGCCTTGTGCGCGTGCTGCGCGGCGGCAGCTGGTCGTGGTGACAGGGCACGACGCAGTGCGGCCTCGACACCGGCGTTGTCGCTGTCCAGGTCCAGTACGTCACGCAGGCCCGCCCGCAGTGCGATGACGACGCCCTCTACCTGTCCGGCACTGGTGGCACCGACGGCAACCAGTGCGAGGTCCGGTTCTGTCTGTTGCAGTTGCTGCGCCAGCACGCTGGAGGCGGCGGCATGCTCGGGGCGGAAGTCGAGCAGCACAAGGTTCTGCGGCCCGCGGTGCAGGTCCTGGGCGGAGGTCGGGGCGCTGCTGTCCTGCCAGTGCAGGGTGGTGGTCGGCGGCAGTTTGGCCGCCAGCCGGGGCAGCAGTTCGCGATCCATTCCGTACAGGACCAGGTTCATCGGCGGTCCTTGCGGATGCAGCGGCTGGGCAGTGGCGTAGGGCATGGGCGTGGTATCGCAGGCATCATGGAATCAGCGTGAGAAGCCGGGTACCGGGTCCTGGCTGATTGGACCCAGCAGCCAGGCACCCCATTCGGGCATGTGCGGCTTGGCTTCGCGGTCGCCGGGCAGTGGCAGTTCGGTGTTGCGGGCCAGCGGCTTCACCAGGCGTGGCGTGACGATGATCACCAGCTCCTTGTCCTGGCGCTTGTAGTCGAAGTTGCGGAAGAACGAGCCGATGACCGGCAGGTCACCCAGCAGCGGAATCTTGCCGACGCTGGAAACCACGTTGGAACTGACCAGGCCACCGATCACGAAGCTCTCGCCATCGCCCAGCTCGACCGTGGTGTCGGCGCGGCGGGTGGTGATCGATGGAATCTGCACGCCATTGAGCGCGATGGCGTTGCTGTAGTCCAGGTCGCTGGCTTCCGGCGCGACTTTCAAGGCGATGCGGTTCGGCGCCAGTACCGTCGGTGTCACGGTCAGGCCGATGCCGAAGGGCTTGTAGGTGATCGTGGTGGTGCCCAGCCCCTGCGGCTCCAGGATTGGCAGCTCGCCGCCGGCAAGGAAGCTGGCGCTCTGGCCGGACAATGCGACGAGGGTAGGTTCGGCCAGCACGCGCGCCATGCCATTGCTCTGCAGCAGGTCGACGTCGGCATTCCACAGGCCCTTGGTCGAGCCGAACACCAAGCGGAACGCCGAAGAAATGGGCGATTCGGCTTCGTTGCTGGAGTTGCCTTCCTGCATGCCGGGCAGGATGCCGGTGTTGCCCGGCAGCTGGCCGCCCGGGCGGGCGAATCCGTAGGCGAAGTTGCCATTGCGGTTCTGGAAGCTGATGCCGATCTGCTTCAGAGCGGTCTTGTTGAATTCGACCACCTTGACCTCGACCTGCACGACGCCGCCGCTGCTTACCGTCGATGCGTCGGCAAGCAGTCCGTCCTTGCCCAGGGCCATCGCGGCGGTCTTCTGTTCCTGCATGTGCGACAGCACACTGTCGGTGCTTCCCTGCAGCAGGCCCTGATTGTCCTGCTGGGTGAACACCAGTCCGTTCGCGCCCGCGTCGGCCGCGCCCTGCACCGCGCTTTGTACCCGCACCTGCAGGCGCTGTGGCTCGGCCTGCTTGCGGTGCCAGAGCAGGAGCGTGGTGGTGCCCGGTGCCTTGCCGACCAGCAGTGCCTGGCGCTGGCCGCGCAGCATCACGATATCGGCCACGCCCGGGTCGGCAATGGCCACCCGCTCCAGGTCACCCGGCAGGGGCCAGGGGCGCTGCTCGCGCGTCTGCAGTACCAGGTCGTCGGCGGCCACGCTCGTCGCCGGTGCCAGCAGCACCAGCAGCAGGGCCAGCCAGCGCTGGCGGGGGGAAGGGCGTGGACTGCGGCGACGTTCGGTCATGGATGCGCTCGATGCAGGTCAAAGGGAACCACGGGGGGCGGAGCTGTCACCCCGGATGATTTCGATACCCGATGCGCGCGGGGCGCTGCGCCGGGGTGCGGGTATGCGTGCCGTGGCATCCTGGGTGCTGCGGGCCGGCGTGTTGCTGCGGCCGGCCAATGCATCACCGTCGATGCCGGCGTAGGCGTGATTCTCCGGCCGTTGCAGCGCAAGCTGCTGTTCCGCATCCAGCCCCCGCAGCGGATCGATCACACCGCGTGCCTGCGGGAACAGCGCCAGATCGGGCTGGCCGGGATCGGCAGGGTTGCGCAGGGCCAGGAACAGTTTGCCCTGCTGCGCACCCAGCAACAGCCGGTTGGCGTCGGCCACCGGTACCGCCAGTACCGCGCTGCGTGCCGGCTGGGTGGTCTCGCTGCCCGTGCTCTGGGTGCTGCTGCTTCCGGTGATGTCGGCGGCGCGTGGATCGTTGCGCGCATCGGCTTCAGTGCTGGCGACAGCGCCAGCGTTGGCCAGGGCGATGTCCTGCTGGCCATAGCTGAGCACGCGCAGGCGCGACAACAGCAGGCGCGTCTGTGCTGCATCGGCCGGCCCGCTGGCGCTGGGTTGGGCGTTGCGCAGGTTGAGGAACACGTCGACAAAATCGCCCGGCACGATGCGGTTGCCGGCACCCACCAACTCGTCAACCGGTACCGCGAGTGCGCGCTCTCCGGGGCGCAGCTGCAGCGAGAATCCCTGCGCAAGCGCATTGCTGCTGATTGCCGTGCCTTCGGCAATGTCCTGCACCGGCACCTTTCCCACCACGGCGGAAATGCTGGAGGCGGCACCGGCAATCGGGGCGCTGCGCTGCGCCAGGCGCAGTCCATTGGCAGAAATGGGTTCGCCGGCCGGCAGTCGCGCCACCGCCTCCACCACGGTGATTGCCTGGGCTTCGCTCTGCGCGGCCGGGGCAGCCGTGGCCGGCGCGGCTTGCCTGCGCCCGATCATCAGGGCGATGACCGCCAGCAGCACGGCCAACCCGATCAGGGCGACGGCGGCGATGCGGGTCAACTTGAGCATGGAACCGTCTCCTGTAGCGATCGTCAGTTGCCGCTGCCGAGGTCGAGTTGCGCGACCGCCACGCTGCGGATGGGAGCCCGCATTACCCACTTGTAGAGCGTGGCGGTGCCGGGCAGGAAGGGATGGCTTGCGTAGTCGTAGCTGACGGTCACGGTCATGCACTGGGCGCTGGCCAGTCCGGCGCAGGGCGCCTGCGCGGAAACCAGGATGGCGTTGCTTCCCCCATTGCTGCAGTCGACGGACTGCCCGGAGAAGTTCAGCAGCCACTGCATCGAGCTGCGCGCCGCAATACACGCCGCGGTACGACGTTCATTGGCGCTGCCATAGCGCAGCGATGCGCGCGCACCCTCGGCCGAAGCGGTTGCCAGCGTCTGCTGGGCCGCCATGATCATCACGCCGGAGAACGTAAACAGCAGCAGTGGCAGCAGGCCCAGCATGAGCATCAAGGCGAACTCGATGCTGGCCGCACCACGTTGCCGGCGCGGGTTGGGGGTGTTCATGGCACACCTCCATACGTAGTGATGAGGATCCAGGCGATGGCCGACACGGCCAGGTAGGCTGCATAGGGAATGCCATGGCGTCCCTGGCGGGCGTTCTGCATGTCGCGGAGCGCCGGGTGTGAATGCCACTGCGAACTGGCCCGGTTCAGCTGGGCTTGCAGGCCGATGGGCAGTACTGGACCCACCCGGCGTGACGCCAGCACCAACGCGGCATGTGCGCCCGCTGCGAGGCTGGCCGCGATCCAGATCGGCAGCAGTGTCTGCCAGCCCAGCATCAATCCCAGCACGGAAAAGAACTTGACATCGCCGGCGCCCATCCAGCGCAACGCATGGAACGGCAGCAATGCGACCAGGCCGAGCGCCGCGCCGGCAACGTGGGAAGCCCACGGCAGGCGCGGCGCGTTGAACTGTCCGGCGATGAGCACGACAACGGTGATCGCGCATGCGGACAGCAGCCAGGCGTTGGGCACCCGCCGGACGTACAGATCGCTGATCGCGATCCGCAGGCATACGCCGATGGCCAATAAACCCAGCAGTGTCATCGCACACTCCGTCGCCCGTCAGTGGACGCTCAGCAGTTGCTGTCCCTGATCCAATCCAGGAGGCGGCTCAGGCGGGCGTGCTGCCTGAAGCCTTGTTGGCAAGCTTGGTGAGATTCTCAAAGAGCGTGCTGAAGAATGTCTGGATCTGCGTACTGCCCAGTGCGATCAGCACTCCCGCAATCACAGCGGCCAGCAGCCCGTACTCGAGCGCGGTGACACCATCTTCTTCCTTCAGGAACTTGCGGATCGATGCGTTCATGACGATTGTCTCCCTCTACCTGTCTGCTACAGGACACCTGTTGGGCGGTGGCCCGGCTCCGCCGGGATCGTCCGTGGACCTCCGCACGTCCTGGCGGAGGAGGCAAGGCGGGATGGGCCCGCTGTGCTCAAGCAGGGTGATCGCTTCCAGGCGGGACGCCGTTCGCACAACCGCGACCGCGCGGCGCGGGGCCGGTGGTCGACGTGTCGAGCGATACGTGCATGGTCATGCTGTCCCCCTGGGTGCGGTCATTATCAAAGACCGGATCACCGTGTTATCGACTTTGCCTGAATGGCGGCCGGCTGCAACCGGAACCTATATGCAAATTCGGCAGAATCCCTTCGGTCCTTAATTTTTCACGCGGGTTCTGTGACGGAAATCCGTTCGCTCGCACAACGATTCATCGACGTGCAGATAATGTGATTTTGGTTTCAGTCGAATGCGAGAACTGTGCCAATTACGTCAGCATGATTTTCACGTCTGTATCCATCCTGTTCGACGCGGGGCAGATGTTTACCCCGCTGAATTATCGGGCATACTCGTATTCAAGTACTCGCGTTTCTTTTGGGGTGCGTGCGTTGGCGGCGCGCATCCCGGTGATGGAAGAGATTCCATGAGAGGTGCGCGCCCTGTCAGGCAGTGGGGGCCGTATCGCACGACGGATAATCGGGGGGCGACACTGTCATGGTCGATGGTGGGGTAGGAGACAGCGACGACAGCGGCCTGCGGTCGATCGACCTGGCGACGCTGAGCGGCGTGCTTCGTGTATGTGATGTTGAACTGCTTCTGCTCGATGGCAATGGGCCGCGGGCAGCCTTCGCTTCACGCGTGCACGAGGAGGCGTTGTTCTGCAGCATCAGCTGTGGATTCCATTGCCGTGGCCGCTTCATGCTGCCGCCGGACTGGGCGATGCTCGGCTATCTGCACGCCACCGATGAGACGCTGAGCTGGTGCCATGGTGTACCGCTTGCGGCGGGTATGGCGTTGACCGTGATGCCGGAGGGCATCAGCGAGTTCACCCTGAGCCCGGGCACGCACATGACGCTGATGCTGGTGCCGGCGGCGCGCGTGCAGCGCAAGCTGGCCGAACTGAGCCTGCGCAGCACGCCACCGGCTGGGCAGGCACTTTCGTTGTTCAGCCTGGCCAACGAAGCAGCGCCGTTGGCGCGCCATTATCAGCAGCTGCACCTGCAGCTGGGGCAGGGTTCCGGCCTGCAGCCGGAAGAAGCCGAGCGGCTGCTGCATGAGCATGTGCAGGCACTGCTGGGCGCGGGTACCGCCGACCGCCCGGGCTGCAGCCGTGCGCGGCGCACACATTATCTGATTGCTCAGCGTGCCGAGAATTTCATGCGGCTCAACCTGCGCCGCAACATCTACATGAATGAAATCTGCGATGCCGCTGGCGTCAGCGAGCGCGGCCTGCGTTATGCATTCGAGGACCTGTTCGGCACTTCGCCGAACC
Organism: Stenotrophomonas sp. YJH_SMC_27; assembly: GCF_059369815.1. Taxonomy (NCBI): domain Bacteria; kingdom Pseudomonadati; phylum Pseudomonadota; class Gammaproteobacteria; order Lysobacterales; family Lysobacteraceae; genus Stenotrophomonas; species Stenotrophomonas sp. YJH_SMC_27. Next base: position 337,746 of record NZ_JCAFTA010000002.1, on the reverse strand, counting down.
GGTACCTCTCCATGCTGCGCCTGTGTGCCGCCTGCCGGAGCCTGTCGATGGCCGATTCCAGCCGCCGCTCGGTGAAGGCCATCGCGCTCAGCTGCGGGCTTTGGGACCTCTCGCGCTTCGCTGATAATTATCGCAAGGTATTCGGCGAACTGCCGCGCGATACCCTGATGCGCGCGCCCGCGCAGATCGGCCAGCCGGCCTGAGCCAAGGTCCCGCAAGGGTTTCCACGGCATTCATGCCGGAATTGCGCATCCGTTTGCCGATCATGCTGCCGCTTCTGCATAAACGGCTGCCGATTCCGGCCGTGGATTTGCCGGAATGCGCGATTGCCGTGCCGGATTGAAGTGCGCCACCGCCGTTGCAAACGCTGAAATGTCAGTCACCTGCCTTACGGCAAGTCCACTGACATTCCAGTTGTTCGCCTACGGGGGAAATGCTCATGAACCGCATCTACCGGCGTGTATGGAACCGCCAGCTCAATGCTCTGGTTGTGGCCTCGGAACTGGCCACCGGCGACAGCGGCGGCAGCGCCGCCCGCGATCCGCGCAGTGCACTGCTGATGCCGACCGCACTGGCCCTGGCCCTGCTGTGTGCGCTGGCCAGCGGGCATGCAGGCGCGTCCGAATCCAATCAGTCTCTACGTGACCTGCAGGCACTGGCCGCGAAGTACGCGCAGCCGATGCCGGTCAAGGTCGACGCGGAAGTGGCGCTGGCTGCCGCATCGCGCCAGGCGCAGAGCAGTCCGGCTATCAGCGCTGACGCGCGTGTCGGCCTGCAGCTGAGTACGAACTCGCTGCCGATCGTACGCGACGTGCTGCCGGCCACCGTGCAGGTGAAGCTGGCGGCGAGCGCTGCGCCGAGGCAGGTCGCGGTTCCTGCGCTGGCTGCCGATGTCCGCGCCAATGTCGGGCTGGGTCATGCAGCGTCCCATGTGGCGAAGATTGATGCATCGCTGGCGGCCAACGTTGCGCCGTCCGCGCATGCGCCGCTCGGTGTGGCTGCGGATGCCCAGGCGAAGGCCGGCGTTGGCATCGCCGGTACCCAGGTGGCCTCGATCGATACCGGTGCCAAGGCGGCCGCCGCTGTTGCTGGCGCACCGGCTGGCTCGCTGTCCGGCCTCAAGGCGTCCGTTGACGGCAAGGTGGATTCGCAGCTGAAGCTGCCGGGCCACCAGATCGACGGCCAGGGGCAGGTCAAGGCGACGGCGGCGGTCACGCTGCCGGCCAAGGAGGAGCTGCCGGGCGAGACTCATGATCGTGCGATCAGCGCGGCCTTCGATACCGGTGTTGCCGGCAACGTGCGCGTGCAGGCGCCGGGTGGCCACGAAGTCGTGGCCGACCGCAATCTGAAGCTGGCCGGCCAAGCGACCGTGGCGGCGCAGAACAGCGCGCTGGGCGTCGATGGCCTGGTGGGCGGCGTTGTCGGCGCGGCAGGCGGCGCCGTAGGTGGCGTGCTTGATGGCACCGTAGGCAACACGGTTGGTGCGGTCGGCGGCGCCTTGCACGGCACGGTTGGAACGGTAGGCGAAGCACTGGGCAGCACGCTCGATGGCACCGTTGGAACTGTCGGTAGCGCGGTGGGTGGTGCAGTGAACGGGGCTGTTGGCACGGTTGGCGCAGTTGGCGGCACCGTGGGTGGTGCACTCAACGGCACGGTCGGTTCGGTCGGCAGCACCGTCGGTGGCGCGCTCAACGATGCAGTTGGCACCGTCGGTGCCGTTGGCGGTGCCGTTGGCGGTGCCGTGGGCGGCACGCTCAACAGTACAGCGGGTGCAGTGGGCAGCACCGTCGGCGGTGTACTCAACGGCGCTACAGGTGGCAGCCTCGGCGGCCTGGGTGGCCTGCTGGGCGATACGCTGGGCAATGTCGGCAGCGCCGTAGGCAACCTGCTCAACGGCAACCTCAACGGCACCATCGGCAATCTCGGCAGTGCCGTAGGCGGGCTGGTCGGCGGCACGCTTGGCGGGCTCGGCCTGACCCAACCCTCGGCCATACCGCCCACCAGCCCAAAGGCGCCGGCGCCGGCCGACCCGAACGCGGGCCTGATCATCGGCACCGGTGGCCTGGTCGGCAATGTCGGCCAGCTCATCGGGCCGACCACCAGCAGCCTGTTCGGCGGCGACGGCTACCTGAGCAACGGCAATCTCAAGCTCAGCAACGCCAACGTGATGCAGACCTACTCGACGGTCAATGTGCTGGGCCTGCCGGTGGTCAACCTGTCGCCGGTCGGTAGCACCCTCAATGGCCTCGGCGGCGCCGTCACCGGCGGCAGCTCGCACCTGACGCTCATTGGCGGCGTTACCTCGGACAGTTACATCTACAACATCAACAACGGCAATCCGGGTGGCCTGCTCGGGCTGCTGCTGCCAACGGATTCGCCGGAATGGGCGGCGAAGTGCCTGGACATCGCGCTGGCCGACATCTCCTGCTGGGCCGTCAACGCGGCACAGGACTACCAGGTGCTGATGGGTGACGGCGCCTTCGCCAACGGTTCGAAGGAAGTGGTGATCGGCGCCAATGCACGGCACGAACTGCCCAGGGTCGATGCCAACGTTGCCTTCCCGGGCGATGGCGTGAACGATCCCACCAACCCGACCGGCGTCCCGACCGCAGACTACGCTGCGCGCATGGGCCATTCGGTGATCGTCGGTGACAGTGCCGTCGGTACCGCCAACGGCCAGACCCTGCTGGGTGCTGAAGCCACCTCCAACCAGGCGAACTCGGTCGCACTGGGCTACCGTTCGGCTGCACTGCGCGGCGCGCAGGCCAGCTACAGCGCTTATGGCCTCACTGCACCGCAGGTCTCGGCCGGCGAAGTATCGGTGGGCACCGCCGGTGGCGGCGAGCGCCAGATCACCAACGTGGCTGCCGGCAGCGTCAACACCGATGCGGTCAATGTGGCCCAGTTGAAGGGCGCCATCAGCCTGATCGATGATGTGGCGGCAGCTGCGGTGACCTACGACCTGGACGGTGCCGGCAACCCGAACTACCGTCGGGTGACGCTTGGCGCGGGCACTGGCACCACCACCATCGGCAACCTGGCAGGCGGCGCGGTCACCGCGGGCAGCCTGGAAGCAGTCAACGGTGGCCAACTGGCTGCGACCAACGCCGCCATCGCCAGCTTCTTCGGTGGCCGCGCCGCGTTCGATCCGGCCAGCGGTGCCTTCACTGCGCCGCTGTTCGAGATCAGCACGATCTCCACCACCGGCGCCATCGCCCAGGGCCTGTACACCAACGCCACCGATGCCTTCGCGGCGGTGGATGGTTCGCTGGTCAACCTCAACACGCAGATCACCGATATCCGCAACGGCGGTACCAAGTACCTGCGGGTGAACTCGACCGGTACCGAGGCCGTGGCCAGCGGCGCCGATTCGATCGCGGTCGGCACCAATGCGCGGGCGACGGCAGCCAACAGCATCGCAGTGGGGGCGGGAAGCCTTGCCGATCGTGCCAACACGGTTTCCATCGGTGCCGCTGGCGCAGAGCGTCAGGTCATCAACGTGGCGGCCGGTACCGCGGCCACCGATGCGGTCAACCTGGGCCAGCTGCAGGCCTCGGAGCAGGGCGCCCTGCGCTATGACCTCAACGGCGACGGCAGCGTCAACTACGCAAGTGCCACGCTGGGCCAGAGCGGCACCGCCACCACGCTGCGCAACCTGGGCCCGGGCCAGGTCAGTGCCACCAGCAGCGAGGCCATCAACGGTGCCCAGCTGTTTGCGGCCAACCAGGCCGTTGCCACCCATCTCGGAGGTGGCGCGGCGGTCAACGCCAGCGGCGTACTGACCGCGCCGACCTATTCGATCAATAACGTTGCCGCCAACGGCACGATCACCAAGGGCAACTACAACGACGTCGGTACCGCCTTCGACGCGGTCAGCAATTCACTGGCCAATGTGGCCGACCAGACCGGCGAGATCGACAAGCTGGCAGTGAAGTACGACGTCGACGGCAGCGGCAACGTGCTCAACAGCGTGACGCTGACGGGCACCGGCAGCGGCGCGGTGAAGATCACCAATGTGGCCGCCGGCAGCATCCTGGCCGGCAGCAGCGATGCCATCACCGGCGACCAGCTGTTCAGCACCCACAGCACCATCGCCAACTACTTCGGCGGCACCACTGCCTACAACGGCACCACCAACGCGTGGACCGCGCCGACGTTCAGCATCTCCAGCATCGCCACCGATGGCACCTTCAGCAGCGGCGATTACAACAACGTCACCGCCGCCTTCACTGCCGTCGATGGCTCGCTGAAGGTCCTCAACCAGCGCATCACCAACGGTGGCGGTGGCAGTGCCTACCTGGCGGTGAACTCGACGGCGGCCGCAGCCACCGCGGCCGGTGCGGAAGCGGTGGCGGTCGGCCCGCAGGCCAGTGCAGCCGGTGCCAACAGCGTGGCGGTCGGCAACGGTGCCAGCAGCAGCGCCGGCAACAGCGTGGCACTGGGTGCCGGTTCGGTGGCCAGCGTCGGTGCGCAGAGCGGCTATACCGGTGCCTACGGCCAGACCGGCGCCAGCAACTCGGCCGGTGAGGTCTCGGTCGGCAGTACTGGCAGCGAGCGCAAGATCACCCACGTTGCCGATGGCTCCGACACCTACGACGCAACCAATGTCGGCCAGCTGAAGAATGGTGTGAACTACGCCATCGATGAGTCGAAGAAGTACACCGACCAGAAGATCCAGAACATCACCAACGTGGCCGGCAGCTTCCGCGCCAACAACACCAACAACCTGGCCGATCCGTCCGCCAGCGGTGCCAACTCGGCCGCCGGTGGTGCAGGCTCCACCGCCGCCGGTGCCAACTCGACCGCGCTGGGCAATGGTTCGCAGGCGCAGGCCGACAACTCGGTGGCGCTGGGGGCGGGTTCGGTGGCGAACCGGGCCAACACGGTCTCGGTCGGTGCCAGCGGCGCCGAACGCCAGGTCGTCAACGTGGCTGACGGTTCGCAGGCCACCGATGCGGTCAACGTGCGCCAGCTGCAGGCCTCGCAGCAGGGCACGATCCGCTACGACACCACGGTGAACGGTGCGACCAACTACAACAGTGTCACGCTGGGCAGCACCAACAGCGGCCCGACCACGGTGCGCAACGTCGCCGCCGGCACCGCCGGTACCGACGCGGTCAACGTGGATCAGCTGAAGTCGGGGATGGCGCAGACCCTGGACTGGTCCAAGGCCTACACCGACGAGCGCATGGGTGGCTTCGAGCGCGACCTGCGCAAGACCGACAACCGTGCTTCGGCCGGTATCGCCTCGGCGATGGCCACCGCAGCCCTGCCGCAGCCCAGCGAAGCGGGCCGCAACATGGCCTCGGTCGCTGCCGGCAGCTACAACGGCGAGTCGGGCGTGGCGGTCGGTATCTCCGGTGTCTCCGAGGGAGGGCGCTGGATCTACAAGTTCAGCGGCTCCACCAACAGCCGTGGCGAGGCCGGCGTGGCCGTCGGTGCCGGCATCCAGTGGTGATATCTCCGCCGCCGGGCCGCACGCGCGGCCCGGTACCGCGGAAACGTCTACAGGGGGAATGACATGAAACAGCATCGTATCGCCCGCGCCGGCCAACATGCCGCTACGCTGGGCCTGATCCTGGGGATGGGCCTGCTGGCCGCCTGCCGCAGCCATGCGCCGGCCACGGACGGTCCTGCCGAAGCCACCGCCGTGCAGTTCCCGGAGGCCTCCAGGGCCTCGTTGAAGGAAGGCATCTATCCGGACGTCGCCGACCTGCGCCGCTTCGCGCCGGGCATGAGCAAGCGGCAGTTGTACACGCTGCTGGGCACGCCGCATTTCAATGAAGGCATGTGGGGCGTGCGCGAGTGGAACTACCTGTTCAACTTCCGCACCGCGCAGGGCGCGGAGTACTTCACCTGCCAGTTCCAGGTCCGCTTTGACAGCAAGGGCATTGCCCAGGCGGGGTACTGGAAGCCGGAATCGTGCGCGGCCGTGCTGGAGCCGCCGCGGCCACCGGCGCCGCTTGCACCGGCACCGCTGCCGGAGCAACCCCTGCGGCTGTCTGCCGACGCGCTGTTCGGATTCGACAGCGCGGTACTCAGCGCCGAGGGCCAGCAGGCGGTGCAGGGCATCCTGGCGCAGGTGCGTGAAGCCGCACAGGTGCAGTCGATCCGGGTGACCGGCTACACCGACCGTATCGGCAGTGCCAGCTACAACCAGACCCTGTCGCAGCGCCGCGCCGAGGCCGTGCGCAGCGCGCTGGTGCAGGGCGGCGTGCCTGCAGCCAGCATCAGCGCCGAAGGACGCGGCGCGGCCGAGCCGATCGTGCAGTGCGAGCAGCGCAATCGGCGCGAGCTGATCGCCTGCCTGGCGCCAAACCGTCGCGTGCAGATCGCCGGAGTGGCACAGCCGCGCTGAAATTCCCTCACCGGGGCCAGGCCCCGGTCCCGAGTCCCCCCTGACCGCCGGCAGGCGTGGCAACGTCTCCCCCGTCGTCCACGCCTGCCTGCGGCTCAGGTCTTCTAACGGTGCACGCGATGAACGCTCAATTCCTGCCTCTTTCCATGAAGACGGAAACCACACTCAGCGTGTACGGCCAGCTCGGCAACCATGCCGTGGTACGCATTCCAGGGCGGCGCCTGCCAGGCCTGATCCTGCAGGCAGACACCGTGGCCGGCTTCCTTGCCCAGCTGCAGGAAGCCCAGGCCTGCCTGCGCAGTGGTCGCGCACAGCGCACCGACGCCGAACTGGACATGCTCATCGACGTGTTGCAGCAGTGGTATGCGCTGATCGAATCGCGCCTGGCCGACGCCGGCGAGGCACTGTAGAAGAAAAAGGGGACGGAGGGGATTAAGTCGTTCCCGGCACGGCAGGGACATGGACGACTTAATCCCCTCCGTTCCCTTTTCTGTGTCATGCGCGTGCGCGGATCAACCAGCAGGCAGCACCCACGCGGACCCGATCGCCCTCGATGAATGGTGTGAATGCTGCCAGCGCCTGGTCGCGCAGCCCGGCGGCCTCCGCTTCGGGCAGCGCCCGCAGCGCCTGGCCCACCGGGCCCAGCTGGCCGACGTAGGTCGGCAGCTCATCGCGTGCGATCGAACACGGAAGGTCCACCGCAACCACCTCCACATCCTTCCAGCCGGCAGCCTGCAACAGGCGCTGCACGCGTTGGCCATCTGCGAAGGCGAACTGTCCCGGGGCACCGGGTGCGCGCGGCGGAAGCTCAAGCGCATCGCCGATCGCGCGCTCGGCCGTGGTCATGAATGGATTCTCGTCGGCGCTGCGCCAGGCAATGAAACGCAGGCCGGCACCGGGCCGCGTGGCGCGGTGCAGGTTGGCGAAGGCCGCACCGGTATCCTCGAAGAACATCACGCCCAACCGAGATTGGATCCAGTCGAAGTGCGCGGTGGGCAACGGATGCTGCTGTGCGTCGGCGACGATGAAGTCTGCGTCCAGCCCTGCCGCCTCGGCGCGTTGACGGGCCAGCGCCAGCATCGGCGCGGAGATGTCCAGGCCGGTGCAGTGCGCCGACGGGCGTGCGGCGGCTGATGCCAGCAGGCTGGCCCCGGTACCGCAGCCGATGTCGAGCAGTTGCGTGACGGTTTCCGGAAGTTCGGCCACGAGCAGGTCGGCCATCGGCTGGAACAGGCCATCGAGAAGGGCCTGCTGCGCAACCCAGACCTGGCCGCCAGGGCCGTTCCACAGGGCGTTCTGATCAAGGGGGGGGGTGCTGGCCATGGCCTTGCCTCGGTGGGTAGTTGCCCATAGGTTGGCGCTTGAAGGTCACTTGAGGTCAAGCCCGTGCGCGAACTGGATATTGGCGAGGTGGTCAAGCGCAGCGGCGTGCCGGCCTCGACCCTGCGCTACTACGAACAACTTGGGCTGCTGCAGGCACTGGGCCGTCGCGGCCTGCGCCGGCAGTACGACGAGCAGGTGCTGGAACGGCTCGCGTTGATCGGCCTCGGCCAGGCGGCCGGTCTGTCGCTGCAGCAGATCGGGGCATCGCTGCCACTGCAGCGCGGGTGCATCTCCCTGGACCGGGAGGCCCTGCTGGCGCAGGCCGATGTGCTGCAGCGGCAGATCACCCGGCTGCAACGGGTGCGCCGGCACCTGCAGCGCGCGGCGGCCTGCCCGCAGGCGGAGGACGCCCGGAAGTGCGGTTCGTTCCAGAAACTGCTACGTGCGCAGCAGCGCATGGCGGGTCGGTGAGAGAAGCATCCACGCATGGCGTGGATCTACTTCACCACGACCTCGGTAGATCCACGCCATGCGTGGATGGAATCAATCGCGGGTACTGACTTCCCAGGTGGCATGCAGCACGCCCGGCACCTGCTCCATCCGTGCCAGCACCACGTCCAGTTCATCGGCACTCACCGCCGTACTGACCAGCACCGCGATCACATCGGTAGGCGCGTCGGCATGCTCGACCACCTGCACATCACCGACCGGGTACTGCGCTGCTTCCAGCGCATCGACCAACCGCTCACGCACCCGTGGTACGGCTTCGGCATCCACGCTCAGGCGCACCTCATAGGTGGCTTCCGTGGCGGCTTCGTTGATCGGGATGCGGTTGATCGCATTCACCAGCGGCCGCAGCAGGGTATTGCCGGCGATGATCAGCACGGTCAGCAGCACGCCCTCGGCCAGCATGTCCGCGCCGGTGCAGCTGCCGACCGCCGCCGAGCACCACAGGGTGGCGGCCGTGTTCAGGCCGCGCACGTTCATGCCCTCTTTCATGATCACGCCGGCGCCGAGGAAGCCGACCCCGGAGACTACGTAGGAGATCACCCGCACTGCCTCGGCGCTGCCGGCGATGCGCATCCCCAGGTCGACGAAGGCAGCGGCGCCAACTGCCACCAGCACATTCGTGCGCAGGCCGGCGGTGCGTTGCCGGTACTGGCGCTCGGCGCCGATCAGCGTGCCCAGCACGAAGGCGGCCAGCAGGCTGACCACGGTGTCGGCGAAGGGACCGGCCTGGAAGGTCTCAATGAAGCGCATGGCCGGAGTCTACCCGGTCGAGGTGACAGTAGATCCACGCCATGCATGGATTTCCAGCGGTCCACGCCACGCGTGGTTAGTCAGCGTGCCAGAAACGACTTAATCCCCTCCGTCCCCTTTTTGCGGGGTCAGTCGGTGTCCTCGACGCGCTCGCCCATCAGTTCGCGCTGGCGCTTGTCCAGTTCCTCGGCGTAGCGCTTGCGGACGAAGGCTTCGGAGACGACGCCCAGCACCTGGCCGTCGGCGCCGACCACCGCCAGTTCGTCGGCCTGGGTCTGGTCGAAACGCTGCATCACGCTGACCACGTCCGCGGCCGGTGACAGTGAGACGTCACGGTTCTCGGCCAGCTCGCCGATCATGGTCTCCGGTTTCACGCCATCGCCGTAGACCCGTGGAATCTGCACGATGCCGGCGTAGTGGCCCTCGCTGTCGATCAGGATCACCCGGCTGCCCGAGCCCAGCGGGAAGCGCTGGCGGAACGCGGCGGCATCGAGATCGGCCGGAGTAGTGGCCACGCCCTTGCGCATCAGCCGGCCGGCGTTGAGGTTCTGCACCCAGCCCACGTCGCGGGCGCTCTTGATGGTCTCGCCGCGCAGGTGCATGCGCCAGGTCGAGAACGAGTAGCCGAACCACTGCCGCACCAGCGTGCTGGACACCAGTACCGCGCTCATCACCACGCTGGTCAGCAGGAAATCGTGCGTGCCTTCCAGCACCAGCATGGCCATGGTCATTGGCGCGCCGACCACCGCCGCGGCCAACGCTGCCATGCCGGCCAGCGCGGCGGACGTGGCGTCGATTACCGGCACGCCGGTGGCCATCGCCAGCAGGCCGGCGAACAGGGCGCCGACCAGGGTGCCCATGAACAGCGAGGCGAAGAACAGGCCGCCACGGAAGCCGAAGCCCAGCGAGATGCCCGAGGCCAGGCACTTCAGGGTCAGCAGGCCGCCGATCCAGATCAACGGCAGGTGGGTAGTCAGGTCCAAGTGCAGCGCGCCATGGCCGGACGACAGCACCTGCGGACTGGCCAGGGCCAGCGGGATCAGCAGCAGGCCACCCACCACCGGGCGGCCCCACAGCGGCAACGGGCTGCGCTTGACCCTCCCTTCAATGGACGCGATCAGGCGCATGATGACAATGCCGACCATCGCGCAGCAGCAGCCCAGCAGTCCGTAAATGGCGTAGTCGGCGGCGCGTACGTCTATGGTCGAAGCGGCGGGCAGCAGGTAAGCCTCGATGCCGGCCTGATCGGCCACGAACGCACCGGCCAGTGCGGCCACGGCCACCGGTGCCAGCGCAGCGGGGGTGTAGGCGCCGATGACGATCTCGAAGGCGTAGAACGCACCGGCTAGCGGCGCACCAAACGCAGCGGCGATGGCACCGGCGGCACCGGCACCGACCAGGATGCGCACGTCGTTGCGACGCAGGCGCATCACCCGGCCCAGCTGCGAGCCGCTGCCCGCGCCCATCTGCGTATACGAAGCCTCAAGGCCGACCGACGCGCCGCAGCCGTTGGACAACAGGGTCTGGGTCAGCACGATCAGGTTGTCGCGCATCGACATGCGGCCGCCGTGCAGCGCATTGGCTTCCACCGCATCGAGCAGTGGCCGTTTCAGTCGCGTCGCCGCCAGGCTGACCAGGCCGACCAGCAGCCCGCCCAGTGGCAGCACCAGTAGCGCGGTCCAGGTCAGCGAGGGCAGGGAGCTCAGCCGCATGCCGTCGTCCAGCCCATACAACGTGCTCTGCAGCCAGCGCGCGATGCCCGACTGCAGCAGGGTCAGGTAGCCGGCGATCAGGCCAACCAGCAGCGCCAGCGCGATGAACCACAGGTCGCTGCCGCGCAGCCGCAGGCGCAGGCCCTGGAAGGCCAGATGCAGGCGCGATGGCGGAACGGGCGAAGACATGGTGGCGGCATGATACGCCGCCACCGTGAGCGCCACCGTCACCGCATCGGGCGGCTACCGGCTCAGAAGCGGTAGCGGCCCTGTACGTAGAAGGTGCGCGGCGCGGCCACCATGCGGCCTGCGTTGCCATCGACGTTGCGGGTGTACCAGCGCTTGTCGGCCAGGTTGTTCACGCCCAGCGCGATCTCGCTGTTACCCAGCCCCGGCACCTGCCAAGCCACTTGGGCATTCCACAGGCGTACGCCCGGCACGCGTCCCAAGCGCGCGTCAGCGCTCTCGGCCCAGGTGTTGGCGGCGTCGGAGAACTGGCCGCTCTGGTGGGTGCTGGAGACGTTGAAGGTCCAGCCGGCCAGCGCGTAGCGGGCGCCGATGCTGTCGGTGTCGCGCGAGTAGAACGGCACGTCCAGGCCACGGTTGTCGCCGGACTGCTGGATCGCCTTGGTCCAGGTGTAGTTGGCGTACAGCTCCAGCCCGGCCAGCGCGCCGTCCTCGGCGAAGTGGTACTCCAGTGCGCTCTCCACACCCTTGTGGTCGGTGGCACCAATGTTCTGGAAGGTGGGCGGGGTGATGCCCGGCACCTGCAGGATCTGGTTGTCGAAGCGCATCTTGAACACGGTCACTTCCGCGCGCAGTGCCCCATCCTGCCAGCGTGCGCCCAGCTCGGTGGTCTTGGCCACTTCCGGGTTCAGCGGATTGCTGGCGGTCTGCGAATTGAGCTGGATGTTCTGTACCGGTCCGAACGAGATGGTGTAGTTGCCGAACACGGTCAGCTGCGGCGTCAGCAGGTAGGCGATGTTGAGCGAGGGCAGGGCCTTGTCGTTGCGGCTGCTGAAGGTCGCCGTGCCTCCGGCCTGGCGGCGGTCCATGTCGATCCATTCCATGCGCACGCCCGGCGTGATCCGCCACTGGCCGATCGCAATGCGGTCGTCGATGTAGAAGGCGTGCGCGTCGGTGGCGTTGTCGAAGCGGGTGGTGGCACTGGCCGCGCCGGTGCGGCGGGCGACGGTGTAGCTGCGGTCGTTGCCGCGCTCGCGCAGGAAGCGGTAGCCGGCGGTGATGTCATGCACCGCGCTGCCCCAGTGCAGGCGCTGGGTATAGCGCGGCTCGATGCCAAGCACGCGGTAGTCGCGCGGCTGCACGGTCAACTGGGTGTTGGCGGCGTTGATCAGCGAGCTGGCACGGGTGCTCTCGTTGTAATAGGCCAGCACCTCGAACTCGCTGTTGGCCGACAGCGTGTTGGTGTAGCCCAGGTCGATGCCGGTGCGGTGGCCCTTCCAGAAATCGGTCGGCCGGGTGGTCTGGAACGGATCGGCCTCGTACTGCGCACGGGTCAGGCCGCCCGGGGTCAACGAGCGCACGTCGTAGTAGGACAGCTTGGCACGCAGCTCCTGCTGTTCGTCGATGGCGTAGGCGAACTTCAGTGCGAGATCGTTGAAGCGGTCATCGCTGCCCTGGCGCCAGCCGCGGCCGTCCTGGCCGGAGTACAGCAGGGCTGCGCCCAAGCCGTTGTCGCCGGTGCCGCCGAGGAAGGCGTTGTACTGGGCGCTGTCGCCGCCGCCATGGTCGTAGGCGGTGTAGCGCACGCCGGCTTCGCCGTGCAGGCCGGCCTCGGTGGGAATGGCGCGGGTGCTGAAGTTGATGATGCCACCGACGTTCTGCGGCCCGTAGCGCACCGCGCCGCCGCCGCGCACCACGTCGATCGATTCGATGTTGGACAGGCTGGCCGGTGCGAACGACAGCTGTGGCTGGCCATACGGCGCCACCGCCAGCGGAACGCCGTCCAGCAGTACGGTCGAGCGCGGCGAGTAGCGCCCGGTCAGTCCGCGCACGCCGATGTTGAGCGAGACCGAGCTGCCGGCCGTGCCGGAGTTGTCGGTGACCTGCACACCCGGAATACGGCGCATGGCATCGCCGAGGCTGGCCGCGCCGCTGGCCTCGATGCGCTGGCGGTCGACCACGGTGCGCGCGCCGGCAAAGCGCTTGACGCTGTCATGCAGGCCGGTACCCAGCCAGCTGCCGGCGACCTGGATGCTGTCCAGCGTGGTGGCGCCGTCCTGGGCGAAGGCACGGGTGGTCGGGAGCAGGCACAGGGCGAGGGCGGCGGCCAGGGGCAGGCGGGCCGGTTGCAGGGCGAGGATGGGCATCGGTGCAGGTTGTGGAAGGTCGTAAATGAGAATTATTGCTGATTCCATTCGCTATTGGAATGCGCCTCCGGTTCATGCCGATGCCCCGGTGATAGAGTGGGCGATTGCTTACTGACTCGCTGAGATCTGCCATGTCCCAAGCCGCTTTCTACCCCGTCGGAACCCCTGGCCAGCCGTGGGGAGCGGCGGAACGGGAGGTGTGGCGTGGCCGCCAGCAGCGCCTGCGTCGCTATGACGAGGAGGTGCTGCCCCGCATCGAGGCGCTGGCATCGCGCTTCGACAAGGTGGCCTATGGCCAGCTCGACTACGCTGGCGAGACCTACACTCTGTTCGCCCTGCGCAGCCGCGATTGGAACCCGGTGCTGCCGGCTGCCCTGGTTACCGGTGGCGTGCACGGTTATGAGACCAGCGGCGTGCTGGGCGCGCTGGAATTCCTCAAAAAGCACGCCGCCGACTACGCCGGCAAGGCCAATCTGCTGGTGGCGCCGTGCGTGAATCCGTGGGGCTTCGAGCGCATCAACCGCTGGAACTTCGATGCGATCGACCCGAACCGCAATTTCCGCGCCGATGGCCCGGCCCGCGAGTCGACCGCGCTGATGGAGCTGATCGCACCGATCAAGGACCAGTTCGTGCTGCACATCGACCTCCACGAGACCACCGACAGCGACGAGAGCGAGTTCCGCCCGGCGCTGGCCGCGCGTGACGGCAAACCGTTCGAGCCGGGCCTGATTCCCGATGGCTTCTACTTGGTGGACGACAGCGAGAACCCGCAGGCGGCGTTCCAGCAGGCAGTCATCGCCGCGGTGGAGAAGGTCACCCACATCGCGCCGGCCGACGACAAGGGCGAGATCATCGGTTCGCCGGTGGTGGCCCACGGCGTGATCGAGTACCCGCTGGTGAAGCTGGGCCTGTGTGCCGGCATCACCGGTGCGACCTACACCACCACCACCGAGGTCTACCCGGACAGCCCGCGGGCGACCCCGCAGCAGTGCAACGACGCCCAGGTGGCAGCGGTGTGCGCGTCGCTGGATTACGCGCTCGCCCATCGTTGACCGGTAGTGCCGGCCGCTGGCCGGCAACCACGCGACAACAGGATTGCCGGCCAGCGGCCGGCGCTACCTCACCCCAACGCGTCGGCCCACCACAGCGCCGCTGGCCCCGGCGGCGTGTCGCGGCGCCACAGCAGGTCGCTGTGGATGCGCCGCGGCCACCCGGGCAGGGTCAGTTCCACCAGTTGCCCGCGGTCGTAGCGCTGCACCAATGCGCGGGGCAGCTCGGCCCAGCCGATGCCATCCTCGGCCATCTCCATCACCATCAGGTAGTCGGTGGCGGTCCACGCCAGCCCGGTAACCGCCCGCGCATGGTCGACCTCCGCGCTCAATCGCACCTGCCGGTACCGTGCCAGCTGGGAAGCTGCGCGACGGCCGGCGTCGGCCAGCGCATGGTCGCGCGCCACATACACCGACAGTTCGCTGTGATGGGCCAACGGCCGTGCCACCAGACCGTCCGGGTAGCTTTCCTGGCGCGGCAGCAGGCCCAGCGCTGCGCGACCACTGCCGACCAGTTCCAGCACGTCTTCGCCTTCGGCATCCAGCCATTCCAGTTCGATCTCGGGGAACGCTTCGGCAAAGCGCTGCAACACGCGCTGCTCCGGGTCGAGCTGATACACGTCGGAGAACACCACGGTCAGCCGCGCTTCGACCGGGGCTGCCAGCCGCACGCTCAACTGCTGCAGGCGGGTATCGGCGGCGAGGATTTCCTGGGCATGGGCGAGCACCTGGCGCCCGGCTTCGGTCAGCTGCGGGTAGCGTCCACTGCGGTCGAACAGGCTGACGCCCAGGTCCGCCTCCAGGTGGGCGATGGCGGTGCTGACCGTCGATTGGGTCTTGCGCAGGCGACGCGCCGCCGCCGAGAACGATCCGAGCGCGGCCGCTTCGACGAACGCCTGCAGGGATTCAGGGGAATAGGGCATTGATCCATCGCTCCTATCGATGGTATCCATTTTGAATCGACCGTAAAAGGCGATGATACTGTCCGCCGTCGCCCCTGTCTGCGGGGCATCCACGCATGGCGTGGATCTACTGAGGGCGGGGCGCTGTCCGCGTCCCGCAAGGAGTTTCACATGTCCCGTACTGTTCCCGCCCGTGGCGCGCTGGTCGCCTGGGCCTGCCTGACCGTGGCGATCGTTGCCGAAGTGGTCGGCACCTCGTTCATGGCCCATGCCGCCCGCGATGGTGGCTGGACCGGCTACCTGATCATGGCCGGCGCGTTGGCGCTGTCCTATTACTTCCTGGCCCTGTCGGTCCGCCGCATCGCGGTCGGTGTCGCCTATACGGTGTGGGAAGGCCTGGGCCTGACCCTGCTGACCGTGGTCGGCCTCACCGTGTTTGGCGAGAGTCTGTCGCTGCAGCAGCTGGCCGGCCTCGTGCTGGCGGTGGTCGGCATCGTCTGTGTCACCCTCGGGGAGGCGCACTGATGAATACCCTGGCCCTGTTTTTCGTGATCTGTTCTGCGCTGATCGACGTTGCCGCCAACATGATGGTCGCCAAGTCGGAGGGCTTCCGCCGCTGGCGCTGGGGCGTCGGCGCGGTCGTCATGGTCTGGATCGCCTTCGCCCTGCTGGGCCAGGCGGTGCGCTACATGGACCTGGCCACCGCCTATGCGATGTGGGGTGCAATCGGCGTGATCGGTACCGCCACTTGCGGCCGCCTGCTGTTCGGTAACCGCCTGCGGCTGATCGGCTGGGTTGGCATCGCCCTGGTCACGGCGGCGGTACTGCTGCTCAGCACCGCCAAGTAGCAGCACGCCCGGTCGCGAGCGGGGCGGCGATGATGCAGCGATTTGCGAAGTCGCCCGCGCTCATCGACACTGCGGTTTTCCACATGGAGTGCCCGCATGTTCAGCCACATCACCGTAGGAACGAACGACATGGATGCCGCGCGTCGCTTCTACGACGCCCTGTTCGCTGCGATGGCCGCGCGTGCGGGCGTATTCGACGAGAAGGGACGGCTGCTGTACTTCAAGGATGGACGGATGTTCGGTGTAACCGCGCCGATCGATGGGCAGCCAGCGTGCCATGCCAACGGTGGCACCATCGGTTTCAGTCTGGGCAGTGCAGAGGCCGTGCGTGCCTGGCAGGAAGCTGGAGTGGCTCACGGTGGTACCGCCATCGAAGATCCGCCCGGCGTCCGCAACATGTCCGGTCGGCAGGTGTTCCTGGCCTATCTGCGTGACCCGGATGGCAACAAGCTGTGTGCGGTGCATGTAATGTCGTGATCGGACAGGATGCGCGTGGCCGCGCCGCAGGCGGTGCGCGCGGCCCGCGCAAGCAGGGTGCGTCGCAGCGCGCGCGTGATACCACGGAATGAGCGGACGGGCCTGCGACCACAGGCCGCAACTTCATGCTCTGTCCACTGCGGTTCAGCCAGAATCGGTCGGCTAACCCTTTGATCTACCGGAGAACGCCGCCCCATGGAAGTACTGGAGCCGCAACAATCCCCGGTGCGCACCCTTCGGCCTGTGTTCGCCTTCGCGGCGATCGTTGTCGTGGCGTTCGCGCTGTTCGTCAGCCTGTTTCCGCTCGGCGCGGGCCGCCTTCTGCTCAAGGCACAGGACTGGGCCGCCCTCAACGTCGGCTGGTACTACCTGCTGGCCATGACCCTGTACCTGGTGTTCGTGGTGGGCGTGGCGCTGTCCAAGTACGGTGGCATCAAGCTGGGTGCCGACCATGACGAGCCGGAGTTCAGTTACCTCTCATGGGCCGGCATGCTGTTCGCCGCCGGCATCAGCATCACCCTGTTCTTCTTCTGCGTATCCGAACCGCTGACCCACTACCTGCAGCCGCCGCAGGGCGATCCGGCCGCAGGCGAGGCTGGCGCGCGCCAGGCCATGCAGCTGCTGTTCCTGCACTGGGGCCTGCACGGCTGGGGCGTGTTCGCGCTGGCGGCGATGGCGATGGCCTACTTCGCCTATCGCCACAGCCTGCCACTGGCCCTGCGCTCGGCGCTGTACCCGCTGATCGGCAAGCGCATCAATGGCCCGATCGGCTACACCGTGGATGCGCTGGGCATCGTCGCCACCGTATTCGGCATCGGTGCCGACATGGGCTTCGGCGTGCTGCACCTCAATGCCGGGTTGGCGCACCTGTTCAACATCCCGCATTCCAACCTGGTGCAGATCATGCTGGTGGTGGCGATGATGGGTGCGGCAGTGGCCGTGGCGGTCTCCGGCGTGGAGAAGGGCGTGCGCTGGATGGCCAACATCAACATGCTGCTGGCGATCGCGCTGGTGCTGTTCATGCTGTTTGCCGGGCCGACGCAGTACCTGTTCAGCACCTTGATGCAGAACCTGGGCGACTACCTGGGCAGCGTGGTCGGCAAGAGTTTCGATGTGTACGCCTATGGCGGCCGACCGGAATGGCTGGGCGGCTGGACGGTGTTCTACTGGGCCTGGTGGATCGGCTGGGCACCGTTCGTCGGCCTGTTCATCGCGCGCATCTCACGTGGCCGCACCATCCGCGAATTCGTGTTCGGGGTGCTGCTGATCCCGCTCGGCTTCACCCTGGCCTGGCTGTCGATCTTCGGCAACAGCGCGCTGGACCAGGTGCTCCACCACGGCCAGCAGCAACTGGCGCAGCTGGCGGTGGATGACCCACCGACCGTGTTGTATGCACTGCTGGATGGCTACCCGTGGAGCCGCACGGTGATCGCGGTGACGGTGCTGGTGAGCTTCATCTTCTTCGTGACCTCCGCTGACTCGGGGGCGGTGGTGTTGTCCACGCTGTCCTCGCATGGCGGCGCACCCGAGGATGATGGTCCGCGTTGGCTGCGGGTGTTCTGGGGCACGGTGATCGCGGTGCTGACCGCGGGCCTGTTGCTGGCCGGCAGTATCGACGCACTGAAATCGGCGGTGGTGCTGGCGTCGTTGCCGTTCTCGGCGATCCTGTTGTTGATGATGTGGGGGCTGACCCGCGCCTTCAGTGACGAATCGCACCGCAAGCGCGCGCTGCAGTACCGGCCATCGCCGTTGATCGGAGGCGATCGCCACCACCAGGGCTGGCGCCAGCGCCTGAGCCAGGCCATGCACTTCCCGGTGCGCGACCAGGTCTACCGCTTCATGGATGACACGGTGAAGCCGGCGATGGAGGCGGTGGCCGAGCAGCTGCGCGGGCAGGGCTGGGACGTGGCCACGCGCTTCGAGGCCGGCGACATGGAGTTGACGGTGAACCACGGCGAGCAGCAGGACTTCCTGTACCGGGTGATCCTGAGCGGCTACCTGACCCCGTCGTTTGCCGCGCAGCAGCTGCGCAACCAGCGCTACTACCGCGCCGAGGTGCACCTGTTCGAAGGCAGCCAGGACTACGACCTGGTGGGCTACAGCCGCAAGCAGATCATCAACGACATCATCAGCCAGTACGAACGGCACCTGCAGTTCCTGCACCTGAGCCGGTGATGCACATTGATGGTAGTGCCGGCCGCTGGCCGGCAACGCGTACGGGGCGGCGCATCACCGCCGCCCCGTTGGTGCATCAGAACCGGTAGCGCGCGCCCAGCGAGACGAACTGCCCGCGCAGGTTGTACTGGCTGATGTCGAAGCCGTTGGAGCCACCGGCCGGGTCGAACGGCGGGTCCTTGTCGGTCAGGTTCAGCACCGACAGCGACAGCGTGGTGTTGGCAATCCCTTCGTACGCCACGTACAGGTCCAGCTGGTGGTACGGCTTGACGCGGTCGCGCAGGCCCGGGTTGCTGGTCGCCGTCGCCACGCGCTGGTCGTAGCCGCTCACGTACTGCAGGCTCAGCGTGCTGCTCCAGTCACCGACCGCCCAGTTCAGCGACGTGGTGCCGCGGGTGCGCGGCAGCGCGCCGTGGCGGTTGTTGCCGGCCCCGTCATAGGGCGACTGGCCGGCCACCAGCGGCTGCTTGAAACTGAGCAGGTGGGTCCAGCTGCCGGCCACGGTGAAGTTGCCCCAGCCGTCGGTACGGAAGATGCGGCTGGCGTCCAGATCCAGGCCCGAGGTGGTCAGTTCGCCCTGGTTGGCGTACTGGTTGGTGATGAACTGGATGCGTCCCTGCGCATCACGTTGCACGCGACCGGGGAACAGCGTCGGGTTGTCGACGATGAACTGCGCGCTGTCCGGCTTGACCAGGTTGTCCTGCTCGATGCGGTACCAGTCCACGCCGATGCTGGTATCACCATCCGGCGACCACACTGCACCCACGTTGAAATTGCGCGAGCGCTCCGCCTTCAGATCCGGGTTGCCGGTGCGGATATTGGTCACGCCACGGCTGCCGCCCGGTTGCAGCGGATCCAGCGGATCGATCACCGAGCCGTAGCTGACGGTCTGGCCCGGCGCGATCTCCGGCAGCGAGGGGGCGCGGAAGCCACGCGAGAACGAACCACGCAGCAGCAGGCTGTCCAGCGGCTGCCAGCGCAATGCCACCTTCGGCGAGAACGCCTTGCCGAAGTCATCGTAGTGGTCGCCGCGGCCCGCAACCTGCAGTTCCAGCGTGCGGTGCAGCGGCACGCTCAGTTCGGCATAGGCGGCGCTGACCTGTCGTTCGCCGTTGACCACGTTGATCGCCGGGCGCAGTTCGGTGCCCGACAGCACCTGTGCACTGGTACGCGCATCCAGCGACTCCTTGCGGGACTCGGCGCCCCAGGCGAAGCCGACCGCACCGGCCGGCAGCTCCCACAGCGAGGTCGAGGCCTTCACGTTCAATGAGTGCAGCCTGTACCAGCCCGGGCGCTTGGTCTGCAGGCGCAGTGCATCCAGCGCGCCCGGCGTGCTGGACGGGTTGAGGAAGTTGTAGCTGCCATCGCGCAGGATCTGCTCGAACGCATAGCGATTGACGAAGTTGTCGACGTACTCGCGCTGTGCACTCTGCGAGGTCAGCGCTGCCACTTCCCAGTCCCAGCGTTCGCCGCTGCCGCGCACGCCCGCCAGGGCACGGTAGAACACCTGCGTGTTGTGCTTCAGGCGCGGGCCGAGGTCGAAGAAGGTGTACTCGAACGGCAGTGGCGTGCTGCCAGGGTTGTTGGGATGGCCGACCGGCAGCACCGCCGGCACGTCGATCAGCGTGCCGGTGGCCGGGTTGTAGGCGCGCAGGCCGGGGCCGACGGTCAGCGGCGCGCTGAAGATCTGGTCGGCCTCGTTGTGGCTGTACAGCACATCGGCGAAGGCCTCCACGCTGTCATTGAAGCGGTAGGTCGCGCTCAACGAGGCCTGCAGGCGCTCGGCGCCGGGTTGCAGGGTCTTGAATGGTTGTGCATTGAAGGCGCAGGCCTGGTCGGGCAGGGTGCTGCCGAAATCGCTGTAGGGACGCAGCTGGCTGCCATCCGGGCAGTTGGCGAACGGTTGCGGCGCGCGCGGGTTGGACAGCCAATTGCCACCGGCGGTGGACCAGCCGGCCAGGCGTCCGCCGGGCTTGTCGCGGAAATCGCCGCTGCGGGTATAGGCGCGCTGGTCGGCGTCGAGGCGATCACGCTTGAGCAGGTCCAGCCCGAACAGCACGTTCCAGCCCTGCTGCTCCAGGTCGCCGAAGCCGGCCAGCAGGTTGGCCTTGCGTTCGTCCAGGCCGCCCTGGGTGGCGGTACCGAAGCCGCCGCCCACTTCCACGCCCTGGAAGTTCCTGCGCAGGATGATGTTGATGACGCCGGCGATGGCGTCGGAGCCGTACACCGCCGAGGCACCGTCCTTCAGCACTTCGATGCGTTCGACCGCGCTGATCGGCAGCGCGTTGAGGTCAACGAAGGTGTCCTGGGTATTGAGCGCGAAGCCGAAGTTGGAGACGCGATAGCCGTTGACCAGCACCAGTGTGTTCTTCGGCGACAGGCCACGCAGGCCGATCGAGGCCGAGCCGGCGGCGAAGCTGCCGGTGTACTGCTCGTCGAAGCTGTTGCCGGCATTGGCCGACAGGTTGCGCAGCACGTCGGTGAGGGTGGAGCGGCCGGTCTGCTCGATCTGTTCACGGCTGACGATCTGCACCGGGTTCGGCCCGGCGGTATCGCTGCGCTTGATGTTGGAGCCGGTCACCAGCACGGCGCCGAGGGTGGTGCTGTCCTTGCCGGCATCGGCGGTTTCAGCGGCGCTGGCAGTGCCAGCGGTGAGGCTCAGCGCGATGGCGCCGGCAAGCAGGTTCAGGGTGGTGCGGTACATGGAAGCGACAACGCCGAACGGGGGAGGAGCCGTCAGTACCGCATGCAGGTACATGCGCCTTCCAATGACGAAAGCGCATTCAGTTATACATCACAGGTTCTTAACGAAAGTCGGTGCCTCCGTTGGAGCAGACCCACTCGGTGGGTGCCGGACCGATCTTTGGTGCGTGCGGACCGTTGGTCCGCACGCCCCTGTAGAGCCGAGCCTACGCTCGGCTCCACACACTGGCCGGAAACAGCCGAGCATGGCTCGGCTCTACAGAAGGCAATGCCAGCCCATCAAGGCCGCAGCAGCACCTTGCCGTTGCGGCCCGAACCGGCCCCGGCCTTCGCCGCCTGGGCGATGTCGTCCAGCGCGAAGATCTGCTCCACCGGCAAGGTCAGTTCGCCGCTCGCCGCACGCTTCAGCAGTTCGCCAACCAGCCGGCGCTTGTCCTCCACGGCCATCGCCTGGCTGACCTTGCTGCCCCAGAAGCCCTTCACCGTGGCCTCCTTGTAGATCAGGCCGCCAGCCGGGATGCGCATCGGTTCGCCGCTCATCACCCCGAACGACACCAGCGTGCCGTGGTGGCCGAGCAGGTCGACCAGGTCACCGCTGGCGTCGCCGCCGATGGAATCCACGGCGGCCGCCGCCTGTGCTTCGCCGGTCGCTTCACGAACGCGATCCTTCCAGCCGTCCACCGAGGTGTCGAACACATGATCGATGCCCAGCGCCTGCAACTGCGCGACCGCATCGGCGTTGCGCACCAGGTTGGCCACATGCACGCCACGCGCCTTTGCCAACATGGCCAGCGACTTGCCGACCGCGCCGTTGGCGGTGTTCTGCACGATCCACTGGCCCGGCTCGACGTGCAGGAATTCCAGCAGCATCAGCGCGCTCAGCGGCATCGCGATCAACTGTGCGGCCATCTCGTCCGGAATCGCCTCCGGCATCGGAATGACCATGCGTGCCGGTGCAATGAACGCTTCGGCCCAGGTACCGTGTACCGAGGCTGCGGCGACGCGTTGGCCGATCTGCAGGCCGTCGACGCCGTCGCCCAGTGCGTCGACCACGCCCAATGCTTCGCTGCCGCCAATCGCCGGCAGCGTCGGCTTGTAGCCATACAGCCCGCGCACGGTCAGCAGGTCGTGATTGTGGATCGAGGCCAGCACGGTGCGGATGCGCACCTCGCCGGGACCAGGCTCGGGCAGGGCGGCATCGGCAATGGCGAGGACGTCGGCCGGGTTGCCGAAGGAGGAGTACTGGGCAGCGCGCATGGGCGGTGTTCCGGGGAAAGTGGATGTTGTACCGAACTGGGGACGCAGGGCATGTCGACAAGGCGTCGCTGCTGCAACACGGCATCCTGCGACTGATCGTCGCGACATGTGCTGATTACCGCATCTTGTGTTGACGGTTCGAGATGTCCCCACTATGTTGTGGCCGTCACTCCCGGTCAGCCGCCGCCGCCGGACATGCAGCAAACGTCCCGCGGCCCGCCCCTGAAGGCTTGCCGTGTCGACGCGGCCGCCATCGTGCGGACGCAGGTCGCCCCCACGGCCCGGATACCGGCCGCAGGCGCAGGCAGATGCCGACGACCTACGTTCCCGTGCCCTGGCAATCCACCCGTTCGCCCCGTGCGCCGGTATCGCGTTCAGGGCCGCCATGGCATCGACCGCCAACGCGCGTGCGAGCCTGGAGTTTCACCACCATGACCGACAGTACCTTCCGCGTGGCCGATCTGGCCGGCGCCGGCGACGCCTTGCGCGCCGGTGGCGAGCGCGTGCCGACCTGGATCACCAAGGAGGCCGGCAACCGCCGCCTGCCGTTCGAGGCCGAGCGCCTGCAGCGCAGCATCGACGCCGTGCATGCCGAGTTCCCGCAGCTGGACGTGAGCGACTATCGCCGCGTGGTGCAGGCGATGGTCGAGCGCAAACCGAGCATCAGCGCCGACGACCTGGTCGATCTGCTGATCCGTGAGGCCGAATCGCGGGTGGACCTGGTTGCACCCGAGTGGGAACAGTTTGCCGCGCGCATCTACCTGCGTCGCCTGTACAAGCGCGCCAGCCGCAACCGCTTCTACGATGTCGGCCTGAAGTACGGTTCGTATGTGGGCCTGCAGGAGAGCCTGGCTGACCGCGGCATCTACAGCAACGACATCCTGCGCTGCTATTCCAAGGAAGAGCTGCAGCAGGCCGGCGAGATGATCGACCCGGAACGCGACCGCCTGTTCGCGTACAACGGCCTGTACCTGCTGGCCACGCGCTACCTGGCCAGCGATCGCAGCCGCGAGGTCTACGAACTGCCGCAGGAGCGCTGGCTGACCATTGCGCTGTACCTGATGCAGGAGGAAAAGCCGCGCGAACGGCGCATGCAGCTGGTCGGTGAGGCGTACTGGGCGCTGTCCAACCTGTACATGACGGTGGCCACGCCGACCCTGGCCAACGCCGGCAAGGTCGGCGGCCAGCTGTCCAGCTGCTTCATCGACACGGTGGACGACAGCCTGCAGGGCATCTATGACTCCAACACCGATATCGCCCGCGTGTCCAAGCACGGTGGCGGCGTCGGCGCCTACCTGGGCTATGTGCGCAGCAGCGGCGCGCCGATACGGGGCGTGGCCAATTCCTCCGGCGGCGTGGTGCCGTGGATCAAGCAGCTCAACAACACCGCGGTGTCGGTCGACCAGCTTGGCCAGCGCAAGGGCGCGGTGGCGGTGTACCTGGACATCTGGCACCGCGATATCGAGGCCTTCCTGGATCTGCGCCTGAACAACGGCGACCAGCGCCTGCGCGCGCACGATGTGTTCACCTCGGTGTGCGTGCCCGACCTGTTCATGGAAGCGGTCGAGCGCCGCGCCGACTGGTACCTGTTCGACCCGCACGAGGTGAAGCAGGCCAAGGGCTGGTACCTGCAGGACTTCTACGATGAGACGCGCGGCGCGGGCAGCTTCCGCGACCGCTATGCCGAGTTGGTGGCCGATGAGCGCATCAGCCGCCGCACGGTGAAGGCGATCGATCTGTTCAAGCGGATCATGCTCAGCCAGCTGGAGACCGGAAATCCGTTCCTGTTCTACCGCGACGAGGTCAACCGCCGGAACCCGAACAAGCACGCGGGCATGATCTATTCCAGCAACCTGTGCACCGAGATCCTGCAGAACATGAGCCCGACGCGGATGATCCAGGAGATCGTCAGCGGCGACCAGATCGTCACCACGCGCCGCGCCGGTGACTTCGTGGTCTGCAACCTGTCCTCGATCAACCTCGGCCGGGCAATCAGTGCGCCGGATGACCTGCTGGCCACCGACGTGCTGGAGCGCCTGATCCCGATCCAGGTGCGCATGCTCGACAACGTGATTGACCTCAACGCGCTGCCGGTGCCGCAGGCCACCATCACCAACCGCAAGTACCGCGCCATCGGCCTGGGCACGTTCGGTTGGCACCACCTGCTGGCGCAGCAGGCGATCCAGTGGGAGTCACCGGATGCCGAAGAATTGGCCGACCGTCTCTACGAACGCATCAACTTCCTGACCATCCAGGCCAGCGCGCAGCTGGCGAAGGAGAAGGGCAGCTACCCGATGTTCGCTGGCAGCGACTGGCACAACGGGCGTTACTTCCGTGACCGCGACTACACTGGCGCCGCATGGGACAGCCTGGCCCGCGAGGTCGCCACGCACGGCCTGCGCAACGGCTGGCTGCTGGCGGTGGCGCCGAACATGAGCACCGCGCAGATTGCAGGATCCACGGCCTCGATCGACCCGATCTACAGCGCGTTCTACTACGAGGAAAAGAAGGACTTCCGGCGGCCGGTGGCGGCTCCGGGCCTGTCGCTGGAAACCTGGCCGTACTACGAGAAGGGGGCGTACAAGGTCGACCAGTTCGCCAGCGTGCGCCAGAACGCGCGCCGCCAGCGCCATGTCGACCAGTCGATCAGCTTCAACCTGTATGTGCCGAGCACGATCCGCGCTAGCACCCTGCTGGAGCTGCACCTGAGCGCCTGGCGCGAAGGCCTGAAGACCACCTACTACGTGCGCTCCAACGACATCGACATCAGCGAATGCGAGTGGTGCGCCAGCTGACCATCCACGGTAGCGCCGGGCCACGCCCGGCGAGCGCATCGCGCGGCCGTCGCACATTCCGCCGGGCATGGCCCGGCGCTACCCCCTGCAGGTAACACCATGGCAACTCCCCTCGACCGCATCAAGATCCTCGAACCACGCCACCCCAACCGCAGCACCGGCATCATCAACGGCCAGACCAGCGGCATCCTCAACTGGAACGATATCCCGTACCCGTCGTTCTATCGGGCCTACAAGGAGCTGTCGACCAACTTCTGGATTCCCGACGAAGTGGACATGAAGCTGGATGCGCGCCAGTACGGCGAGCTGTCAGGGCGCGAAAAGAACGCCTACGATTCAATCATCGGCCTGCTGGCCACGCTGGATTCACCGCAGACGCGCTTCATCTACAACGTGGCCGAGTACATCACCGACCCGGCCGCGCATGCCAACGCAGCCATCATCGGCCAGCAGGAAGTGATCCACAACGAGAGCTACAGCTACGTGCTGGCCTCGATCACCGACCTGCCGAACCAGAACCGCATCTTCGAGATCGCTCGCACCCACCCGACCATCATCAAGCGCAATGCCCCGATCATGGGCGCGTATGACGACTTCATGCGCGAGAAGACCGCCGAGACCCTGCTCAAGTCGCTGATCCAGTCCTCGATCCTGGAAGGCATCAACTTCTATTCCGGTTTCGCCTACTTCTACAACATGGTGCGGCAGAACCGCATGAACGGCACCGGCAAGATCATCAGCTTCATCAATCGCGACGAGCTGGCCCATACCAAGTTCATCAGCGAGCTGATCCGCGCCATCATCGGTGAAAACCCCGAGCTGCAGACCAATGAGTTGACCGCCTATGTGCACCAGTCATTCGAACATGCCATCGAGCTTGAGACGCAGTGGTCGTCGGAGGTGCTGGATGGCATCGATGGCATCGACGTGGACGAGATGGTGCGCTACGTGAAGTACCGCGCCAACAAGATGGCCGGCATGCTCGGCATCGAGCGCCTGTACAGCGACACCACCGACAACGTGATGCCGTGGATCAAGGCCTACGCCGACAACTTCACCGAGACCAAGACCGACTTCTTCGAGATGCGCAATGCAAGTTACAAGAAGACCAACGTCGACAACGGCTTCGACGATCTCTGAGCCTGTCGCCGCGCTGCGCATCCTGATGGTGGTCGCCTCCTTGAGCGGCAACACCCGCGAACTCGGCCGGCAGATTGCCGAACGCTGCCGCGCTGCCGGCCATGTGGTGCACTGGCAGGAGGCCGACGACCTGCGTCAGGCCCCCTCATTGGCGGCCAACGAGGCCGACCTGGTGCTGCTGGGCTGCTGGACCGACAACGCCGGCCGCACGCCGGCGGAGATGAAGGCATGGGTGGCCGGCATCGCCGAGCGCGGCGAGCGGCCACGGCAGCTGGCGGTGTTCGGCACCGGTGAAACGCAGTGGGGGCAGGAGTACTACTGCGGCGCCGTGCACCGGCTGATCCGCTATTTCCGCAGCGACTATCCGCCGCTCGAGATCGAGCAGATGCCGCATGGCGAGCGTCACGCCGCAGCCATCGACGCCTGGACCGATACGGTCCTGGCCCATTACTGGAGCAACACCGATGCAGATCATCGACGCCACCACGCCTGAGCAGTTCCGGCAGCTGCTGGCCGAGCACCCGCGGGTGCTGGTGGATTTCCACAAGGACCAGTGCCCGGGGTGCCGGATGCTGGAGATGTCGTTGCACCGGGTGGCCAACAGCGTGGCGGGGCAGGGCACGACCCTGCTGCGCGTGCAGCTGGAGGTGCTGGGTGAGGCGTTCTTCAGGGAGCTGGGACTGCGGCAGACGCCGACGCTGTCCCTGTTCCGTGACGGTAACGAACGCACGCGCCTGGCCGGGTTCCAGTCGCCGCAGCAGATCGAGGCCGCGATCGCGCTGCATTTGTAGAGCCGAGCCCATGCTCGGCTGCCGTTCGCGCGGTGAGCGATGAGTCGAGCATGGCTCGACTCTACAAGGGCATCCACGCGTGGCGTGGATCTACCGGGGCAGGGTCCGTGCTTTGGCGTCAGGCTCCGCTGAAGGTATCCACCAGCAGCTTCACGTTCAGCACCACGATCACCAGCGCGATCACCCAGGCGATCGCGCCCAGCCAGCGCGGTGCCACCAGCGTCCCCATCGTCACTTTGTCGGTCACGATCCGCACCAGCGGGATGATCGCAAACGGCAGCTGCATCGACAGCACCACCTGGCTCAGCACCAGCAGCTTCACCGCGCCCTGGTCGCCGAACAGCAGGATCACCACCACCACCGGAATGATTGCCAGTGCGCGCGTGATCAGCCGCCGCAGCCACGGCGGCAGGCGCAGGTGCAGGAAACCTTCCATCACGATCTGGCCGGCCAGCGTGGCGGTCACCGTCGAATTCAGGCCCGACGCCAGCAGGGCCACCGCGAACAACGTCGCCGCCGCCCCCACGCCCAGCATCGGCGCCAGCAGCTGGTGCGCCTGCTCGATGTCTTCCACATCGAAACGGCCATTGGCATGGAACACCGCCGCCGCCAGGATCAGGATGCTGGCGTTGATGAACAGTGCCAGCGTCAGCGCGAGGGTGCTGTCGGTCACCGCCCAGCGCAGCGCGCTGCGACGGCCCTCGTCGGTGCGCGGATAGGCGCGGGTCTGCACGATGGAAGAATGCAGGTACAGGTTATGCGGCATAACCGTGGCGCCGATGATGCCGATGGCGATGTACAGCGCGTGCGGATCAGTCACTACCTGCGCGCGCGGAATGAATCCGCCCAGCACGTCCATCACCGGCGGTGCGGCCAGCGCGATCTGCACCATGAAGCAGGCGAAGATCACCATCAGCAGCGCGATCACGAAGGCTTCCAGCGCACGGAAGCCGCGGTTCATCAGCAGCAGGACCAGCAGCGTATCCAGCGCGGTGATCACCGCGCCCCACAGCAGCGGCAGGTCGAACAGCAGCTTCAATGCGATCGCGGTGCCGATCACCTCGGCCAGGTCGCAGGCGATGATCGCTGCCTCGCACAGCGCCCACAGCGCCAGGTTCACCGGCTTCGGGTACCGCGCGCGGCAGGCCTGCGCCAGATCCATGCCGGTGGCGATGCCCAGCCGTGCCGACAGCGCCTGCAGGATCACCGCCATCAGGTTGGAGATGAGGATGACCGACAGCAGCAGGTAGCCGAAGCGCGAACCGCCGGCGAGGTCGGTGGCCCAGTTGCCTGGGTCCATGTAGCCGACCGAGATCATGTAGCCCGGGCCGAGG
The DNA here is from genome assembly GCF_059369815.1 of Stenotrophomonas sp. YJH_SMC_27. Taxonomy (NCBI): domain Bacteria; kingdom Pseudomonadati; phylum Pseudomonadota; class Gammaproteobacteria; order Lysobacterales; family Lysobacteraceae; genus Stenotrophomonas; species Stenotrophomonas sp. YJH_SMC_27. The sequence continues at coordinate 309,289 of NZ_JCAFTA010000002.1, read as the reverse complement.
AAGGCCAGCAGGCGGAACCACCAGTGCCCCTTGTCGGGTACCGCCACCGAGGCATTGAGCGCGCCCAGGCTGGCCGGGGTGGAGGCCGAAGGGTCGTGGGGCGCCAGGGTGTTCATGGGTCCGAATATAGCTCCTGCTATAGTCATTAGCAATGTGAAACAATCGTCTTTATCGCGTTGCTGGTCCAGAATTCAGTTTCAAACCCGGAGTAGACCGGAAGGACAGGCGCAGGCGTGGGCAAGACCGACGATTCGACATCGCTGAAAAGCACCCCCTTGATCGAGGCTGAGCGCCAGGTCGAGAGCTTCCGGCAAGTGCGCGAAGCGCACCGGATGGAGCTGGTGGAGGACTATGTCGAGCTGATCTCGGACCTGCTGGCCGACGGCGGCGAGGCCCGCCAGGTCGACATCGCCACCCGCCTGGGCGTGGCCCAGCCCACCGTGGCGAAGATGCTGCGGCGCCTGGCCCGCGATGGCTGGGTGGTGCAGCGACCGTACCGCGGCGTGTTCCTGACCCCGGAAGGCGAGGCGCTGGCCCATGCCAGCCGCCAGCGGCACCAGACCGTGGAGCGTTTCCTGCTGGCGCTGGGCGTGGACCCTGATACGGCACGGCGTGATGCGGAGGGTATCGAGCACCATGTGAGCGAGCAGACGCTGGCGCTGTTCGAGGCGTTCGTGCGCAAGGCCGAGGGCGAGGCGCCGTATCGGTAGCACCGGGCCATGCCCGGCGGGCGCGTCGCCTTGTTCATGCCTTTCGCCGGGCATGGCCCGGCGCTACCGTGGTTGGATGGCGCCGTTGGGGCAGCGGGCCTGTACCTGCGCGCACGCCCGTTTCGTCCATTCCTTCAACACCGGCTGCAGGCCTTGGTAACGCCGGCCTTGCCAGCCATTGGCCAGCACCGTGCCGTCGGCATCGATCAGTACCAGGTTCGGTGGTGCCAATCCGGCCAATGCCTGCAGTGCCGGCATGCGCGCAGCGCGGCGTGGGTCCAGTACCGGCCACGGCATATCCTGCGCGTGCATGTAGCGGCGTAGCGCGCTCTCGCTTTCATCCAGGCTGACGTACACCACTTCGGTATCGGCGCCGGCCTCGCGCAACGCGTCGCGCACGCTGCGCAAGGAGGGTACGAAGGCATGGCACGGTGCACACCAGTCGGCACCGAAGTACAGCGCCACCAGTTTCGGCGGCTGTGTCCATTGCATCGGTCGCAGGGAGCGCTGTTCCGGCCGCATCAGCGAGGCCGATACCTGCGCGTGCAGGTCCGCAGCCATCGCGGGTGCGGCCAGCAGCACGGCACAGGCCAGCAACAACGCTCGCTGCAGTTCAGAACGCATAGCGCAGGTTGACGTACCACGAACGCGCGAAGCGCGGCCCGTAGACATAGTCGCTGTCACGCAGCGCGCCCACTTCCAGATCTTTCTGGCGCTGATCGAACACGTTCTTGACACCCGCGGCCACCGACACTTCCTGCTGCGCCTGCGCGCCCAGATGGCGGTGCCAGCGAGCACCAAGATCGGTGACCAGGAAGGAACGCGTACGGTGCAGCTCGCCCAACCGGTTGTTCAGCACCGACATCGGTCCGGTATGGCGCAGCGCGACGAAGGTTTCCCACGGCTCGGCGGGCATCCAGCTGAGCTGCGCCAGGCCGGTCCAGCGCGGGGTCTTCAGGTAGTCGCGGCTTTCGATGATGGTGTCGCCACCGTCGCCGGTGTCGTCGAAGATGCGCTGCGGTTCGCGGAAGCGCGAGCGGTACCACGAGGCACCGGCGGTCAGGCGCCACTGCGGCGACGGCTGCCAGCCGAGGTTGGTTTCCGCCCCCAGCACGTTGGAGCCGGAGGCGTTGTAGCGCAGCTGGCTCAGTTGTCCGTCATCGCCGCGCTGGATCTCGCCCAGCGCGAAGGTGTCGCGGATGCGTGCATAGGAGGCGGTAGCATCCCAGCTCCACACTGGAATTGGCCGGGTCCGAGCGCCAGTCGAAGCCGAACAGGGTGGTCAACGCGCGCTCTTCCTTCAGGCCATCGGTGTTGCGCACGCGCACCTGCTCGCCACCCAGCGTATCGACGTGCACGTCCTCGACGAAGATCTCCGGTGCACGGAAGCCGGTGGCGATGCCGGCGCGCCATTTCAGGTTGGGCGTGGCCTGCCAGGCCAGGGCGATGCGCGGCGAGAACACCGCGCTGTCCAGTTCCGAGCTCTTGTCCACGCGTGCGCCCAGTACCAGGTCGACGTTGTCACGCAGGCTCCATTCGTCCTGGATGAAGGTGCCCAGGTTGTGGAAGGTCGCATCCTCCAGTACCGCAAGACGCTGCCCGTCACCGGTGCGGTTGTCGTCGCGCAGCGCCTCGTGCTTGTACTGCACGCCGAAGGCCAGCGCGTGCGCACCCAACCGCCAGTTCAACTGGCTGTCGATGTAGTGCAGCGGGTTGTGGGTGCGGCCGTACTGGCGCCACGAACGCGAGGCCGCGCTGCCGGCCACGTTGGGATCCAGCTGCGACGGGTCATGGCCGGGCGCGGACGGATCGGTAACGACGTCGCCCAGACCGCCATAGAAGCTGCCGCGGTCAATGTCGGCGAAGGCGTAGGCCAGGCGGAAATCGACGTCGGCATTGACTTCCTGGTCCCACGACACGCTGCCGCGCCGGTATTTCGTATCCAGCGATTCGGCGATGTTGGCCAGGTATTCGGGCTGGTCCAGGCGATTGCCGCCGCGGCGGGTTTCATCGGTCACCTGCAGGTCCAGGCGCAGCCGCGTTCCCGGCGTGGGCGCGTACCAGGCCTGCAGCCCGCCGACCTTGAGGTTCTTGCGGGTGATCTCGGTGTAGCCGTCACCGTTGTAGTCGATGCCGCTGTTCCAGTTGCGCTGGGCAATCACTGAAAGCCCGGCGTCTTTCGCCACCAGGTCCAGGCGCACGTCGGCATTCTTCTGCGGTGAGCCCTTCAGGACATCCACGCCGGCCTGCACATGGCCGCCGCTGCGCGCCGGCAGCGGCGGAATCAGGTTGATCACACCGGCCACCGCACCCGGGCCGTACAGCGCCGAGCCGCCGCCCTTGACCACTTCGATGCGGTCGACGAACCCGGCCGGGATCTGTTCCAGGCCGTACACGCTGCCCAGCGTGGACAACAGCGGGATGCCATCGAACAACAGCTGGTTGTAGGCACCGGGCAGGCCCAGCAGCTGTACTTCGCTGGTGTTGCAGTTCTGGCAGTTGCTTTCCACGCGCAGGCCGTTGATCAGCTCGGCGGCGCGCGAGAAGTCGGTGGCCGCGCGCAGCGCGATGTCTTCCTTGCGCAGCACTTCGGTGCGGATCGGGACATCGGATAGCAGGCGTTCGCTGCGGGTGGCGGTGCTGACCTTGACCTGCACGCGGTCCAGCTCGGTCGGCTTCGAGGTGGCGGCCAGTGCAGGCAGCGGCAGGGTCAGGGCAATGGCGGCGGCCAGGGGCAGCCGATGGAAGAGGGGCGTGGCAACGGGCATGAGGGCGTCGTCCTTGGGAGAAGAAAGGCGGCGAGGGCGACCTGGCTGACGCATATGAAAGCAGAGGCTTATTAATATAGCAATGGCTATATAACGAGGCCGAGGCCATTGCGCGTGGGGCACCAGTCGAGCCAGATCATGCGATTGTTATAACATTACATAATGCGACCACGCCCCTGCCGGTGGTCATGTCCATAGGATGGAGTTGCCGTGTAGGCGCGGTCGGATCGTCAGCCGCGGCGGAATGCGGCGGGGGTCCGGGCGCCGACGATGATCATGCGGATCATCGTGGAGATCTGTTCGACCAGTTCCGGATCCTTCTCCGGCGGCAGGTCCATGGCGGTGGCGCCCATCGCGAACACCAGCCGGGTGATGGCCTTGGCCACCAGTTCCGGGGCATGCAGCACGGCGCCGTCCAGTGCAGCCAGACGCACCAGGTCGTGCTGCAGCTCTTCTTCGAAATAGTGCAGTTCGCGTTCGACCGCATGCTTGAAGTCGTCCGAGCCGACCGCGCCTTCGCGCAGCAGCACGTGCAGCAGCTTGTCGTCGGCGCGCAGCTGTTCCATGAAGGTCTCCACGGAAACGCGCACCACGCTGGTGGCGGTAGACGTGGCGCGCTGGCGGGCCTCGCCGATGATGGTGCGCAGCGAGCGGCCGGCGGCGTCGATCAGCGCCACGGCCAGTTCGTCCATGTCGCGGAACTGCCGGTAGAAGCTGTTCGGCGCAATGCCGGCCTCACGTGCCACTTCGCGCAGGCTGAGCGTGGACAGGCTGCGGTGTGGCCCGATCAGCTTCAGGGCGGCGGCCAGCAGATCCTCGCGGCTCACCGTACGGCGGGCCGGGCTGTTGGCATCTTCAGGCGTCGACAAGGCGGTGGCGGCGGCCATGGGGGTTCCGGTGGGGCGAGGCTGAATCATACCCAATCCGGTTCAATATACACATGTATACACAGGTGTATGTGCGCCCGTATAGTGCGCCCATGAGCGCTGTCGTCCGTCCGTCCCTGTTCTCTCCGTACCGCTGGGTCTCGCCGTCGCTGTTCGATTTCTGGGCGGGCCAGCTCAATCCCCTGTGGACCCTGCGCGAGCCGGTGGCCCGACTGGTCCGGCGCGAGCCGGCCGGCGAGGGCGCGGCGACCCTGGTCCTGCGCCCCAACCGGCACTGGGCCGGCATGCGCGCCGGCCAGCACGTTACCCTGGGCGTCGAGATTGAGGGGCGCCTGTGGCAGCGCAGCTACAGCCCTACCGCACTGGGTCGGCGCGAGCTGGCGATCACCGTCAAGGCGATCAATGGCGGCCGGGTCAGCCAGCATCTGGTAAACCATGCACAGCCGGGCGAACTGTTCCGCCTCGATGCCGCCTTCGGCGAGTTCCATATGCCGGCCGCGGCGCCGGTGCTGCTGCTGGCTGCCGGCAGTGGCATCACGCCGATGCGCAGCCTGTTGCGCGACGCCTGCCAGCGCCCGCTGGCAGCACCGGTGGACCTGTTCTATTGGGAGCGCACCGCCGCCCATCTGCAGTTCCGTGATGAACTGCAGGCGCTGGCCGCGGCACATCCGAACCTGCGCGTGCATCTGCTGACCACCCGCGAGGGTGAGGCGCCGGCCGCGCGCATCGATACCCATGATCTGCAGGTGGCCGGCGATGACACGCCGCTGGCGCAGCGACATGTGTTGGCCTGCGGTCCGGATGGCTTCGTTGCCGCTGCGCGTGAACGCCTGGCGCACCAGGTGGCTGGCTTCCAGGCCGAAGCCTTCACCTCGCCGGCGCCACTGCGCGATGCCAGCAGCGAAGGCGAGGTGTCGCTGACGCTTGCGCGCAGTGGCCGCCAGCTGAGCGTGCCGCGAGGCCGCTCGCTGCTGGAAAGCCTGGAAGCGCATGGCATCAAGCCCAAGCACGGTTGCCGCATGGGCATCTGCAACACCTGCACCTGTGATCGCGTCAGTGGCGCCACCCGCCACCTTCGCACCGGCGACCTGCAGTCCGAATCGGCACAGCCGGTGCGGATCTGCGTGAGCGCACCGACCACCGACCTGACTCTGGATCTCTGAGGACGCCTGCCATGACCCGCGCTACCGACCGTGCCCTGAGCACCGCCGAGATGCATGCCTTCGGTGAGGAACTCGATGCGATCCGCGACCGTGTGATCGGCAGCCTCGGCGCCTCCGATACCCGCTACATCCGCCGTGTGGCTGCCGCCGTGCGATGGTTCGGCGTGGGTGGCCGTGGCCTGCTGTTCCTGGCAGCATTCTCGCCGCTGTTCTGGATGCCGCTGCTGTGGCCGGCCGCGATCACTGGCACGCTGCTGCTGGCGTTGTCGAAGATCCTGGAGAACATGGAGCTGGGCCACAACGTCATGCACGGCCAGTTCGACTGGACCGGCGACCCCAAGCTCAATGGCAACACCTACGAGTGGGATATCGTTGCCACCGCCGACAACTGGCGCAAGACCCACAATTTCCGCCACCACACCTATACCAACGTGCGTGGCATGGACGATGACATCGGCTACGGCCTGCTGCGCATCTTCCCGGAACAGCGCTGGAAGCCGTTCTACCTGCTGCAGCCGATCATCGCGCCGATCTTCGCGCTGCTGTTCCAGTGGGGCGTGGCCGCGCAGGACCTGCGCCTGGGCCGTTGGCTGAAGGGCCGCATCAGTGGCCGTGCGATGTGGATGCAGACCCGCCCGGTGGCGCGGAAAATGGCCCGCCAGGTGCTGAAGGACTACGTGTTCTTCCCGCTGCTGGCCGGCCCGTTCTTCCTCACCGTGATGCTGGGCAACATGGTGGCCAACGGCCTGCGCAACATCTGGACCTACGTGATCATCTTCTGCGGCCACTTCACCGCCGAGTCGGAAACCTTCCCGAAGGAATGCCTGCGCAATGAATCGCGCGGTCACTGGTACCTGCGCCAGCTGCGCGGTTCGTCCAACATCAGCGGCGGCTTCCTGATCAATGTGCTGTCGGGCAACCTCAGCCACCAGATCGAGCACCACTTCTACCCGGACCTGCCGGCCAACCGCTATGCGGCCATCGCCAAGGAAGTGAAGGAGATCTGCCGGCGCTACGGCCAGCATTACAACAACGGCTCGCTGCCGAAGCAGTTCGGCCAGGTGGTCTGGCGCATCCTGCGCCACGCTTTCCCGAGCAAGCCGCGCCGCCTGCCGATGCCGGACATCATGTCCGCACCGGCATCGGCCAACGCGGGCTGATCGACTCAGCCCGCCTTCGCCAGGGCCGCCTGTTCGCGGTCCAGGCGGCGCAGGAACACCTGCATTTCCTTGTGTGCCTGCTGGTCACCCTTGCTGCCGGCCACGCTCAAGCCGCGTTGCCATGCTTCGCGCGCCGCCTGCGGCTGGCCACTGGCCAGCCAGGCTTTGCCCAGCAGCTTCCACGCCGCGGAATACTGCGGATCAAGCACCACGCACCGGCCCAGATGGGTGGCCGCGCGCACCGGGTTGCCCGCATCCAGCCAACCCTTGCCCAGGCCGAAGCGCAGCAGCGCGCCGTCCTTGCCGTTGGCAAGCATGCATTCCAGGGCTTCGATGTTCATCCGCGCACCTCCACCAGCAGTTCGGTGGGGCCGGGCTGGAAGCGGCCACGATGGAACAGCAGCGGCGCGCCGCCGTTCTCGTGCACTTCGATGATGCGGCCAGCCAGCAGCAGATGATCACCCACCGGCCACTGTGCGTGGCGGGTACAGGTGAGGTGGGCGACCGCACCGGCGATGCGTGGTGGGGCATCCTCGTCATCATCCAGCAATGCCAGGCCGTCGAAGCGGTTGCGGACCTGCGGATCGGCAAAGCGCCGGGCCAGCGCTTCCTGGTCGGCCGCCAGCACGCTGATCGCAAAGCGGGTGGCGCGCTGGAAGGTGGACAGGCTCTGCGCATGCAACGCCAGGTTCCACAGCACCAGTGGCGGCTGCAATGACACCGGCACGAACGAATTGATGGTCAGGCCGATGGGTTTGCCCTGCGCATCGCGGGTGCAGACGATGGCCACGCCGGTAGGAAAGTGGCCGAGCAGCCGCCGCAGGGCCCGCGGCGGCATCTCGACCGACGGCACCGGGGCCGGGGCGGGGAAAACCCCCGCCCACGGCCCGGCGTACGGCAGCGTTTCGCCGCTCATGAGGCCCTGGCCTGGCGGTAGCGCCGGCCGACCTCGGCCCAGTTGATGATGTTGAAGAACGCACCGATGTAGTCCGGGCGACGGTTCTGGTAGTGCAGGTAGTAGGCGTGTTCCCAGACATCCAGTGCGAGGATCGGGGTGTTGCCCGACAGGCCCACGGCTGCACCCATCAGCGGGCTGTCCTGGTTGGCGCTGCTTTCCACCTGCAGGCGGCCATCGCGATCGCTGGTCAGCCAGGCCCAGCCGCTGCCGAAGCGGGTCTGCGCCGCCTTGGTGAAGGCCTCCTTGAAAGCATCGAAACCGCCGAGGTCACGGTCGATGGCGGCGGCCAGTTCGTCATCGGGTGCACCACCGTTGGTGCTGAGCACGGTCCAGAACAGGCTGTGGTTGGCGTGGCCGCCGCCGTTGTTGCGGATGGCGCCGCGCTGCGCCTCGGGCACGGCATCGAGGTTGGCGATCAGCGCCTCGACCGGCTGCTCGGCGATGCCGGCCTGCTCGATGGCGGCGTTGAGGTTGTTGACGTAGGCCTGGTGGTGCTTGCTGTGGTGGATGTCCATCGTGCGCGCATCGAAATGCGGCTCAAGGGCGTCGTAGGCGTAGGGGAGCGGGGGAAGCGAGTACGACATCGAAGCAATCTCCGTGGGGAAGGCCAGAGGGCTGGCCGTGGGGAGACTGTTATCGCACCTCAACATTGGTTGAGGTCAAGGGGCGGGATTGAGGTGCGTGCGCGTTCATCGCTTTGATTCTTCCTGCAGGACAGCACGAGCGAAATGGTAGTGCCGGCCGCTGGCCGGCATGCCGGCAAGGTCGGGTTGCCGGCCAGCGGCCGGCACTACCAGAACCCGCTTTTCGAACCTCACCGGCGCGCTGAAGTGCTGCCCGCGCTCGCAGGAAACGGTCCGGTGGCGGGGGGGAGGGGCTGGCCGGGACCGTTGGCGCCATGGATGGCGCCATCGAGCCCCCAAGGATGGGATTACGGCGTGTCCCGGCCAGCCCCTTCCCCCGCCACAACCGGTATCAACAAAGGCGCCGGCAGGCGAACCAGCCGCCGGCGTTTTCATCAACTCAACTCAACCAATCCTTGCAGGCGCCATCCACCTGCTCCCCGCACGCCTGCTGCATCCGCTGCTGCAACCGCGCCAGCGTCTCCGCGCCCTGGTGCTTGCCGCTCCACGCCTTCAACTGCCCGGCCAAGCGCTCGAAGCGTTGGCGGGTGCGCTGGTGGTAGCCCGACGGCTGTGCCTCCAGCTCGGCGATCAGCGAGGCGGTCGCCTGCTCGATGCGTGGTGCATCGTCCGGTGCCAGCTTCAGCAGGCCTTCCACATACAGCACGCCCCACTGCACGCGGGTGGCCGGGCCCTGCGCACCGTCGTAGGCACGCTTCAACCACTCCAGCGCACCGGCGGTGTCGCCGCGCTGCTCGGCCAGTTCGGCCAGCTCGGGCATGTAGTAGTACGGCTGTTCGCTGCGCTTCAGTTCCGCCAGCAACAGCGACTCGGCGCCTGCGTCGTCGCCGACCTGGCGTAGTGCGTAGACCGCGCTGCTGATCGTGGCCTGGCGCGCATGCGCATCGGTGGCGGCAGCGTCGGCAGCAGCCACGCGCTGCTTGACCCGATCAACCAGGGCCGCGGGCAATGCGCCCTTCGGCTGCTGCTGGCGGGCCAGCGACACTTCGGTCAACGCACGCGACAATGCGTCGTCGGCGCGGTCGCCGCGCTCGGCGTCTGCCCGCTCCAATGCCACCAGCAGCTGCTGTCCCAGCGTGTTGCTGGTGGCCGGCCCGGCACTGGCCTGCTTGACCAGCTGCACGCCTGCATAGCCCAGCAACTCACGGTTGCGGCGGACTTCGGCGGGCTGCGCCAGCACGGCCTGCAGCAGCTCGCGTACTTCGGTGGGCGAGGCATCGGGCTTTTCGGCCGTTGCCAAGGCCAGCAGGGCGAAGCGGCGCTGCAGGGCAGCGTCGGGTGCGGCCTTGGACAACTGGCGCAGCACATCCTCGCTGCTGCGCTCGCCGGCCAGGCGGTTGGCGTCCACTTCCCAGCCGTAGTCGCCCAGCACCTGCCAGTCTTCTGCGGCCAGTCGGTCCGGCGTTGCCAACGCGGTGGCCAAGGTGGCGGCAACAGCACTGCGGCGGCCTGCGGCGACGGTCAGTGCCCGGGTCAGTTCGGTGGCATCATTGCCGCCGGCCACGCGGGTGATTTCGTTGCGCTTTGGGTCCAGCACGATCAGGGTCGGATAGCCGCGTACGCCGAAGCGCTCACCCCAGGCTTGCGCACCTTCCTCGTCGCCATCCAGGTAGACGGGAACGAATTTGCTGGTCAGCGCGATGAAGGCCGGGTCCTTGAACAGGCCGGCCTTGAGCTGGTTGCACGGCGGGCACCAGACCGCGCCCCAGTACAGCAGCACCGGCTTGCCGCTGTCGGTGGCCTCGGCGAAGGCATCGTCCACATCGTCTTGGCGCCAAGCGATTGCCTTGGCCGGCGCGGGCACCTCGGCGGAGTTGGCGATGGAAACCGGGGCCGGGGTGCAGGCGCTCAGCGCCGAAGCCAGCAGCAACACGGAAAGCGCGACGCGCATCGGCGGCATCTCGAAGGGGGGACAGTCCATTGTAGGAATGGCCGGGGAGTGTGCTGATTCAGTTTGTTTATATCGGCCGTGCAGCGGGGCATGACACCCGCTGCCCTCAGGCGGCTGCCCGCACCATCTGCTGGTACACCAGCCCGTTGAACTCGCCGACATCACCATCCAGCACGAAGCCATAGCGCAGGTAGGTAGGCACTGCGTTGAGCGAGGCGCGCACGGTCAGCACCGGTGTGCGCAGGTGCGGCAGCACGGCTTCGAACAGGGCATGGCCGATGCCCTGGCCCTGGCAGGCGGGATCGACGAACAGCATCGCCAGGTGGCGGCCTTCCTTCAGCTCTACCACGCCGACGATGCGGCCATCCTGCTCCGCCACCAGGATGTGGTTGTCACCCTGCAGGCGTGCAGCGAACGCATCGGCGGCGGCGACACCGCCGAACGTAGCAATGCCGGCCGCGCTGAGCGAGGGCGCGACGGCCGCAGTGAATGCGGCCAGGCATACCGCGCTCATCGCGGGCAGGTCATCGATGTGGGCGGGGCGGATCCTCGGCATGCAGCGTTTTTCCTGTGGCGTGTGGCGTGTCATCGTCGCCGGTTGCCTGCACGCTAAGCTGGTCCCATGAGTGAATTCAATCTCGCCTACGATTCGTTGTTTCCGCAACAGGGACTGAGCCTGGGCCTGATGACGCCCGTTGCGGCGCATGGGCTGGCCGATCCGCGTGAGGCGCGACGTATCGCGCGACTGGCCGATGACCTGGGCTTTGCCGCGTTGTGGACGCGCGACGTGCCGCTGATGGTGCCGCAGGGTCCGGACGCGACAACGAGCGCGTTGGACGACCCGTTCCTGTGGCTGGGCATGCTGGCTGCGGCGACCGAGCGCATCGTGGTCGGCAGCGCGGCCATCGTGCTGCCATTGCGCCATCCGCTGCAGGTGGCGAAGTCGGCCTTGAGCCTGGACCGGATCAGCGACGGCCGCTTCGTGCTGGGCCTCGGGTCTGGCGATCGGCCGGAAGAGTTCGCGGCATTCGGCGAATACCTGGAGGGCAGGGCGGCGACGTTCCGTGAGCGCTGGACCTTGTTGCGCGCGGCGTTGTCACCGGAGGCTGAAGAAAGGGTCGCGGTAGTGCAAGCCACCGGTGGCTTCGACGTACTGCCGGCCCCGGCCACGCGCATTCCGATGCTGGTGGTGGGCACTGCGCGGCAGAGCCTGCAGTGGATCGCACGCGAAGCCGAAGGCTGGGCCACCTATCACCGCGAAGAGGCCGCGCAGGAAGGGCGCATCGGCCTGTGGCAACAGGCGCAGGCGCAAGGCGCTGGGCCAGGCAAGCCGTTCGTGCAGTCGATGCTGCTGGATCTGCAGGCCGATCCGCACGCACCGCCCGAGCCGCTGCCACTGGGCCTGAAGGTCGGCCGCGACGGCTTGCGTGACTACCTGCTGCGCGTGCATGCGCAGGGCGTGGGGCACGTGATGTTCAACCTGGTCGACAACGGGAGGCCGATGGACGCGGTGCTGCGCGAAATTGGAGAGCAGGTGCTGCCGGATGTGCTTCGGTAGGTGTCCACCTTGGTGGACACGCCGTGTTGCTGATGACGGTGCGCCCGCCGGGCATGGCCCGGCGCTACCTGCCGCGGCGTGCATCTGCGTATCATTTGCATTTGATATCCCGATGCCGGAGTCCCTTGTGACCCAACGTTCCCCCATGCACCCGACCGGACGCCTGTTCGCAGCGGTCGCTTTCATCGAGGCCGTAACCTGGGCCGGCCTGCTCATCGGCATGTGGATGAAGTATGGCCCCATGACCAACGTGGCGCTGGTGAAGCTGTTCGGGCCCCTGCACGGCGTGGCCTTCCTGGTGTACGTGGCGGTCACGCTGTTTGCGGCGGTGCGCCTGCGCTGGCCGTGGTGGGCCAGTGCCTTGGCCCTGCTGGCGGCCATCCCGCCGTTGGTGACGCTGCCGCTGGAGTGGTGGTTCAAGCGCCGTGGCCTGCTGGGCCTGCGTGCAATGCGCTGAACCCACTGTTGCATGCTCATTCAAGAGAATGGGTATCAAATGCAAATACGAGCCGTTATCATTTGAGGGTGGCATCCGGTCCTGAGTGGGGCGGGTGCCGGGCGGGGCGTGCAGACGCGCCCGGCCAATCCTTTCCTGTTACGGCTGGTGTTTCATGCACGCACGTCCCGTCGTTCCCGGCTTGCCGGCGCTGGTGTTGGCTGCCCTGATCGGCACCATGGCGATGATGTCCTTCGTCGCTGTGATCGGTCCGGTGGTCCGCATGCTCGGGCTGTCCGAGTGGCATGCCGGACTGTCGGTCACCGCCGCGGGCGTGTTGTGGATGCTGGCCGCGCGCCCCTGGGGCCAGCTCAGCGACCGCATCGGCCGCAAACGCGTGCTGATGCTGGCGATGAGCGCCTACACCGTGGTCTATATCGCGCTGGCGGTGTTCATCGATGTCGCCCTGCAGGCAGTGCCGCCGGTGCTGGTGTCAGTGCTGGTGCTGGTCGGTGCGCGTGGCCTGATCGGCCTGTTCTACGCGGCTGTGCCTCCTACCGCAGCGGCGCTGATCGCCGACAGGGCACCCACCGGACAGCGTGCAAAATTCCTCGCCCGCCTGGGCAGTGCCAACGCGCTGGGCATGGTGCTCGGCCCGGCCGCCGCGGGCTGGCTGGCCTATACGAACCTGTCGCTGGCGCTGTACGTGGCCGCGCTGCTTCCGTTGCTGGCACTGGCATTGCTGGCCTGGCGCCTGCCGGCTACACCGCCCGTGGTGGGCGCGTCCGCACAGCGCCGCACGCCGATGAGCCGCCTCGACGCGCGCCTGTGCCTGCCGCAGCTGGCAGCGTTCATCGCCATGGTCTCGGTGACCATCGCGCAGGTCACGGTCGGCTTCTTCGCAATTGATCGCCTGGGTCTGGATGCGGCGACCGGCGCGCGCATGGCCGGCATTGCACTCACCGCCGTTGGCGTCGGCCTGATCCTGGCGCAGGCGCTGGTGATGAAGCTGGAGGTGCATCCACGTCGCTGGATCGTCCTCGGCGCTCTCATTTCCGGCATCGGCTTCACTTCGGTGGTGGGCGTGCAGCAGGCCTGGCAATTGCCTGCGGCGTATGCGCTGGCTGCGTTCGGCATGGGCTTCGTATTCCCCTCGTTCCAGGCGCTGGCCGCCGATGCGGTAGAGGCGCACGAGCAGGGCGCCGCCGCAGGCACCGTGGCGGCCGCGCAAGGGCTGGGCATGGTGGCCGGGCCGATGCTCGGCACGCTGTTGTATCGCGGCGGGCCAAGCCTGCCTTACCTGCTGGTGGGCGCGCTGCTGCTGTTGCTGTGCGCGCTGGCCGCAGCGCATCGGATGAAGGAGACCCCATGAACGATTCCCTGATGCAGGGCACGTGGCCGGAGGCTGCGCCAGCACCACAGCAGAGCACCGACGACGCGCCGCTGTTCCTGCTGCAGCATGCCGGCCAGCACGTGCACGCCCGCGGTTGCCGCGCCACGTTGCCAGCCGGTGCACTGGCGACGTTGGCAGAACGCGTTTCGGAGTTCTTTGCCCAGCAGCGTGGCGGCCCGGGCCTGCTGGTTGGCGCGGTGCCGTTCGAGCCGCGTGCGGACGATGCGCTTTACCAGCCCGAGCGCCTGCTGCCGGTGCTGGCACTGCAGCCGCAGGCCGCACCGCCGCTGGACGGCGCCCTGCGTGCCGAACCTGTGCCGCAGGACTATGCCGCTGCAGTCGCTGCGGCAGTGCAGGCCTTGCGTGCGCCCGAGCAGAACCTGCATAAGGTGGTGCTGGCGCGCAGCCTGCTGGCACGCACCCGCCAGGTGCTTTCTCCGGACGTGCTGCTGGCACGTTTGGGCGCGGATCCGTCGGTGGCGACCTACGCGGTGCCGCTTCCGGTGGAGCTGGGCCAGGCGCCGGCCTGGCTGGTGGGCGCGACGCCGGAACTGCTGCTGCGCAAGCGAGGCGCCGAACTGTTGTCGCATCCGCTGGCCGGTTCCGCGCGGCGCAGTGCAGATGCCGCCGAGGACGAGCATGCGGCGCAGGCGCTGCTGGCCTCGACCAAGGACCACGACGAGCACCGCCACGTGGTCGAAGCCATCGTCGAAGGCCTGGCACCGTACTGCAGCCACATCGATGCACAGCCGCGCCCGGTGCTGCATGCCACCGCCAGCATGTGGCACCTCGGCACCCGCATCCACGCCACGCTGAAGGATCCGCAGACGTCAGCCGCCGAACTGCTGGCGCAGCTGCACCCTACGCCGGCGGTCTGCGGTACGCCGCGGTTGGCGGCGCTGCAGCGCATCCGCGAGCTGGAACCGGTGCCGCGTGGCTTCTATGCCGGCGCCGTGGGTTGGTTGGACGCGCAGGGTGACGGCGACTGGTACGTGGCGATCCGCTGCGCGCGCCTGCAGGGCACGCAGCTGCGCCTGTATGCCGGTGCCGGCATCGTCGCCGAGTCACACCCCGAGGCCGAGGTGGCCGAAACCGCAGCGAAGTTCGCTGCCCTGTTGAACGCGCTGGGTGTCCATGAATCCGCGCCCGCCATCGAGCCTGCCGCATGAGTACCTCCACTGACGCTTCCCGCCTGCCGCTGCAGCAGGTGTGGCCCGACACGCTGGTGGCGCGCTATCGCGAAGCCGGTCACTGGCGTGGCGAGACCTTCCCGGGTTTCCTGCGCGAGCGTGCAGAACGCTATGCCGATGACATCGCGGTGGTCGCCGGCGACGTACGCCTGAGCTATGCGCAGCTGTGGCATGAGGCAGGCCGCATCGGTGCGGGCCTGCTGGCGCTCGGCCTGCAACCTGGCGAACGGGTGCTGGTGCAGCTGGGCAATACCGCCGGGTTCATCGCCACGGTCTGCGGCCTGTTCCGCGCCGGCCTGGTGCCGGTGTATGCGTTGCCGGCGCACCGCATCACCGAGCTGGTCCACTTCGCCAACAAGGCGGAAGCCAGTGCCTACATCACCACCACACTGCACGATGGCTTCGATCATCGCGGGTTGGCAAGGGCGCTGCAGGCCGAAGTGCCGGCGGTTCGCCATGTGGTGATCGACGGCGATGCGGCGGAGTTCATCGCGCTGGAGGCACTGCAGGGCGATCGCAGCCAGCTGCCGTCCGATCCGGACCCGCAGTCGGTGGCGTTCCTGCAGATTTCCGGAGGCAGCACTGGGCTGTCCAAGCTGATTCCACGCACGCACGACGACTACATCTATTCGTTCCGTGCCAGCAATCAAATCTGCGGCATCGACCGCGACAGCGTCTATCTGGTCGCGCTGCCGGCCGCGCACAATTTCCCGATGAGCTCGCCCGGTTTCTTCGGCGCGTTGTACGCCGGCGCCCGCGTGGTGCTCAGCCCGGGCCCCGGCCCGGATGCGGCCTTCCCGCTGATCGCACGGGAGCGGGTGACCTGCTGTGGGCTGGTGCCGCCGCTGGCGTTGCTGTGGGCGCAGGCCGCCGCCACCAGCAGGCATGACCTGTCCAGCCTGCGGGTACTGCAGGTGGGCGGCGCCAAACTGGTGCCGGAAGCCGCACGACGGGTGATCGACGGCCTTGGCTGCACGCTGCAGCAGGTGTTCGGCATGGCCGAAGGCCTGGTCAACTACACACGGCTGGATGACCCGGAGGAACTGATCGTCGCCTGCCAGGGCCGGCCGATCAGTCCGGATGATGAAGTGCGCGTGGTCGATGACCATGACCAGCCGGTGGCCGAAGGCGAGGTAGGGCATCTGCTCACCCGTGGCCCGTACACCATCCGCGGCTACCACAACGATGCGGTGGCCAATGCGCGCTCGTTCACCGACGACGGCTTCTATCGTACCGGCGACCGTGTGCAGCAGCTGCCCGGTGGCTACCTGGTGGTACAGGGGCGTGCGGGTGACCACATCAACCGGGCGGGCGAGAAGATCTCTGCCGAAGAGATCGAGGATCACTTGCTGGCACATCCGGGCGTGTTCGATGCGGCCGTGGTCTCCATTCCCGACGAGTACTTGGGCGAGCGCAGCTGCGCCTTCGTGATTCCGCAGGGCGAGCCGTTCAAGGCACCGGCTCTGAAGTCCTGGATGCGCGGGCGCGGCCTGGCCGCATTCAAGGTGCCCGACCAGATCGTGTTCGTCGACAGCTTCGATACCACCGCGGTCGGCAAGATCAGCCGCCGCGAACTGCGCGCGCAGCTGCGTGCGCGTCATCTGCAACAGACAGGAGGAACGCGCTGATGGCGCTGCCCCGTATCACCGATTACCCCTTGCCGACTGCCGCTGAACTGCCGCAGGCGCGTGGCCCCTGGCGCCCCCGGCGCGATCGTGTCGCGCTGCTGGTGCACGACATGCAGCGTTACTTCCTGGCCGCATTCGACGCCGGCAAGGCGCCGCTGCGGCCGGCCGTGGACAACATCGCACGCCTGCTGGCGCATTGCCGCGCGCACGGCATTCCGGTGTTCTACACCGCTCAGCATGGCGACCAGGACCGCCGTGACCGTGGCCTTCAGGCTGACCTGTGGGGGCCGGGCATGCGCCGCAGCGCCGATCACGAACCCATCATCGAAGCACTGGCACCGCAGCCAGGGGAGCACGTGCTGGTGAAGCACCGCTACAGCGCGTTCCAGCGCAGCAACCTTGAAACGCTGATGCGGGTGCGCGGCCGTGACCAGCTGCTGGTGACGGGCGTGTACGCCCATATCGGCTGCACCGCGACCGTCGTCGAGGCCTTCCAGCGTGACATCGAGGCCTTCATCGCCGCCGATGCGGTGGCGGACTTCTCGCGTGCCGATCACGATCAAGCGCTGCACTGGATCGCGCGCACCTGTGGTGTGCCGATGACCACCGATCAGCTGCTGGAGGTGCTGTGATGGCTGCCACGGGTGAGGTGCTGGATCTGGAGCGGATGCGTGCCGATGTGGCGCGCGTGCTGGAGTGCACACCGGCCGAGATCGGTGACGACGACAACCTGATCGACCTGGACCTGGATTCGATGCGCATGCTCGGCCTGGTCCTGGCCTGGGGCAACACCGGCCTGCCGCTGGAGTTCTCGCAGTTGGCCGAACACACCACGCTGCGCCAGTGGTGGAACGTGGTGCAGGCGCTGCAGGCCGCGCAGAACGCATGAACGCCGCCGCGCTGGCCACGCCGGTGGCATTGACCGAGGCCCAAGCGGGACTGTGGTTCGCACAGCGGCTGGCACCGGACAACCCGTCATTCAATACCGCGCACGCGGTGTGGATCGATGGCCCGCTGGACGTGGCCGCGTTCGTCGCAGCGGCAGACCAGGCTGCAGGCGAGGCCCAGGCCTTAGCACTGCGCTTTGCTGAAGGGGCCGATGGCCAGCCGCTGCAGTGGCATGACCCCGCACACGTGCCGTTGCTTTCGGTGCGTGATGTGTCCACCGAGACGGATCCCGCCGCTGCGGCACGCAACCTGATGCACGCCGACCGGCTGAGCCCGGTCGATCCCACCCGCGACCGGATCAGCCAGCAGGTGCTGCTTGAACTGGGCGGGCAGCGTTGGGTCTGGTACCTGCGCGTGCATCACCTGGCGGCCGATGGTTACGGCATGGCGCTGTTCACTGATCGCGTGTGCGCGTTGTATGCCGGTCGTACGGGTGAGCCTCTGCCGGGGCTGGCGGGGGTGCTGGCCGACGATGCTGCTTATCGTGCCGACCCGCGCCGCACGCAGGCCGGGCAATGGTGGCGCGAGCACATGCAGGGTGCACCGGCGGGCATGGGCCTGGCCGGTACGCTCGCGGCCAGTGACGACGCGCTGCGCTGGGTGCAGCCGCTCGATGCGGCATTCCGTGAGCAGTTGCTGCAGGCATCGGTACGTTGGTTGCAGCCCTGGCCAGACGTGCTGGCCGCGTTGTCGGCCGAGTACCTGCGGCGGATGAGCGCGGCCGATGAAGTGGTGCTGGGCGTGCCCTACATGGGCCGGCTCGGCAACGCGTCGGCACGGGTACCGGCGATGGTGATGAATGTGTTGCCGCTGCGCGTGGCCGCCGGCGAGGGCAGCGTCGAATCCTTTACCCGCAGCCTGGGCCGGCAGCTCAGCCAAGGGCGCAAGCACGGCCGTTACCGAGGCGAGCAACTGCGCCGGGATCTGGGCCTGGTGGGCGCGCAGCAGCGCCTGCACGGTCCCATGGTGAATGTGCAGCCGTTCTACAAGCCGCTGGCGCTGACGGGCGTGCAGGCGACGCTGGAGGTGCTCTGCACCGGGCCGGTGGATGACCTGACGCTGGGCTTCCGTGGCGATGGCCAGCGTCTGCTGGATCTGGAGATCGAGGCCAATCCCGCGCTGTACAGTCGCGAGGATGTCGAGGCACACGCGGCACGGTTGCTGCATTTCGTGTCGGCGGCACTGCAGGCTGACGATATCGCAGCCGTGCCTCTGGCAACGCCCGAGGAGGCGCAGCAGGTGCTGCAGGAATTCAATGCCACCGCGCACGCGCTTCCTGAGACCACACTGGTTGAACTGCTGCAGCAGGGCATGGATCGGGACCCGCACGCGCCTGCGCTGGTGTTCGGCGACACTACGCTGGACTACGTAGCGCTGGAAGCGCGCAGTTTCGCGCTGGCGGCACAGCTGCGGGCGATGGATGTCGGCCCGGGCAGCGTGGTGGCGGTGGCATTGCCGCGCTCGCTGGAGCTGGTGACCGCGCTGGTCGCGGTGCTGCGCGCAGGCGCGGCCTACCTGCCGTTGGACCTTGCTCATCCGGACGAGCGCCTGGCGCGTATTCTCGCCTCGGCACAGCCGGTGTGCGTACTGGCTGCGGCGGACGTATCGGCGCGCGTGGCCGGCGTACCGGTGCTCGCGCCGGAGCAGTGGACTGCGCTGAGTTTTGCCGCACCGTGGGCCGATCCGGCACCTGACGATGCGGCCTACGTGATCTATACCTCCGGCTCGACCGGCGAGCCCAAGGGCGTGGTCATCGAACACCGTGCCATCGTCAACCGCCTGCTGTGGATGCGCGAGCACTACGACATCCGCGCCGATGACCGCGTGCTGCAGAAGACCCCGGCAACCTTCGATGTGTCGGTCTGGGAGTTCTTCCTGCCGCTGCTGTGCGGGGCCACGCTGGTGGTCGCCGGGCCGGACGCGCATCGCGATCCCACTGAACTGGCGCGGCTGATCCGCGAGCATGGCATCACCACGGCGCATTTCGTGCCATCGATGTTGGATGCCTTCCTCGCTGCACCGGCCTCCGAAGGGCTGCAGCTGCGACGGGTGTTCACCAGTGGCGAGGCGCTGGATGCTTCGTCCCGCGACCGCTTCCACGCGCGTGTGCACGCCGAGCTGCACAACCTGTATGGCCCGACCGAAGCTGCGGTGGACGTCAGCTACTGGCCGGCGTCGGCGCAGGATCGTTCGCGGCCGGTGCCGATCGGCTTCCCGGTCTGGAATACCCGACTTTACGTGCTGGACGCGCGGATGCAGCCGGTGCCGGTCGGGGTGGCCGGTGACCTTTATCTGGGCGGTGTGCAGCTGGCGCGCGGCTATCTCGGTCGCGAGGACCTGACCGCCGAGCGCTTCCTCGCCGATCCGTTCCTGCCTGGCGAACGCATCTATCGCACCGGCGACGTGGCGCGCTGGCGCGCCGATGGCGCGGTCGAGTACCTGGGCCGCAGCGACCATCAGGTGAAACTGCGCGGCCTGCGCATCGAGCTGGGCGAGATCGAGGCGGCACTGCGCGAGCTGCCTGGCATGGAGCGCGTGGAAGTACTGCTGCGCCAGGACGCGCCCGGCGATGCCCGGCTGGTGGCCTATGTGCCAAGCGCGCTTGCCGACCCCGTCATGCTGCGCAGCCACCTGGCCACGCGCGTGCCGGATTACATGGTGCCTTCGGCGTTTGTCGGCGTGGACTACTGGCCGGTGACCGCCAACGGCAAGCTCGACCGCAACGCATTGCCGAAGCCACCGCAACTTGAAGTTGCCGGCTTGGCGCCGCGCACGCCGTTGGAAGAGGAGCTGGCGTTGCTGTTCGCACAGGCGCTTGGGCGTGAGGCGCCGGTGGTGGTGGATGCGGACTTCTTCAGTCTCGGCGGTGACTCGCTGTCGGCGGTGCACCTGCTGCTGGCCATCGAGCAGCGCTGGCGCTGTGATCTGGGTCTGGGTGCCTTGTTTGCCCAGCCCACCGTGGCCGCGCTGGCAGTTCGCATTGCCGAGCCGCCCGCGCTGGCCGATCACGCACTGGGGCCGGTAATCGCGCTGGCCGCGACCGAAGCGGCCGGGTCCACGCCGCTGTTCGTGCTGCACCCGGCCGGTGGCATCGCCTGGAACTACCGCACCCTGGCCCGGGCACTGCAACCAGCCCGCCCGGTGTATGGCCTGCAGTCGCCGGCACTGGACGCGCGGCTGCCACTGCCGAGCAGCATCGAGGCGATGGCCAACGATTACGTACAGCGCGTGGTCGCACTACAGCCGAAGGGGCCGGTGCATCTGCTGGGCTGGTCGGTGGGCGGCATCCTGGCCCAGGCGATGGCGGTGCGGCTGCATGAGATCGGCCGCGACGTCGGAGAGCTGGTGCTGCTGGACGCCTATCCCAGCGAGTGCTGGCGGGCCGAGCCGGAACCCGATGCCATCGCTGCATTGCGGGCACTGCTGGCGATTGCCGGTCATGACCCGGATGCGCATCCGGAACTGGACAGCCGGGAACGCATTCTCGCGTTCCTGCGACGTGGTGGCAGTGCACTCGGCAGCTTGCCGGATGTGGTGCTCGATGGCGTGGTGCGCGCCGTGACCGGCACCAATCGACTGATCCGTGAACATATCCACCGGCCGTTCGATGGCACGCTGGTGCATGTGCGTGCGGGCCGGGATCACCAGGCGCGGCCACAGTTGCAGTCGGCGTTGTGGCGGGCACACGCGCGCAGGGTGCAGTCGTTGGAACTGCCGTTTCTGCATGCAGAACTGACCGGCCGCGATGCGGTGGCGCAGCTGGCGCCGTGGTTGTCGGCGCGGTTGCGCCAATGGGACGAGCAGCAGGAGATCGCAGCATGCAGTTGACCGGCTTTGAAGGCCGCGTGGCACTGGTGACCGGCGCTGCCGGCGGCATCGGCGAGGCACTGGTACGGTTTCTGGCCGTGGCCGGTTGCACCGTGGTGGCGACCGATCGCGAGGCGCCGCGCGTGTCAGATACCCGGGTGACGTCGTTTGCACTCGATGTAACCGACAGCGCCGCGGTGGACGCCCTGGTGGACCAGGTCGAGTCCAGCATCGGACCGATCATGTTGGCCGCCAGCGTGGCCGGCGTACTGCATGTGGGCGGTGTCACCGAGACCGGCGACGACGACTGGCGCCGTGTATTCGCGGTCAATGCCGATGGCGTGTTCCATGTCGGTCGTGCGCTGGCGCGGGTGATGTCACCGCGCCGGCAGGGCGCAATCGTTACCGTCAGCTCGAATGCGGCTGCCGTGCCGCGGCACGGCATGGCGGCGTATGCTGCGTCCAAGGCCGCCGCCACGATGTTCACCCGCTGCCTTGGGCTGGAGCTGGCGCCGTTGGGCATCCGCTGCAACATCGTCGCCCCGGGGTCCACGCTGACCCCGATGCAGACCGGCATGTGGCAGGACGAGCACGGCGCCGAACGGGTGATCGTCGGCAGCCTTGAGACCTACAAGGCCGGCATTCCACTGCGCAAACTCGCTACGCCGGAAGACATCGCGCAGTCGGTGATGTTCCTGCTCTCCGAGCAGGCCGGGCACGTAGCGATGAGCGACCTGTACGTGGACGGTGGCGCCACCCTGCGCGGCTGAGCCCCGACGGCCGCGGGCCGGCAGTGGTAGTGCCGGCCGCTGGCCGGCAACCCACAGCCCCGGTAGTGCCGGCCGCTGGCCGGCAACCTCATTCACCTTCAGACATCTCCCAACCACTGTCGAGCCATGGCCCGACAGCCAACGCGCAGTGATCGACCCACCATGGGGCATGAGCAGCCATCGCCTTCGCCTGGGCCGTCACTCGATCATCGGCCAGGTCTACGTTCTGACAACCACGACACACCAGCGCAGCCGGCTCCTTGAAAGCGAAGCTGCAGCAGCATGTGTAATCGACCAGTTCCACTACATCGAACAGCGCGGGCTCGTACGGTCACACGCATGGGTCGTCATGCCGGATCACGTCCACTGGATGTTCGAGCTACGTGCAGCTGACCTTCCCGACATCGCGCGCCGGATGAAATCGTCAAGCGCCCTTTCCCTGAATCGCCTGGCGGGCCGTCGATGTACGGTGTGGCAGCCCGGCTACTTCGATCATGCAGTGAGGACCGAAGAGTCGCTGGCGCGGCAGGCGCTGTACGTCCTGGGGAATCCGGTACGCGCCGGTCTTGCTAAGCAGATTGGCGAGTATCCGTATGCGTGGTCGGCCTGGGGGTGATGCCGGCCAGCGGCCGGCACTACCACAGCAGAACCGAAGCGCCGCGCAGATTCCGTTCCGGCGCACAGAGCACCCTCGATGGTAGTGCCGGCCGCTGGCCGGCAACCGCATGACCCGCGCAGAGATGCGTGGCTGCCGGCCAGCGGCCGGCACTACCAATCAATGGTCAGCGCGGCCATTCGCTGTTCGGCGCCGCTTGCAGGCTTCGGCCGTGGTCGGCCTGGATGTGATGCCGGCCAGCGGCCGGCACTACCACAGCGAAACCTAAGCGCAGCGCAGAGTCCGGTCCGGCGCACAGAGCACCCGCGATGGTAGTGCCGGCCGCTGGCCGGCAACCACATGACCCGCGCAGAGATGCGTGGCTGCCGGCCAGCGGCCGGCACTACCAATCAATGTTCGGCACGGCCATTCGTTGTTCAGCGCCGCGTGCGCGCTTCGGCCGTGGCCAGCCTGGATGTGATGCCGGCCAGCGGCCGGCACCATCATTCAATGTTCAGCGCGGCCATTCGCTGTTCAGCGCCGCGTGCGCGCTTCGGCCGTGGCCGGCCTGGATGTGATGCCGGCCAGCGGCCGGCACTACCATTCAATGGTCAGCGCGGCTTGCGTGTCCGTTTCGGCTTTGCGGTATCACCGCCGCTGGCGGCGCCATCCTGCAGCGCCTGCAGCCAGGACAAGGTGTCCACATAGTCGATGAAGTGGCGCAGGTAGCCGGGGCTGGTGGCCTGCATCGTGTCCAGCATGCGCTGCACCAGCACCGCCGAGTTCAGCGGGCCGCCGTCAGCCGGGGCCTCGGCGCGTAGCGAGCGGCGCACCTGCAGTTCGCTGCGCAGCTCCGACCATTCGCGCTGCACCTGTTGCAGCATCGGCACCTGCGGGTAATGCGGCAGCGAGCGCGACCCCGCATCGAGGTCACGCACCAATGCGCGCAGGCCTTCCAGGGCGGGCGGCTTACTTGCCATCCGCCGCCTTGGGCTTGGGAATCGGCGCGATCTCCACGCGACGGTTGCGTGCGCGGCCTTCCTCATTGGCATTGGAACTGACCGGCTGCTCGCTGCCGAACGCGGCGGCGAACACGGCATCAGCGGGTACGCCGTCGGCAATCAGGGTGCGGGTCACGGTCAGCGAACGCTGCGCGGACAGCTCCCAGTTGTCGGCAAAGCGGCGGTTGCCTTCGCGCACGGGCGCATCGTCGGTGAAGCCGCTGACCATCAGGATCTCCTCGCGGCTGCCCAGGTAGGCGGCCAGCGGTGCCGCCAGGCTGCGCAGCAGCTCTTTGCCTTCCGGCTGCAGCTGGTCGGAGTTGAGCGCGAACAACACGCTGCCGCTGATGCCGATGCGGCCGTCGACCAGCGTCACGCGACCGGCAGCCAGCGGGCCAGCCAGTGCCTGTTCGAGCGTCTGCAGGCGCTTGGCTTCGGCCTGGCGCTGCTTCACTTCCTGGTCCAACCGCTGCGACAGCTCCAGCTGCACCGCGACCACACCCACCAGGATCAGCACGAACGCGCCCAGCAGCACCGACATCAGGTCGCCGAAGGCGGCCCAGATCGGGGCATGCGAGCCGCCATCGACCTCCAGCTCGTCGCTCATGCGCTGCCGGCCTTGCCGCGGCGCGTGGCCAGCTGCTGCAGTTCTTCCATCACTTGCTTCTGCGACAGCAGGCTGAGGTCGACCACCTCGCGCGCCTGTGCCACGCAGTACGCCAGCTGCTCATCGCTGCGGGCCAGCGAGGCGTCCAGTGCGCCGCCAATCTGTTCCAGGCGGCCGGAAAGCGCGGTGGCGGCACTGCCGAACTGCGCGACTGCTTCACCAAAGGTGCTGGCCAACTGGCCCACTTCACCGGCGCTGCCGTGGAGCGCTGCGGCGATGCCGTCCAGCTTCCCGGTCTCGGCGGCGATATGGTCGGTAAAGCGATTGCCAACGCGCTCCAGCAGCTCGGCCGAACCGCCAACCAGCGCGTCCACGGCGGTGCGCTGTTCGTGCGACGCATGGTTGACCGCATCGAGCAGCGTCTGCACGGTGGCCAGCAGGCGGCCGCGTTCTTCCAGCATTGCGTTGTCGCGTACCAGGCTCTCGGACAGCGTGCTGCGCAGCTCGTTGATGACATCGGCGGCAGCCTTTGGCGCGGCCGCGGCGGTCTGCAGCAGGGTAGACACCTCGGCCAGCGTGGCACTGGCCTGCGCGCGACCGTTCTCGCCGATCTGCTGTGCGGTGGCCGCCAGCGCGTCGCAGACCTGTTGCTGCTGTGCAGCCAGGCGTTCGCCATTGGCCTGCAGGCGCTCGGCCAGCTCGGTGGAAACATGCTGCAAGGCATCGCTCCAGCGCCGCAGGCGCTGTTCGTCGCCAGCCTGCAGTTGCGTCTGCAGGGCGGCGTGGGCCTGCTGCAACTCGGCGCTGACCGCGTCCCAGCGCGCCTGGCGCTGCTGCTCGCGGCTGTCCAGGTTGGCCTGCAGTTCGGCGTGCGCAGTCGCGGCGGCGGCCTGCGCGGCCTGCCACTGCTGCGAGCGCTGCGCTTCATGATCCTGCAGCAGTGACTGGTTGGCGCTGTGCTGCTGTTCCAGTGCCTGCAGCAGCGCCTGCGCACGCGCATCCAGATGTTCGCTGGCGGCGATCAACGCCTGCTGCTGGCGCTCGACCAGCGCGCTGTTGAGGGCCTGCTGCTGCTCGGCGGCGGCACGCAAGGCGTCTGCATTGCTCTGTGCATCGGCCTGCAGGCGCTCGCCGATACGCGCGACGAGTGCTTCGGCGTGCGTGCCCTGGCCATCGCTGAAGGCCTGCAGGTGCTGGCGCAGATCACTCACCAGCGCCTGCTGCGCCTGGGTCTGTTCACTCACCACCTTGGCCCAGCTGGCTTCGGTGGCGACCCGGCTGCGTTCGAAACCGTCGCTCAGGCCCGCCAGCTGCTGTTGCACGGCCCGTTCGACACGGGCATGCAACGCTTCGCCATGGTGAGCCAGACCGGCCAGGGTGGTTTCAGCCATCGGCTGCAGCGCGCTACCGATGGCCGCGGCACTGGCTTCGGCACCTTCGCGCAGCGACTGCTGCAGCGACAGGGCCAGGCGTTCCTGCAGCGCTTGGCTCTGGGTCAGGAACTCGGCCTGGCCGGCCAGCAGGCGCTCATTGGCGGCCGCACTGTGCTGTTCAAAGGTGCTGGTCATCGCCTGCAGGCGGTCGACCAGCGCCGGCAGCGCGGCGGACTGTGCCTGCAGCAGGCGCAGCGATTCGGCGCGCTGCCAGGCCTGCGAGTACGGGTGCAGGTCGCCGGCAATGGCGCGGTCCAGCTGCTGCACGGCCTGCAGGCGGTCGCGGCGCAGCAGCGCGGCCAACAGGCCGAGCATGGCCGAGCTGGCCACGCCCGCGATCGAGGTACCGAAGGCCACCGCCAGGCCCTGCACCGGCGAGGCCAGCGAGCCGCGGATCGCGGCCATGTCGGTCGCGCTCTGCAGGGCCAGTCCGGTGCCACGCAGCGTGTCCATCATGCCCAGCAGGGTACCGAGCATGCCCAGCAGCACCAGCAGGCCGACCAGGTACGGGGTCAGCACCGGTGCGGGCAGGGCGGTGCGCTCGCCTTCCACGCGCAGGCGCACGGCGTTGCGCAGGCCTACCGGCACGCGCTCCAGCCATGGGGCGAGGCTTTCCTTCGCGCTGGACAGGTCATTCAGTGCGGCGCGCAGGCCGTTGCTGGCCTGGCGGTAGCGGTACAGCTCCACGCCGCCGGCGATGTAGCAGGCCGCGATGATCGCCGCCACCGCTGCACCCAACGGATGCACCGAAACGTAGCCAATGCCGATCCAGCACACGGCCAGCAGGCCGACAAGGAAAACAACGACATGGAAAGCAGTTCTGGACATGGTGTTCCGGTCAGTGGGAGCGCAGGGCGTCTTGCAGCCCTTCGATCGGGTGAAAGCGCAGCTGCAGCTCGGCGAGCAGCAGGGTGCGCATGTCATGGCGGAAGGCCGCGCGCCAGCCGGGCTGGCCGTGCACGCGGTCGAAACGGGCGCCGAGCACTGCCGGCGCCGTGGCCAGCAGGCTGTGCTCGCGCGGGGTGAGGGTCTGTTCCATCACTGCATCGACCTCGGCCAGCCGCGCCAGCTCCGGCGAGACCTGTACCAGCTGGTCGCGCAGGCGGCCGCGCAGGCGCCCGGTGGCGGTCTGGATGGCCTGCTGCAACACCCGGTAGCGCTGGCGCAGCGAGGCGAAGTTGGGTGCGGCAGCGGCCTCGGCCAGGTCCAGCAGGCGCTCGGCCTCGGCGTCCTCACTGATCGAGGCGCGCAGGCTGGCGTGCGCCTGGGCGCAGTCGGCCAGCACATCCTCGACCGCTTCGACGGCTTCACCGGGCTCGGGCAGGCGTCCTCCGAGCGCCCCGGACAGGGCCACGGCACGGCTCCAGTCCACCCACTGGCCGAGGCGATCGGTCAGGGCGGGACTGCTGGCCGGCATCGCGCCGTCGCTGAGACGGGCGAGCAGGCGGAGGAACTCCGGTCCACCCAGGACCGGCTGCGCTGCGTTCGCCATCAAGGGGTGAGGGGCCAAAAACCGTTGATTTTACAACCAGATGACCCCGGCTGGATGAAGGCGGGGCCTGGGGGGCGGTACCCGCAGGCGCGACAAGGCTTAGAATGTCCGGCTGCATCCACCCGTTCGATCCTTGGAGTACCCCCATGACTGTTGCGCAGTTCTACCCGATCGGCACCCCCGGACAGCCCTGGGGCGACGCGGAACGCGCACAGTGGCGGGCCCGCCAGCAGCGCCAGCGCAGCTACCATGATGACGTGGTGGCCGCCCTTGAGCGCCTGGACGACAGCGTTTTCGACGTGATCCAGTACGGCCAGCTGGACTATGCACCGGACCATTACCCGCTGTTCGCGGTGGTCAACCACGACTGGAACCCGGCGCTGCCGACCGCGCTGATCACCGGCGGCGTGCATGGCTACGAGACCAGCGGCGTGCACGGCGCCCTGCAGTTCCTGGAACAGGAGGCCGAGCGTTACCTGGCCCGGATGAACCTGATCGTGGCGCCGTGCGTCAGCCCGTGGGGCTATGAGCGCATCCAGCGCTGGAACCCGGATGCGATCGACCCGAACCGCAGCTTCCGTGACGGCGGCCAGATCGAGGAAGCCGCCGCGCTGATGCGCTGGGTGGCCGAGCGCAAGCCGAACCTGCTGGTGCATCTGGACCTGCACGAGACCACCGACAGCGACCTGAACGAGTTCGATCCGGCGCGCTGCGCCCGCGACGGCAAGCCGTTCGAGCGCGACACCATTCCCGATGGCTTCTACGTGATCGGCAACAGTGAAGATCCGCAGGCCGAGTTCCAGAAGGCACTGATCGCCGCAGTGGCGCCCATCACCCACATCGCCCCGGCCGACGCCGAAGGCAATCTGGTCGGCCTGCCGTTGCAGTCGCCGGGCGTGGTTTGGGGCGAATCCCGTTCGATCGGCGCCTGCGCTGGCTTCACCGATGCGCGCTTTGCCACCACCACCGAGGTCTACCCGGACAGCCCGCGCACCAATCCGCAGGAATGCAACGACGCCCAGGTGGCGGCGGTGTGTGCGGGCCTGGATTTCGCCCTGGCCAACTAAGATCCGGCAGCGCCGCCCTCACCACATCGGGCCGGGGGGCGCGCCCTTGCGCCAGCAGACCAGCACAAGCGCGACTACGATTGTCCAAGTGTAGATCTGGAAGGCAACAGGGTTGCGAAAGGGTGAGAACAGGAACGGACCGCCGAGCAGAAGCGCAAAGGCGATCGCATAGACCACCCAGCCCTGCCACGCGCAGGGCAGTCCCCAGCCCCATCCGTGACTGCGCGCTGTAAACCAGTACTTTCTGTCGGCCATATCCTTTGCCCTGTTGCCAGTAGACCGGTGCCGGAAATGCGCCAAGCGGCCGATCAGGAGCAGCACTCTGCCGGGACCTTAGCAGCGCCCGCCAGGTGCATCAAGATGATCAACGTCATCAAGGTGATCACCCCCCGCGCCCAGCGGTGCCGCGAACCCATCCGAAGGCGACGCCTCGCCAGCAGCCCAGAGCATCGCGTCGCCGCAGCTGCGGACTTCTGACGAGGCTCAGCCTGGCCCAGCAACGCCGGGTCCTCGCTGGCAGCGCGGCAACAGGCGCGCTGACAACCGCGGGCCCGGTAGTCCTCTGGGCCGTTCCCGTGCGGCAACCGGCGAACACATCCAGATCGCGCTGGTATACCGTGCTGCTGACCCCGAACAGGCCCAGCAACGAGTGGAAGACGTTGTCATGGCTGTACGCGCGGTGCAGCGCATTCCCACGCATGCAGGCCAGGTCCAGGCCCGCGTTGTGGCTGAACTCCGTTGAGAACCACATCACCATCGGCACCTGGGTCTGCTCGCGCGGGGCGATGAAGTAGGGCGTGCCGTGCAGGTACATCCCGCGTTCGCCCAGCGACTCGCCATGGTCGGACACATAGATCAGTGCGACATCACGCAGGTCCGCATAGCCCTGCAGCAGGTCGATGGCCTTGCCCAGCAGGTGGTCGGTGTGGACCAGAGTGTTGTCGTAGGTGTTGACCAGCGCCTCGTTGCTGCAATGCTGGATCTGATTGCTGTCGCAGGTCGGGCTGAAAGCCCGCGACGCTGCGGGATACCGTTCAAAGTAGGTCGGCCCATGACTGCCGAGCTGATGCAGCACGATCAGGGCGTCGCCGTTGATGGCATCGATGCGTGCGCCCAACTGGTGCAGCAGCACGTCGTCGTAGCAGGTGCCGTCGGCGTTGACGCACTGGCCGGCCACCTTCAGCGCAGGCATGTCCTCGGTCGGTACGCGTTCGCACACGCCCTTGCAGCCGCCGTTGTTGTTGTTGCGCCAGAGCACGCTGATGCCGGTGCGCTGCAGGATGTCGAGCACGTTCTCCTCGGTTGCGGCGCGCACGTCGTCGTACTGGCCTCGGGTCATCTGCGAGAACATGCACGGCACCGAGATGGCCGTGGCGGTCCCGCATGAGGAGACATCATTGAAGCTGATGACGCCTTCCTTGCGCGAGAGCCGGGGATTGGTCGCGCGTGGGTAGCCGTTGAGCTGGAAGTTCTGTGATCGCGCGGTCTCGCCGACGACCAGGATCACCAGCTTCGGGCGCGGGCCCGGCGCGCGCTGTGCGTCCATGCCAATCGCGCGCAGCGGTTGCTGGCGGGTGCTGTAGAGACCTTTCAGATAACCGTGGGTATGCCGCACCACGTTCAACGGCAGCACCTGGTCGCGGATGTGGCGGTTGTTGCGCAGCAGTGAGGAATAGTCCTTGTAGAACGCGAAGCCGATTGCCAGCAGTACCAGCAATGACGCCAGAACGCTGACTGGCCACACCAGCAGCGAACGTATCGAACCGGCCCCGCTGGTGGTGCGCACCAGGGCCAGCCCGGCAGCGGGCAGCACGCCCAGCGCCAGCAGGGTCAACAGCAGTGGCAGCGACAGATAGGCGTTCAGTTCGGCCTGGTTGGTCTCGAACACGTTCTGCACCATGCTGCGATCGATCAGCACGTTGTAGTGCAGCATGAAGTAGCTGCAGGCGGCGCTGACGACAACGAGCAGCACCAGCAGCGGCCTGCGCAGGAACGGCAGTGCCAGCAGTGGCGTCAGCATCAGGTTGAACAGGCAGAAAAGCACCAGCGGCAGGCTGGCCAGGAACAGCACGCTGCGCAGGCTGTTGAGGTCGATCAGCCCCCACAGCGTCTTCCAGAGGGCGATGTTTCCAATCGTGGTGAAGAAAAACGCTGCGGCCCAGACCAGGATGATCGGATGGGGCCGTGGAAAACGGAGGCATTGGCGCACGAGCAGGTTCCGCGGAACAGGAGTGCGCGCAGTATCGAAACGGCTTTATCAGGAAGTTGTCAGCCTTGCCGGGCTAGCCCAGCAGGATCACGCCCCACACTGCGCCGACCATCAACAGTGCGGTGGTCTGCGCGGCACTGCCCATGTCCTTGGCGTTCTTGGACAGTGGATGCTGTTCCAGTGAGATGCGATCGACCACTGCTTCGATCGCCGAGTTGAGCAGTTCCACCACCAGGCTGATGAAGCAGACCGCCAGCACCAGCGCCCGTTCGAGCTTGCTGATGTCCAGCACGAACGCTGCAATGATCAACAGCGCGTGCAGGAGCAGCAGCTGGCGAAAAGCAGCCTCGCCACGAAAGGTAGCGATGAATCCGTCTCGCGAATGGATCAGGGTGTGGAAGATGCGGCCCAGGCCGGTCTTGCCATGCGGGTACTTGCCGCTGTCCTTGGGGTGCTGCATGCCGTTTCCGCCGTGAAGTGAGCAATCCCCAGCATGTGCACGCGCGTGTCAGGAAACCGTCAGGCGGGCCATTCCAGGCTGAACCGGCATCCCTGCTGCGAGGAGTGCACCGTCATCCTCCAGCCCAGGTGCTCGACGATGCGCTGCACGATGGACAGCCCCAGTCCCTCGCCATTGTGCGGGCTGCCGGGCACGAAGCGCTGGAACTGCTGTGGGTCGATACTGGAGGGCAGGCCGGGTCCGGTGTCGGCGACGGTGAGTGCGGTGTCGTGGAGGGTGATCCTCACTTCGCCCCTTTCGGTGTACTGGCAGGCGTTGCGCAGCAGGTTCCAGATCACGCTGTGCGCCAGATCTGCGTTGGTGTCCAGCACGGCGTCATGCCGGGCATCAAACGCAACGATCACCGGCTTGCCGGAAATCCACGGTTGGCAGCGCTCCATGCAGGATTCGATCAATGGGCGCAGGGCCACCTTGTTGCGCGGCACGGAGCCGGGGGTACGTGAGAGCAGCAGCAGGCAGGACAGCTGGCGCTGCATCTCCTGGGTAGTGCGCAGGATACGCTCCGCGCTGGGGACCAGGTGGCTGTCGGACGGAAGCTGGCAGGCAAGGGTTTCCGCAGCGCCGCCGATGATGGCCAAGGGCGTGCGCAGCTCATGGCTGGCATCGCCGCTGAAGCATTGCTCGCGATGCAGGAACCGTTCGAGCTCATCGCTGTGCCGGGCGAAGGCACGGGCGAGTACACCGATCTCGTCGCGGGCGTCCTGACAGGGAAAGGGCTTCCGCCCGCTCTGCACGGCATCGGCCAACTGCGTGATGGGCGCGATGACGTGCGATGCCACCCTGCGACCGATCAGGAAGGCGCCGAGCACGCAGATCGAAATGACCACCGCGGCAAAGGCATTGATCAGGTGTTCCAGGTAGCCATAGGGTGCAGCGTCCTGCAGCAGGTAGTAGCGCTGGCCGCCACTGTCGAACACACGCAGGTGCCACTCGTCGGGTCCTGCTTCGCCGTGGTAGCCCAGGCCGTACTGGCGCAGCACCATCGGCACGCTATGGCTGTCGTACAGCTGGCTGCCCGGGGGCAGGGCGGGGCGCTCGCCACGGGCCAGCGCTGCCTGCAGCTTGTGCACGGCACTGTCCTGGGTCCGGGCGATGACCGCGGCCCTGACCTGGTCGTAGTCCACCTGTTCGGCCAGGACGATGAAGCCCATCGCGCCGGCCATCAGCAGCACGAACGAAATCGTGATGCGGGTACGCAGGGCCAGGCGGCGGTAGAGAGCGGCAGGGGTCACGCCGGCATGCGCCAGCCGACGCTGTGCACCGTGGCGATCAACGTGGTGTCGAAGCTGCGGTCCACCTGCAGGCGCAGCTCATGGATGTGGGTACGCAGCGCGCCGCTGTCCGGTGGCTCGTCGCCCCAGACCAGGTATTCCATCTCCTGCTTGCGCACCACGGCCGGGGCCGCGCGTACCAGGCACATCAGCAGTTTGTGCGACGTAGGCGTCAGCGCGATGCAGCGCCCCTGTCGCCAGGCCTGCGGCGAGCGCGTATCTACCTGCAAGTCCTTCCACGCCAGTACGCTGTCGACCTGACGGCCCTGGGCGCGTCGCACCAGGGCCTTGATCCGCGCATCCAGTTCCTTCAGCGAGAACGGTTTGACCAGGTAGTCATCGGCGCCGAGAGCGAGGCCCTGCACGCGGTCCTCGACCGGATCGCGCGCGGTCAGCATCAGGATCGGCACCGGGTTCTGGAATTC
Source organism: Stenotrophomonas sp. YJH_SMC_27 (assembly GCF_059369815.1). Classification (NCBI taxonomy): domain Bacteria; kingdom Pseudomonadati; phylum Pseudomonadota; class Gammaproteobacteria; order Lysobacterales; family Lysobacteraceae; genus Stenotrophomonas; species Stenotrophomonas sp. YJH_SMC_27. The sequence continues at coordinate 276,758 of NZ_JCAFTA010000002.1, read as the reverse complement.
CCGGCGCAGCTTTCGGCACAGCGTCATGCCATCCAGGCGCGGGAGCATCAGGTCCAGCAGGATGGCGTCGTAGTCGTGCTGCGTGGCCCGGCGCAGGCCGCTGGCACCGTCGCGGGCGTCGTCCAGCACGTAGCCGATAGGCTCAAAGAAAGCGTACAGGTTGGCTACGAGCTCGGGGTTGTCTTCGATGATCAGCAGGCGGGTCATGGCGTGCGTCCTTGCGCGTGGCCGAACTGTGCCCGATCCCTGACTGATTGCCAATGCGCATGCTGAATGGTTCGCGGCCTGGGTTCGGCCGCGTCAAGCGACGTTCAATCGGCCGGCATCTTCGGAAACGAACTGCCAGCCGATATCTTCCGGTCTGTCCGAAAAGAACAGGCTCATGTAGGTCGGCTTGTCCTTGTTGATCAACGAGGTGCGGAACGATTCGACCACCTGTTCGATGGCATTCACATCAGCCGATGATGGGCGCTGGCTTGCATGGGCCGGCAGGCCTGCGGCGAGGCACGCAGCGAGAAGCGCGTTCTGGATTCCGGTGGTTCGCATCGTTCATGACGGCCTTCGTAGGGTGGAAGCGCCGCCGGGGCCACGGCTACAGGGCCCCAGCGCGCTCCGCATTCAACGATGCAGCGCGTCGATGATCAAGCCGGTCGCGATCTCCACCAACAGGTACTCGGTGTCGGACTGGCGCACCCAGCGCTGGCCGCGACCCGGATTGCGCAGGTCATAACGCGCGTAATCGTCCACCCAGTAGCGGCGGTCCACTTCGGCCCAGGGCAGGCGGTCGCCACGACGCCAGGCCTTCTTCTGCCAGCCGGGCGGCGGCGCATCACGGTTGTGCGGGCCGCCGGCATGCGGCGGCGGGCCGTTGCCGCGGGCGTGATGCGGCGGGTCAGCGAAGGCGGGGGCCGCAACCAACGCGGTGGCGGTGGTCAAAGCGATGGCAAGCAAACGTGTGGTCTTCATGGAAGTGCCTCCGTCATGGCCGCAGCATGCGGCGCTGTGGCGGGAATATAGGGCAGTCAGTGTGAATGAATACGGGTTTGGGCGGCACTTTTCTGAACAGACGGCGCGGCCTGCAGCCGCTGCCAGGCAACGGATCACTGGACCCCGGCCGGGGCTGAATCTGTTGCAGCCCAGCCTCCACCCAACGACAGGAAAAGATCCATCTGCCGGTCAATGCGCTCCGCGCGCGAGACGGCCAATGCCGACTCCGCATCTGCCAGCGCGGCCTGGGCCGAAAGCAGGTCGAGAAAATCGATCCTGCCGAAACGGTAGAGCTGCTGCGCCTGCCCGGCGGCCCGCGCTGCATCCCCACGCGCCTGCGCCAGGCTGCGCTCGCGTTCAAGCTCCTGCGTGCAGGCAGAAAGCGCGGTCTCGGTCTGGCGCAGTGCCTGCAGCACGACGCCGTCAAAGGACGCGAGCGCGGTATCTGCATTGGCGCCGGCCGCCGCGATGCGGGCCTTGGCCACGCGGCGGTTGGGCCAGTGCCATGACAGCACGGGACCGATGCTCGCACCGAAGCCGTCGGCCGACAGCAGATGCGCCGGTGTGCCGGCCACGCCCGAAGAGGCGCCCAAGGTGATCTGCGGATAGAGACCCGCCGTCTCGACACCGATCATTGCAGTCGCGGCGGCCAGGCTGCGTTCGGCTGCGCGTACGTCGGGGCGCCGCTGGAGCAGTTGCCAACCATCACCGACCGGCAGCGCCTGCTCCAGGTCCGGGGGGCCTGGGCAGGCTTCGGCCTCCCTGGGATAGTCCGCCGGGAGCCTGCCCATCAATGCGGCCAGTTCGAACAGTGCGGCCTGGCGTTCCGCCAGCAGGTGCGGTATCCCCGCCGCGCTGCGGTTGACGGCGGCACCGGCACGGCTGACATCGAAGTCCGTTCCGCGCCCTCCGGCAGCCAGGCGTCGGGTTGCCTCCAGGGTGGCGCGCTGCACCGCCAGCACCTGCCGGGTTGCAGCGAGCGTGTGATTTCGGGTGCACACCTGGAGATAGGCCCGGGTGACGGCCGCAGCGACGACCACGCGGACCTGGTCCCGCGCCGCAGCGACGGCCTCGGCGTCCGCGTTCGCGGCTTCGATGCCGCGGCGGATACCGCCTGCAAGATCCAGTGGATAGGAGAGGTGAAGGCCCAGCGCGTACGACTGCGGCGCGGCCGACGCCTGGGTGTAGCCACCGGCATGGATGAGCGTGCCCGACGCATCCACGTCGGTCTGTACGGCACCGCGCGCGCGGTACTCCAGCACGGTAGCGCTGGCGCGCCGGAGGTTGGCATCGGCAGCGCGTAGGTCGGTGTTGGCCGCCAGTGCTTCGCGCACGTAGCCGTCAAGCTGGGGGTCGCCATACAGTTCCCACCACCGATCCGGTGGCGCGTCGTGGCTGAACGATGCCTCCCCGCCCGAGACGAATGCCCGCGCTGCCCGTGGCGTGGCAGCGACGGCATTCGCAGGCAGGTGATAGTCGGGGCCGGAGACGCAGGCCGTCATCGGCAGCAGCAGGGCAAGCAGCCCACCGCGTAGTGTTCGCAGGCTCACTTGCAGGCTCCCGCTGCCGAGGGCGCGATGGTCACGCTCGCAGTGCGACCCACGATCAGGCGGGTGTCCGACGGCGCATCATCGATGCGGATGCGTACCGGGATGCGCTGCGCCAGCCTCACCCAGGTGTAAGTTGGCGCCACGGCGGGCAGCAGGTTGTGTGTGCTTGAGCGCTGATCGTCGGCAATGCCGGCGGCGATGGTTTCCACGTGCCCGCGCACGTCGTGGTTGTCGCCCATCAGCCGGGCCACGGCGGCATCGCCCTCGGTGATGCAGCCCAGCTTGGTTTCCTCGAAATAGCCCTCGATGCGCAGGCTGCGGGTGTCGATCAGCGCCAGCGCCTGTGCCCCCGGCTGCAGGTAGTCGCCCGCGTGCAGGTCGAGGTTGGCGATGATGCCATCGGTGGTTGCGCGCACCTCGGTGCGTTGCACGTTGAGCTGGGCAACGCGCTGTTCGGCCCGTGCCTGCGCCAGCGCGGCCAGCTCGGTATCGACCTTGGCGGCGTTGCGTTCGCGGGTTTCCGAAGCGACCAGGTTGCCAAGTGCGTTGTCCCGCGCCGATTCGCGGCGAGCCAGCGCCAGCGTGGCATGCGCGCTCCTGACCGCCGCGTCTGCCTTCTCCAGCGTGGCGGCGAAGCGTGGCTGATCGAGCACCAGCAGCAGCTGGCCGGCACTGACCCGCTGGTTGTCGTGCACGAGCACTTGGGTGACCAGCCCCCCCATGTCCGACGCAACGCGCACCACATCGGCGCGCACCCGTCCATCACGCGTCCACGGGCGTGTTTCGTAACGATTCCAGAGGGAGAACGCGGCAATGGCGGCAAGCGCACACACGACCAGCGTTGCGCTCCAGCGCCCGATAACAGCAAGCAGGTCTTTCATTTCATTTCTCGAGCAGGGGCGAGAGCCGGATCATCAGCTCCGCCAGGATCACGAACAGGGACAGGCCCACCAGCGGCCGCGCGGCGAACAACCGGTACAGGCCGAGGCTGGCGAGCAGACGTGAGGTCAGCATCGACAGCACCAGCGCGGCGGCGGCCACAGCGAGCAGGCCGGGGATCAGCACGCCATCAATGGAAAGATCAGGAAGCATGAGGTCAGCGCCGGTGGGTGAGCGGAGGTACGAGCAGGTCGCAGCGCAACCCGCAGAGCAGGTGCAGCAGATGCTCTCGATCGACCCCGCTGCTGGCCGCAGCTACCTCGCGCATGCGGTCCAGCAGTACCAGAAGATGGATGTCGACACTGCGTGCCGAGTGGACGCGAACCCCGAAATGTGCAGCGATGCGTTCGACCAGCGCCGCATGAAGCGTCCGAACCTGCGGGTTGTGCAGCCGCTTTTCCAGCGCGCGGAGTTGGCTGGATGCTCGTGCCGCACGCACGTCCGCAAACAATGCCCGCAGGTCGTGAGCGGCGCTGGAACGGCCCTGCAGCCTGGGAGCGAGCAGCCCTATTCGATCCAGCATGCGGCTGAGCCACGCGCGGCTCGCACCGCCTTGTCCGGCGGCGTAGCGTGCGATGTCCCGACGGATCGACCGCTCCAGCCGAGCGCGGTTGCGGACCGCATCGGCGGTCTGGAACAGCTGCATGCTGCACAGTGCCACCGTCGTACCGATGAACAACGCAACGCTGTTGTTGAGCGCGCCGACGATGTTGGTCGTATTGGTCGCGCCCAGGCTGGCAATGAGCGGAAACGTCAGCACCACGCCCAAGGCAGCCATGGTGAATGGCGGCCGGGCCAGGAACGATCCGCACAGCAGCAGCACCGGCGCGAGCGCGGCAATCAGGCCGGTGATATCGGACAACGCGGGGAAGATCAGCAGACCGTAGAGCAGACCGACGGCCACGCCGATGCACGATCCCACCAGGTAGCGCATGACATGCGGTGCCGGCGCTTCGATCGTGCCGAACAGCACGCACGCCGTGCCGATGATGGACACCGCCGTGGCGCCCTCCGACCAGCCGGTAGCGATCCATAGAACGCAGCTCAGCAGGATGCCGACGAACGCGCCCAGCGCGCTGCGCAGGGCAAGCCGATGATCCCGGTGAAGTACCGCACCCTGCACATGTCGTGCAAGGCGGGCAGGTACATGCCGACGCCAGTCGGGACGGGTAGTGTGCAGTTGCGCCTGCAGCACGCGGCAGTCGGCGTGGGCGAGGTCGAGCTCGGCCTGTTGCGCGGCGAGGCCGGCCTGCAGCAGATCGCGCCAGCCCGTTGCATCCATCGCGCCGGCCTGTGGTGAACGCAGCCGGTCGATGGAATCTTCCACCGCGCTGGACAGCATCAGCACGTCCAGCATCCGGTCATGCAGGGCACGCAGGATCTGCACCTGGGCCACGCCGTGGGCGCTGTCGAAGGGCAGGTGGATCGACAGCACATGCAGCTCGAGCAGGTCGGCGGCCACTTTCGAGCGGTCCGTCGCCAGCACCGTGTCCGATGCGCCGGCGCGCATGTCCCGTGTCCATCGTTCCGCGTCATCCAGCACGGCAGCGACCCGTGCGTGCACGCGCATCGAGACCCGGCGCGGCAGCACCAGCGCGTGTACCAGCGTTGCGGCCAGGATGCCGATGGCAATTTCCTGCACCCGCGTGATGGCAATGGTGAACACGTCTCCCGGCACCATCACCGCAGGAAAGCCGATCAGGCTGGTGGTATAGCCGGCCAGCAGGAACGCATAGGCACGCGGCGTGCGGTCGAGCATCGCCAGATACAGGCACAGCGCCATCCAGGTGGCGAGCGCGGCGCTCAGCACCAGGGGTGCATTGGCGAAACGCGGCACCAGCACGACGGTGGCGACGGCCCCGCCCACGGTACCGAGCAGGCGGAACAGGCCGCGGCTGAGTGTCGCCCCGGACAGAGGCTGCGATACCAGATAGACCGTGCCGATCACCCAGAACGGGCGATTCAGGCCGATCCATAGAGAGACATACAGCCCCAGCGACGCGGCGAGCAGGCATTTGAGCGAGAAGAGCACCGCCTCCTGATCGGTCCTGAGGGCAGGGCTTTTCAACCGGGCGAATGCCTGGAACACGTGGGGACGGGCAGGAGAGGGGGAGTGCATGCGGCTCATGCTAGTGATCGGCCGCACTGGCGAATTTCGCTACAATGACAGTCAATCGCTAAAACCGGTCAATGTGAGAATGGCTCGCATTTCGCTCCCCGGCTTTGACCTGGACCCGGACGAGACCGATCGCCCGGCGGTTGCCAGCCGCCTGCAGGTGGCCGAGCACGACGCGGAAATTCCGGTGCATGAGCATCGAAAGGGTCAGCTCATTCTTGCGCTGCATGGGGCGGTGACCTGCGAAGTGGCCAATGCGCTGTGGATCGTGCCGCCGCAGTGTGGCGTCTGGATTCCGGGCGGCATGCCGCACAGCAACCGCGCCACTGCCAACGCGCGCCTGTGCTATCTGTTCGTCGAACCCGGCATCGTCGATCTGCCCATGCAGTGCGTGACGCTGGCGATCTCCCCAATGCTGCGCGAGATGATCCTGCACCTGGCCGACGCGCCGCTGGACTACCCGCATGGCAGCCACACCGACCGGTTGGCGCGGGTGTTGCTGGACGAGCTGGTACAGATGCCGGCCGAGCACCTCTCGCTGCCGGTCAGCCATCACCCGAAGGTGCGTGCGCTGGCGGCGGCGCTGTCGGCGGATCCGGCAGACCGCAGCACCATCAGCCAGTGGGCTGTGCGCCTGGCCCTGGGCGAGCGCACGTTGACCCGGCTCATCGAACGGGAAACGGGACTGTCCTTCGGGCGCTGGCGGCAGCAACTGCACCTGCTCATCGCCATTCGGGAACTCGCCGCCGGTGCACCCGTACAACGCGTTTCCGAGACGCTGGGCTATGAGTCGGTGACGGCCTTCATCACGATGTTCAAGAAAGCGCTTGGCCTTTCCCCGGCGCGGTACTTTGCGGTGCGCCTGCGTGGGCAGTAGCAGGGAACAACCCGGAAAGCCATTGCCTGGAACGGCTACTTCAAAGTGCCGGAGACGGATTGAATCGCGGCCACCACTGCAGCAGGATCCTCGCGCTGGAGGGTGTGCCCGGTCGCCAGGTAGCGATGCGAGCCGCGCGTGAATCCCGAGAAGAGCAGGCTATGCCTACAACGGTTTCGGTGATCTGACCGGGCAAGTCAGCCCGGACAGTGGCGCCAGCAGCTTCACCGTGGATGCCGCCGGCAACCGCAAGACGGCTACCGATGCGCGTGGCGTCACCGCCACCTATCACTACGATGCACTCAACCGCCTGATCGGCATCGCCTACCCGGATCCCAATCTGGACGCGGGCTACAGCTATGACGTGGCGCCTGCCGCCTGTGCCGCCGACGAGCGCTTCGCCAAGGGACGGCTGGGGCAGGTGCTGCACGCCAATGGCAGTACCCAGTACTGCCATGATCGCTTCGGCCAGGTCACCCGCAAGGTACAGACCGTCAACGGCGTTGCCAGCACGCTGCGCTACGCCTATAGCAAGTCGGGCCGCCTGACTGCGTTGACCTACCCCGACGGCAGCGTGGCCGACTACGTCCGCGATACCCAGGGCCGCATCAGCCAGATCGGCCTGACCCGCCCCGGCCAGGCCCGCCAGATCGTGGTGAACAACCTGACCTACGCGGCTTTCGGCCCGGCGACCGGTTGGGCCTACGGCAACGGCCGCCAGCTGCAGCGTCCGTTGGATCTGGATTATCGCCCGCAGGCGGTGCATGACCCGGCTGCAGGCGGCCTGTCGCTGGGCTATGGCTATGATCCGGTCGGCTCGATCACTGAGCTGAAGAATGGCGCAGGCTCGACGGTGCTGGCCAAGTACGCCTACGACACGCTGGGTCGCCTGACGCAGACCCAGGACGGGACGACAGGCACCCCGATCGAAACCTATGCGTATGACGCCACCGGCAATCGCACCGCGCTGACCACCTCGGCAGGCACCGCCAGCTACACCTATCCCGCAACCAGCCATCGGCTGATTGCGGTGGATGCCGAGGCGCGCAACCATGACGCGGTGGGCAACACCACCAGCATCGGCGGCAAGACGTTCACCTACAACGATGCCAACCGCATGAACGCAGTGAAGCAGGGCGATGCTGTACTGGAAAGCTACGCCTACAACCATCGCGGTGAGCGCGTACTGCGTACCCCGGCCGGTGGCGCAGCGCAGATCACCTTGTACGACGAAGCAGGGCAGTGGCTGGGCAACTACTCGGCCACGGGCCAGGCGCAGCAGCAGGCCATCTGGCTGGACAACTACCCGGTGGCGTTGATCAACATGCCGGCCACCGGCGTGCCGGAACTGGCCTACGTGCAGCCGGATCACCTGGGCACACCGCGCGTGGTGATCGATCCGGTACGGAATGTCGCGATCTGGGAGTGGAGCAACAAGAGCGAGGTGTTCGGCAACCAGATTCCGAGTGCAGACCAGGACGGGGATGGTGTGGCGTTCGAACTGGCGCTGCGCTTCCCGGGCCAGCAGGCGACGGATGCGAGTGGGCTGTTCTACAACTACCAGCGGGAGTATGACCCTGCGGTGGGTCGTTATTCGCAGAGTGATCCGATTGGGCTCGCAGCGGGGCCAAATACCTTTGGCTACGTGATGGGAAATCCGATGAGTTGGATTGACCCTGAGGGCTTGGAAGTACTTGTATGTAGTCAGCCGGCCTTTGGAGTATCCAACAATCCAATTGATCACCAATGGATTCGTACGGATACAGTTGAGGCAGGCATGGGTGGCACTCGTGGAAACGTACCTGGTAACGACAGTGGAGACATGCCGGGCGATCCCGTGCAGGTGACCAACCATGTCGGTCGTAGCAATGAGCCTGGAGCATCATGCAAAGTGGTTAAAAATGTCGACGAAGCGAGAGTCAATTCCCAGCTTCAGATAGGGAGATCACTTGGTAGGTGGGGGCCTGCCAACCATTGCCAATCATTTGTAGCCAAGACACTTTGGAATGCTAGTACAGTCGAACTGCAGCAAGAGCAGAACAAACGATTGCTCAACTCGAAGGTTCCTGGGCTGAGGTAGGTATGAAGAGATACATGACATGCGTCCTGCTGGCGTCACTTTCTTCGGCATGTGCGGATCAGAAGCAGGGCGCAACGACGAATTCGTTCGACGATGAGCGGATAGAATGTGTTGAGCCCGCTCGACTGAAGACCGAGCCGTGGGGAAAAGCGGGCTCTTTGAAGGGGTGCGAGATTGCTGATGGTCCATTTGTCGCCGCAGATGATGGGTATATTCGTATGCGTGGACCGTTTAAGAATGGGCATAAGGCCGGTGTGTGGCGATGGTACGACCGAAGTGGAAATGTCACTAAAGAAGTCAATTACTCACAGTAGTCTTTGCGGGGGAGGCTGGATGCAGTGCCCTGAAGGACATCCCGTGCCCAGATTCCTCACCCCCGACGAGGTCTCCCTCATCCACAGGCTGCTGCCCGAGACGAACGAGCTGTCCGAACGGTTGTTGAAGGATCTGGCGCTCGCCCAGGTGGAGGACGTGGAGGTCGTCGGATTCGGGGGCGTGGTGTTCCTGTCCAGCACGACCCAGGTCTTCGGAAGCGACATTGCCACGGCGATGCTTGCCGATGCCGACGGCGTGCCGGTGAGAGTCACCCTGTGCCTGGACAATCACGATCAGCTCTTCGAGCTGGAGCTGTGGAAGGTCGACTTCTAACCGATCATCGGCGTCGATCTGAGGAGCGCTTTCAGCGAACACTGACGCCTGCTGAAAGCGATCCAAGCTGAAGGGCGTTGCGCATCGCCTTCACCCTTCGGAATCGGACAAGGCCTGGCGCCGCGCTTCGGCAGCCATCCGGATTGCCTGCAGTTTCGCGTGATTCGGCCAGCTGTAAGCTTCGAACGAATTGCTGCCATCTGGATAGTAGTAGATCGTCCTGTTGCCTTTGGCTTTGACTTTAGGCCCCACGGATCGCGTGAGGAACTGCGAATGCAGGATGGGTTCGAAATGGACATTGCGGGCATCAGGTGCCTTGTAAATTAGGTAGAAATATCCGTTCGTGATCAGGCTCATTGACCTTGTATGGCCTCCAAGGAACCTCTCACTGAGCCATGGGTAGTAGTCCCGCACAACTGTCAGATCTCCGTCGGCTTTGATATCCCAGCGGCCGTTGGGCGAATTGTTGTCATCAAAAATGACAATCATGCCGGCAGGAAGGCCGGATCCAATGCCCTCGCCAAACGCGGAGGTGTCTTTGTATTTTGCGCCGAACGTGACATTGCTCAACGTCCAGTTGCAGCTGCCACCACCATTCACTGGCACTTTGGCCTCGAAAATTCTGCTCTGCTCCTGCTGGATGGGCTTCAAGTCCATCTGCTGATAGCCATCTCGATCATAGGGGATTCCGGAGGCAGTGTAGTCGGTGAAGGTGCAAGTCTTTGATCGGTAAATGACTCGCATGTCCATCGCTTCGAGCTCTGTGGGGACTTTGATGGCCACATTGACCACGCCTGCGTCGGTGGTGGGCGATAGGCTTCGGTCCGGCAACGCCCGGTCCGGGGTGTGGCCGCAGCTGCTCAGAAGCAGGAGGGCCAGGATTGTCGCTGAGACAGGAAGTTTCATCTGCTGAAGTCGGGGCATGCTGATTTCTTCTGAATGCTCAGAGTGCCATCGGCATCCGATTTGAGACAGAATGTAGATTCATATATTGCGGTACGAAAGTACCAGAGAGTTGGAATGTGTCGGATTGCTTGAAAGTAGTAGGTTGTGTTCAATTTCAATTGAAAATTCTCCCTATTGTCTTTTGGCCCATCCCGCTCGTATCCGTCTGGTACTGAGTCGTATGCAATGCAATGGCCACGCTTTAGCCTCGTTGGCTTGGCGTCGTCTTTCAGGCTGATGGCCCATCTTTCGGATTCGAGCGTGTAGTACTCCATCAGTAGCAAGTTGGCCACCGGGAACGAACCCTTCGCTTTTTGCGGGATGCAGAGCGCGGGTGTGCCATCCACAAGCCTGATATCTGCCTCTTCTCTGACCAGCTGGAACGCGTGCGCCATGTCTGGGGCCACGCAGCAGCCGGCGGCCACGAGCAGTGCCAAGGTGCTTTTGAAGTTCTGCATTGGTTTCTGATGCCTCCGTCTGCACAGCTCTGAAAGTGCGAGTGATTCAATTGCTCTGATCACCCTTGCCAGCATGGTCGTGTCGTCAGGAGGATGGGCGCGCGCCAGTCTGGAGCGCCCATCGCAGGCCGAGTAAAGAGAAGGGCGTCACATCTGTGCGGGCGAACGCCGGGGCGAAAAGGGGGCAAAGGCGACATCGATAGGGGCTACTGCTCACCCATCTGCAACCGCCCTACCGCCTGGGCGCACAACGACTGGCAGGCCATGACCAATCCCTCCATCACCCGGTCGCCCACGTACTCTTCCGGTTCGCCATTCTGCCGGGTGCGTTCGGCCGCCAGCAGCATTTCCAGCACTACCCGCAACCCGTTCAACGCACAATCGGCGTCGGCCAGGGCCAGGCAGCGCCCGGGCAGCTGATACCGCTCCGGCCAGGGTTGTCCGTCGGCCGCCGCACCGGAGCCGATGCGGTGGAGATTGGCAATGAAGGTGTTCCTGTCCACTGTTGGCTTAGCCTGTGGCGAACCGTCGTCGCCGGCGGTGCCGCGGTAGGCGTGCAGATGCGGGAAGTCCGATTCATTCATGGCAAGGCTCCGTGCAGGGCAATCGGTAGCCGCCACCCATAAAAGTGGCGGACGGTACGTGGTTCGAACACCGGGTTGATGTCAGTCCGGCGGGCCCGAAGGCCCCCACGCACCGCCCGCCATAGCCGGCAGACGGATTGCCAGCCGGCGCCACGCTGAGGTGGCGCCGGCTGGCAAGCGCATACATCAACATCAACTCGGGTGTTCGAAGCCCGGCCACCCTTTTCCGGTGGCACGCCATCTGAGCCCCTGGCGCTGTGCAATGCCAATCAGAAGAGTTGTAAACATCACTCGATTGGAGACGCTTTCGGCATTCTCCCATGCTGTTAAGCACTGCCAGCGCTGGCTGGCGCGGCGGTCCGCCCGCACCGTGCAATCTGCGACAGATGTCGAGGTTGGGGGGCGTTAGGGAACAAGGGGGGGAGGGGCGATGACGACAGGCTCTGCGGGGAGCGACCTGTGTCGAGCTCGGCCCGCGTCTACAGGTGCCAAAGCGTGACGTGCGACTCGGGTTGACGTTCCCAGCCACCAAGCGCAGGCTTGCTCAGCACGTTTCCTAAACAGAAGGAGACTTATGACCGCCACCGCTTCGCTGCACCCCACCCCCGACACCCAAGGCCGTTCCCGCCTGTGGAGTGTGTTCTGGCTGCAGGGCGTCATTCCCAGCAACATTCTGTGGGCGGTGGCCCTCTGGGCGCTGGCCAACCAGCGCACCACGCTGCTGCTGGGGGTATTTGCCGTGCTGCTGCTCTATACCGGCTGGATCATCCCGGCGGTCTGGCGGGCGGCGCCCACCGCGCACAACCCCAACCTGGGCGTGGCGGCGCGCGGGCTGACCGTGGCCTGGGGGCTGAACACCGTGCTGGTGATCTTCTTCCTGACCCTGCAGCTGGTGGCTCAATAGAACTGAACGGGCTCGCCGCCACGGTCGAAGGCGGCGAAGCGGCCGATCTGACCGTCATGGATGGCGTTGACCATCAGCCGCAACGGGCGCGCGGCTTCGTCGCTGTTCGGCGCGAAACCGCCACGGCCATCCAGCGCCGCTACGAACACCAGGTCCCAGTCGATGCCGGTGGTGGTCGATTCGGCCGCCAGCGCCTGGAAGCTGGGCACCTCGGCCGGCAGCTTGTCCACGCACAGCACCGGCGACAGGGTGCCGCCCTCGCGGCGGTCATGACGGTCGCGCTGGTCGCTGGTGGGCGATTCGGGCAGCTCGGCGCGCACGAATACGAACAGCAGGCGTTGCGGTTCAGCCTGCTCGCCGGCGGCGTGCAGCAGTTGCTGGAAATCGTTCATCATCATGAGGGTTGTCACACGCCCGCTGCACGGAAAGCCGCATGCTGCCACAACGCCTGCCGCGCGGGGCCGAACGCGATTGATTTAAGTCATGCCGATGGAACTGAAGGCCGCGTACTCTGGCAATCGTTCCAGCAGGCGAGGGTATCCGGGCCGTTCCGGGCACAGGCAAGACGGTGGAGCAACAAGGTGGACCAGCCATGAGCCAACTCACCGACAGCTTCGGACGCAGCTTTCCGTACCTGCGCTTGTCGCTTACCGAGGCCTGCAACTTCCGTTGCAGCTACTGCCTGCCCGACGGCTACCAGGCCGATGGCCGCCCGCGCTTCCTGCAGGTGGACGAGATTGCCCGTCTGGTGCGTGCGTTCGCCGCGCTGGGCATGAGCAAGATCCGCCTGACCGGCGGCGAGCCCAGCCTGCGCAAGGATCTTGACGAGATCATCGCCACCGTGGCGGCGGTGCCGGGCATCCGCAAGGTGGCTATCACCACCAATGGCACGCTGCTGCCGAGGCGCCTGCCGGGCTGGCACCGCGCCGGCCTGACCGCGCTGAACGTGAGCATGGACAGCCTGCAGCGCGAACGCTTCAAGACCATCACCGGCCATGACCGCCTGCCGGAGATCCAGCAGGGCCTGGCCCTGGCGCAGGCGCTGGGCCTGCCGGCGATCAAGCTCAACGCGGTGCTGCTGCGTGGCCTGAACGACGACGAGCTGCCGCAGTGGATGGACTACCTGCGCGACCGCCCCTTCAGCGTGCGCTTCATCGAGCTGATGCGCACCGGCGACAACGAAGCTTATTTCCAGCGCCACCACCTGCGCGCCGATCGGGTGATCGAGCAGCTGCTGGTCGCGGGCTGGCACGAGCGCCCGCGCGCGGCCGATGCCGGCCCGGCGCGCGAGTTCGGCCACCCCGACCATCGCGGCAGCATCGGCATCATCGCGCCGTATTCGCGTGACTTCTGCAAGGGCTGCAACCGCCTGCGGGTGACCGCCAGGGGCGACCTGCGGCTGTGCCTGTTTGGCGAGTTCGGCGTGCCGCTACGCCCGCTGCTGCAGCGCGACGATGACCATGACGCGCTGCTGGCACGCATCACCACCCAGCTTGGCCTGAAAGCGGCCGGGCATGGACTGCACCAGGGCCAGACCGGGCTGACCCCGCACCTGGCCTCCATCGGAGGATGAGCAACACGATGAGTGGGGAATTGAATGCGGCCTTCCATATGGCCGATGTCCGTGACAAGCGCATCACCCGCCGCCGTGCGGTGGCGGTGGGCGAGTTGCATGCCGGTCCGGTGGCGTATCCGCTGATCGTCGAGCGCCGCCTGCCCAAGGGTGATGCGCTGGTGATGGCCGAGATTGCCGGCCTGCAGGGCGCCAAGATGGCGTCGATGCTGATGCCGCTATGCCATCCGCTGCCGCTGGAACTGGTGCAGGTGTTCTGCGCGGCGGTGCCGGAGCGGCAGGCGATCCGCGTGTGGTGCGAGTGCGCCAGCGAGGCGCGCACCGGTGTGGAGATGGAGGCGCTGGCCGGCGTCAACGCCGCGCTGCTGACCCTGTACGACCTGAGCAAGCCGGTGGAACCGGCGCTGCGCATCGAAGGTATCCGCCTGCTGTTCAAGGAAGGCGGCAAGCGCGGTGTCTGGTTGCACCCGGATGGCATGGACGAGGCCGAGCGTGAGAGGTTCAAGCCGCGTGCGCCGAAGGGGCTGCAGGGGGCGGCCTGCGCGGTGATCACGCTGAGCGATCGCGCCAGCGAAGGCACCTATGAGGATATCTCTGGCCCAACCCTGGTGACCGGGCTGAAGAAGCTGGGGGGCGAGGTGGTAGCCGCCGAGGTACTGCCCGATGGCATCGAGCCGTTGGCGGGCCGCCTGCAGGCCTTGGCCGCCGAGGGCGTGCGCCTGTGCCTGTGTACCGGCGGGACCGGGCTGGGCCCGCGAGACCTGACCCCGGAGGCGTTGCGTTCCTTGAACGCGCGGCCGGTGCATGGCCTGGCGCAGATGGTGCGTGCACTGAGTGCACAGCACACGCCGATGGCCTGGCTGAGCCGCGCCGAGGTGGTGCAGCTGGGCAACATGCTGGTGTTTGCATTGCCGGGCAGCCCGAAAGCGGCGGCGCAGTGCCTGGACATCCTGGCGCCGGTACTGGGCCACGCCCTGGCGATGGTCGATGGCGGTGGCCACTGATGATTGCCTACAGCGAGGCCTTGCAGCACCTGCTGGACGCGGCCACGCCGCTGCCGGCCGAGCATCTGCCGCTGCATGAGGCCAGCGGCCGTACCCTGGCCAGTGACATCCACAGCGGGCAGTCGTTGCCGCCGTTCGACAACTCGGCGATGGACGGCTTCGCGCTGCGCGCCAACGGCGCGACGTTCGAGGCCGGCACCGAATTTACCGTGCAGGGTTGGCAGGCGGCCGGCGATGCCGGTGCCGACGGCGGCGAGGGTGCCTGGGAAATCATGACCGGTGCGCGCATGCCGGTCGGGCTGGATACGGTGGTGCCGGTCGAGAATGTGGAGATCCTCGCCAGCGAGGATGGCCGCCCGACCCGCATTGCCCTGAAGGCATTGGTGAAGCCGGGCCAGAACGTGCGCCTGCGCGGCGAGGATGTAAGCGACGGCGAGCGCGTGCTGCAGGCCGGGCAGCTGCTGGACATCAACGCGCGCACCCTGCTGCATGCCATCGGCGTGGGCGAGGTGGCGGTGGTGGCGCGGCCAAAGGCGGCGGTGATTGCTACCGGCAAGGAGCTGGTGACCGAGGCGGCGCAGACGCTGGCATCCGGGCAGATTCGTGACAGCAACCGGCCGTATCTGGTCGGCCGCCTGCAGGCCGCCGGTGCCGAGGTGGTCTTGCAGGGCACGGTGGGCGATGAGGTGGCGACGTTCAACGCGGTCCTGGATGAAGCGCTGGACGCGGGCGCGCAACTGTTGATCAGCACCGGCGCGGTATCAGCCGGCCGCTACGATTTCGTTCCCGACGCGCTGCGCGGCCGTGGCGCGCGCATCGTGTTCCACAAGGTGGCGATCCGCCCGGGCAAGCCGCTGCTGTTTGCGGTGCTGCCTGATGGCGCGCTGTACTTCGGCCTGCCAGGCAACCCGGTCTCCGCTGCCGTGGGCCAGCGCTTCTTCGTCGAGCCGGTGCTGCGCCGCCTGCTGGGGCTGGCACCAGAGCCGGTGCTGACGTTGCCGCTGCAGGCCGACGTGCGCACGCCGCCGGGCCTGCGCTTCCACGCGCGGGCGCGGGTGGAAGTGGACGCGCAGGGTCGCCTGAGTGCGCGCGTGCTGTCCGGGCAGGAATCATTCCGTTTGATGTCCATGCTGCAGGCCAACGCCTGGGTGGTGTTGGAGTCCGAGGGAGACCTGGCCAGCGCGGGCACCTATGTGCGGGTGCAGGGCTGGGGTCACCACGAACCGGTGCAGCTGGTGAGCCAGGAGTCATGATGAAACAGGTAAATCTGCAGTTGTTCGGTGCGTTCTCCGATCTGGATGCCAGCCGCGAGATTGCCGTGGAGGTGGCCGGTGGCACCGTGGCCGATCTGCGCCAGGCGCTGCGCGAGCTGCTGCCACTGCGTTGGCCGGGTTTCCGTGCCGGCCTGCTGGATTACTCGGCATTCGCCGATCAGCAACGCGTGCTGCGCGACCACGAGGCGCTGCCCGACGATGGCCGGGTGGCGATCCTGCCGCCGGTGAGCGGGGGCTGAGCGATGAGCGAGACGATCATTGCCAAGGTGGTGGACCGCGCGCAGGCGGCGATCGATCCGGCCGAGGGCATCGCGGCGGTCTCCGATCCGGGCTTCGGTGGCATCGATGTGTTCATCGGCAAGGTGCGCGATGTAAACATCGGCCGGCCGGTGACCGGGATCACCTACGACCTGTTCGAGCCGCTGGTATTGAACGAGTTCAAGCGCCTGGCGGCCGAGGTCGAAGGCACGTTCGGGCCGAAGCTGAAGCTGTATGTGGCCCATGCCAAGGGCCGGCTCGGCATCGGCGATGTGGCGGTGGTGGTGGCTGCCGGCAGTCCGCACCGGGACGAGGCGTTCCGCGCGTGCCGGCAGCTGATCGAGGTGGTGAAGCACCAGTGCCCGATCTGGAAGCAGGAGCATTACGAAGACGGCGACAGCGAGTGGAGCGAGGGTTGCAGCCTGTGTCACGCGGACAGCGAACCCGCACATGCCCATGATCATGCGCACGACCACGGGCATTGACCCCACCCTTCAGGGCAGCGCGGGGTTCAGTAGATCCACGCCATGCGTGGATGAGGGCTTTCCCGCGCATCCGGCCGGCGCAGCCACGCATGGCGTGGCTCTACTGCAATGAGCATCAACGGCATCGTGCTGGCCGGTGGCCTGTCCACCCGGATGGGCCGCGACAAGGCACTGCTGCCGTGGCAGGGCCGCACGCTGCTGGAGCACATGCGGGGCCTGTTGATGCAGGCTGGTGCCGAACGGGTATGGGTAAGCGGTGACTATCCGGCCTTCGGTGGCATCCCCGATCAGATTGCGCGCTGCGGCCCACTGGGTGGGTTGCACAGCGTGATGCAGCAAATGCCCGATGGCCAGGCCTGGGTGGTGGCGGTGGACACGCCGTTGCTGGCACCACGGCTGCTGCAACGGCTGGCTGGGGTGGGTATGGGCGCATGCACGATCTTTGACGGGCATCCCTTTCCCATGCTGTTGAATGTGGACAATGCCACTCGTAGCGTGCTGGCCGCGATGCTGGATGATCCAGAAGGGCCCCGCTCGGTACAGGCTTTCCAGCGTCGCCTGCAGATGCACGTGCTGGCGTTGGAAAGCGTTGACGAAGCCTGCCTGGTCAACTGCAATACCCCCGAACAATGGGAGGATGTTGCGTCATGAAAGTGCAGTTGCAGGACCAATCGGTACGGCTTCGCCTGGACGAGGCCGAACTGGCGCGCCTGCTGGCCGGTGAATCGGTCGAGAACATGACCCGCTTCGGCGGTATCGAGGGCTGGGGCATGGCGGTGTCGCTGCATGGCGGCGAGCAGCCGGTGCTGCTCGATGGTGGCAACTTCTGTCGCCTGGTACTGCCGCGCCCGGCCGTCGAGGCCTTGGCGGGACGGCTGCCGTGCCGCGATGGCCTGCCATTCGAGATTGCCCTGGAAGATGGCAGCCAGCTTCAGCTGCAGTTCGATGTGGACGTGCGCGACAGCGTGCGCCAGCGCGGGGTGACCCGCCGCAGCACCGCTTCATCGGTTTGACATTTGTCAGGGGCAGGGTGGAAACCGGCCCTTGATTGATCCAGATCAACCCCGTCGTCCGTGCTGCACGGCCTAATGGCTGCATGACGACGGGTCACAACTTGAAACGCAGTACCCACGTCATTCCACAGCCTTGGAGCCATGTATGACCGTCGGTAGCGATCCTGTTGTCCGCAGCACTGCCAGTCCCGGTCGCGTCATCAGCGACTGGACGCCGGAGGACCCCGGCTATTGGGAGCGCACCGGCAAGCGGGTCGCCACCCGCAACCTGGTCATCTCGATCCCCTCGCTTCTGCTGGCCTTCTCGGTCTGGGTGCTGTTCTCGGCGGTGTCGATCAGCCTGCCGAAGATCGGTTTCAACTTCAGCACCGACCAGCTGTTCTGGCTGGTGGCGCTGCCCAGCCTGTCCGGCGCGACCCTGCGCATCTTCTATTCGTTCGTGATCCCGATCTTCGGCGGCCGCCGCTGGACCGCGCTGTCCACCGCCTCGCTGCTGGCGCCGACGCTCTGGCTCGGCTTTGCGGTGCAGGACCCGGCCACCCCGTACTGGGTGTTCGTGGCCATCGCGATCCTGTGTGGCTTCGGTGGCGCGAACTTCTCGTCGTCGATGTCCAACATCTCCTTCTTCTACCCCAAGCAGAAGCAGGGCCTGGCGCTGGGCCTGAACGCCGGCCTGGGCAATGTGGGCGTGTCGGTGGCGCAGGCGGTGATTCCGCTGGTCATCACCGTGGGCGTGTTCGGTGCGCTGGGTGGTGCACCGCAGCCTGCAGTGGAGGGGGGCGCGCCGCTGTTCCTGCAGAACGCCGGCTTCATCTGGGTGCCGGCCATCGCGCTGTGCGCCATCGCGGCCTGGTTCGGCATGAACGACCTGACCAGTGCCCGCTCGTCGTTCTCCGAGCAGGCGGTGATCTTCCGCCGCAAGCACAACTGGTTGATGTGCTGGTTGTACATCGGCACCTTCGGTTCCTACATCGGTTTCTCGGCCGGCTTCCCGATGCTGGTGAAGAGCCAGTTCCCGGACGTGAACCCGCTGGCCTACGCCTTCATCGGCCCGCTGCTGGGCGCACTGATGCGCTCGGTGGGTGGCAGCATGGCCGACCGCTGGGGCGGCGCACGCCTGACCTTCTGGGTGTTCGCGCTGATGATCGCGGCAGTGTTCGGCGTGCTGCATTTCCTGCCCAGCGATGGCCAGGCCGGCAACTTCCATGGCTTCCTGCTCAGCTTCATGGCGCTGTTCGTGCTCAGTGGCATCGGCAACGGCACCACCTTCCGCATGATCCCGGTGATCTTCCGCACCCTGCATGAGCGCTGGTCGGCCAACGACAACGCCGAGGGCAAGGCCACGGCCGCGCACCAGGCCAGCATCGAATCGGCCGCGGTGGTCGGCTTCTCCGGTGCGATCGGCGCCTACGGCGGCTTCTTCATTCCCAAGAGCTACGGCTCGTCCATTACGTTGACCGGCAGCCCCGACATGGCGCTGTACGGATTCGTTGTTTTCTATGTCACCTGCCTGGCCGTGACCTGGTGGTGGTACTACCGGCGCGGTGCCGAGACACCCTGCTGACGACATGAAAACGCACCGCAGCCAGATGACACACACAGCCACGATGCCGATGTCCGCAAAGGGAGATCCCCGATGAGTTATTTCCTCGATCGCTTGCAGTTCTTCAAGCGTGACCCCCAGACCTTTGCCGATGGCCATGGATTTGCCAAGAGCGAGGGCCGTGACTGGGAAAACAGTTACCGCGCCCGTTGGCAGTACGACAAGATCGTACGTTCCACCCACGGCGTGAACTGCACCGGCTCCTGCAGCTGGAAGATCTACGTCAAGAACGGCCTGGTCACCTGGGAAACCCAGCAGACCGATTACCCGCGCACGCGCCCGGACCTGCCCAACCATGAACCGCGTGGCTGCCCGCGTGGCGCCAGCTATTCCTGGTACCTGTACAGCGCCAACCGTCTGAAGTACCCGCTGATCCGCGGCACGCTGCTGCGCCTGTGGCGCGAAGCGCGCAAGAGCAAGGCTCCGGTCGATGCCTGGGCCAGCATCGTGGAGGACAAGGAGAAGGCGCGTTCGTACAAGACCCGCCGCGGCATGGGCGGCTTCGTGCGCCTGCAGTGGGAGGAGGCCAACGAGATCATCGCCGCCTCCAACCTGTATACGGTGAAGCAGTACGGTCCGGACCGCGTGGTCGGGTTCTCGCCGATTCCGGCGATGTCGATGGTGTCCTACGCCGCCGGTGCGCGATATTTGTCGCTGCTGGGTGGCGCCTGCCTGTCCTTCTACGACTGGTACTGCGACCTGCCGCCGGCCTCGCCGCAGATCTGGGGCGAGCAGACCGACGTGCCCGAATCGGCCGACTGGTACAACAGTCGCTACATCATCGCCTGGGGCTCGAACGTGCCGCAGACGCGTACGCCCGATGCACATTTCTTCACCGAGGCGCGCTACAACGGCACCAAGACGGTGGCGATCTGCCCGGACTATTCCGAGCTGGCCAAGCTGACCGACCACTGGCTGCACCCCAAGCAGGGCACCGACGCGGCGCTGGCCTTTGCCTTCGGCCATGTGATCCTGCGCGAGTTCCATGTTGATTCGCCCTCGCAGTATTTCCAGGACTACTGCCGCCAGTACTCGGACATGCCGATGCTGGTGCGTCTGGAGCGTCGCGACGATGGCCGCCTGGTGGCGGGCCGCTTCCTGCGTGCCAGTGAGCTGGGCGGGCTGGGTGAAGCCAACAACCCGGACTGGAAGACCCTGGCCTACGACGAGAACAGCGGCCAGATCGTGGTGCCCAACGGCTCGATCGGTTTCCGCTGGGGCGAGAAGGGTCGTTGGAACATCGAGGAGAAGGCCAGCAATGGCGCCGATACGCGCCTGCGCCTGAGCTTGTCCGAGGCCAACGACGGCATCGAGGCAGTGAGCTTCCCGTACTTCGGTGGCATTGAAAGCGATGGCTGGACCGCTGCACCGGCCGAAGAAGTACTGGACCGCAACATTCCGGTGCGCCGGCTGGCCACGGCCGATGGCGGCGAGACGCTGGTGGCCACGGTCTACGACCTGCTGCTGGCCCAGTATGGCGTCGACCGTGGCTTTGGCGGCGGCAACGTGGCATCGAGCTTCGATGACATGGTGCCGGGCACGCCGGCGTGGCAGGAGCGCATCACCGGCGTGTCGCGCGCCGAGGTGATCGAGATCGCCCGCGAGTTCGCGCGTACCGCCGACAAGACCCACGGCCGATCGATGATCATCGTCGGCGCGGGCATGAACCACTGGTTCCACAACGACATGAACTACCGCGGCCTGATCAACATGCTGATCATGTGCGGTTGCGTGGGCCAGACCGGTGGCGGCTGGGCGCATTACGTGGGCCAGGAAAAGCTGCGCCCGCAGACCGGCTGGCAGCCGCTCGCGTTCGGGCTGGACTGGAGCAAGCCGCCGCGCCACATGAACGGCACCTCGTTCTTCTACTTCAACACCGGGCAGTGGCGTTACGAGAAGCTGCAGGTGGATGAACTGCTGTCACCGCTGGCCGATGCCAGCAAGTACGGCGGCAGCCTGGCTGACCTGAACCTGCGCGCGGTGCGCATGGGCTGGCTGCCGAGCACCCCGCAGCTGGACCGTAACCCGCTGCAGCTGGTACGCGAGGCCGAAGCGGCCGGCGTGGCCCCGGCGGACTACGCGCTGGGCAAGTTCAAGGATGGCTCGCTGGACTTCGCCTTCGCCGACCCGGACGCCAGCCAGAACCACCCGCGCATGATGTTCATCTGGCGCTCGAACCTGCTCGGTTCCTCGGGCAAGGGCCATGAGTACATGCTGCGGCACCTGCTGGGTACGCGCCACGGGCTGCAGGGCAAGGACCTGGGCGAAATGGGCGCAGTGAAGCCGCAGGAGGTGAAGTGGCGCGACGAGGCGCCGGAAGGCAAGCTGGACCTGCTGGTCACGCTCGACTTCCGCATGTGCACCACCGCGCTGTACTCGGACATCGTGCTGCCGACCGCGACCTGGTACGAGAAGGACGACCTCAACACCTCGGACATGCACCCCTTCATCCACCCGCTGTCGAAGGCGGTGGATCCTGCCTGGGAATCGCGCAGCGACTGGGACATCTTCAAGGAGGTGGCCCGCACCGTGAGCGAGATGGCGCCGGGCGTGCTGGGTGTGGAGAAGGACCTGGTGCTGGTGCCGACCCTGCACGACACCCCCAACGAGCTGGGCATGCCGTTCGGCGTGGCCGACTGGAAGAAGGGTGAGTGCGAGGCCATCCCGGGCCAGACCATGCCGTCGATGACGGTGGTGGAGCGTGACTACCCGAACCTGTACCGCAAGTTCACCTCGCTCGGCCCACTGCTGGACAAGCAGGGCAACGGTGGCAAGGGCATGAGCTGGGACACGAAGCACGAGGTCGAGTTCCTCGGCAAGTTGAACCACACCGTGCACGAAGAAGGCGTAAGCCAGGGCCGCCCGGCCATCTCGACCGCAATCGACGCGGCCGAAGTGATCCTGCACCTGGCGCCGGAAACCAACGGCCACGTGGCGGTGAAGGCCTGGGAATCGCTGGGCACCTTCACCGGTCGCGAGCATACGCATCTGGCGGTGGGCAAGGAACACGAAGCAATCCGTTTCCGTGACATCCAGGCGCAGCCGCGCAAGATCATCTCTTCGCCGATCTGGTCGGGCCTGGAAGACGACAACGTCAGCTACAACGCCGGCTATACCAACGTGCACGAGCTAATTCCGTGGCGCACGGTGACCGGTCGCCAGCAGTTCTACCAGGACCACGAGTGGATGATCGACTTCGGCGAGGCCTTCATGAGCTACCGGCCGCCAGTCAACACGCGCACGGTGGAGCCGCTGCTGAACCAGCGCCCGAACGGCAACAAGGAGATCGTGCTGAACTGGATCACCCCGCACCAGAAGTGGGGCATCCACAGCACCTACAGCGACAACCTGATCATGCAGACGCTGTCGCGCGGTGGTCCCATCGTGTGGATCAGCGAGGATGACGCGCGCAGTGCCGGCATCGTCGATAACGACTGGATCGAGCTGTTCAACGTCAACGGCGCGATTGCCGCCCGTGCGGTGGTCAGCCAGCGCGTGATGCCGGGCATGGCGATGATGTACCACGCCCAGGAACGCATCATCAACGTGCCGGGCTCGGAGATTTCCGGCACCCGTGGCGGCATCCACAACTCGGTGACCCGCATCGTGCTCAAGCCGACCCACATGATCGGTGGCTACGCGCAGCTGGCCTATGGCTTCAACTACTACGGCACCTGCGGAACCAACCGCGATGAGTTCGTGATCGTGCGCAAGATGGACAAGATCGACTGGCTTGACGATGAACAAGGAAGTTCGAGTGTCGCGGGCGCAGGACGCGCAGGAGCGACGGGTGAGGCTGTTCCTGCGGCTGCGAAGGAGGTGGTGTGATGAAGGTCCGTGCACAGATCGCGATGGTGCTGAACCTGGACAAGTGCATCGGCTGCCATACCTGCTCGATCACCTGCAAGAACGTCTGGACCTCGCGCGAGGGCGTCGAGTACGCCTGGTTCAACAACGTGGAAACCAAGCCCGGCATCGGTTACCCGAAGGAATGGGAGAACCAGGACAAGTGGAACGGCGGCTGGGTGCGCACCCGCGCCGGCAAGCTGGTGCCACGCGCGGGTGGCCGCTGGCGCATGCTGGCCAAGATCTTCGCCAACCCGGACCTGCCGCAGATCGACGACTACTACGAGCCGTTCGATTTCGATTACCAGAACCTGCATACCGCCAAGGACAGCCAGCACCAGCCAACCGCGCGCCCGCGTTCGCTGATCAGTGGCGAGCGCATGCAGAAGATCGAGTGGGGCCCGAACTGGGAGGAGATCCTCGGTTCGGAGTTCAGCAAGCGCTCGCGCGACTACAACTTTGACCAGGTGCAGAAGGAGATCTACGGCGCCTTCGAGAAGACCTTCATGATGTACCTGCCGCGCCTGTGCGAGCACTGCCTGAACCCGGCGTGCGTGTCGGCGTGCCCCTCGGGCGCGATCTACAAGCGCGAGGAAGACGGCATCGTGCTGATCGACCAGGACAAGTGCCGCGGCTGGCGCATGTGCGTGTCGGCCTGCCCGTACAAGAAGATCTACTACAACTGGAAGAGCGGCAAGTCGGAGAAGTGCATCTTCTGCTACCCGCGCATCGAGATGGGTGAGCCGACCGTGTGCTCGGAAACCTGCGTGGGCCGCATCCGCTACCTGGGCGTGATGCTGTACGACGCCGACCGCATCGCCGAGGCCGCTTCGGTGGCCGCCGAGAAGGATCTGTACCAGGCCCACCTGGACATCTTCCTGGACCCGAACGATCCGGCGGTGATCGCCGCCGCGCGCAAGGAGGGCATCCCGGACAGCTGGCTGGAGTCGGCCAAGCAGTCGCCGGTGTACAAGCTGGCGATCGACTGGAAGCTGGCGCTGCCGTTGCACCCGGAATACCGCACGCTTCCGATGGTCTGGTACGTACCGCCGCTGTCGCCGATCCAGTCCGCCGCCGAGCGTGGCCGCGTGGGCATGAGCGGCGAGCTGCCGGACGTGGCGTCGCTGCGCATTCCGATGCGCTACCTCGCCAACCTGCTGACGGCCGGTGACGAGGCACCGGTGGTACGCGCGCTGGAGCGGCTGATGGCGATGCGTGCCTGGCGCCGGGCCAAGAACGTGGACGGCGTGGAAGACACCGCGGTGCTGGAGCAGACCGGGCTGAGCATCGCCCAGGTGGAAGAGATGTACCGCTACCTGGCCATCGCCAACTACGAGGACCGTTTCGTGATTCCGACCGGCCACCGCGAGTACGCCAACGACGCCTTCGGCGAGCGCGGCGGCTGCGGCTTCACCTTCGGCAACGGCTGCAATGGTGACAGCCCGGCCGACCTGTTCGGCCAGCGCAAGAGCACCACCTTCGTGGTGGACAAGGGGCCGAACCACCGCCGCAAGGAGGTGGTGTGATGAGCGTGCTCAAGCTGGTCGGGGTGCTGCTGGACTACCCCCGCGAAGAACTGTGGGAGCACGGCGAGGAACTGCTCGCCGCCTGTGACGACCCGGCGCTGAACGCCGCCCGCCGCCAGCAGTTGCGCAGCTTCGTGCAGCAGCTGCTGGCCACCGATGCGCTGGATGCGCAGGCGGCGTGGCTGGCCAGTTTCGACCGCGGCCGCTCGATGAGCCTGCTGCTGTTCGAGCACATCCATGGCGAGTCGCGCGACCGTGGCCAGGCCATGGTCGATCTGGTCGAAACCTACCGCCGCAACGGGTTCGAACTGGATGCACGCGAGCTGCCGGATTACCTGCCGCTGCTGCTGGAGTTCCTGGCCCATCGCCCCGGCAGCGAGGCCCGCGAGTGGCTGCACCACATCGGCCATATCGCCGGGATGCTGGCGGCACGTGCTGCCGAGCGTGAGCTGCCGCACCGGGTGCTTTTCGAGATCCTGGTCGAAGCCGGTGACGGCAAGGCCGATCTGCAGGCGCTGCGCCAGCGTGCCAGCGAGGAAGTCCGCGACGATACCGCCGAGGCCATGGACCGCTTGTGGGAGGAGGAGGCGGTGCGCTTTGGTGCCGAAGCCCCCGCCGAAGACTGCAAGCCGCCCGTGCGTTCGCCGGCCCGTCCTTCGCATCGAGAGGTCCAGCCATGAGTTATTCCCTGCATCAATTCGCCTTCCAGTACTACCCGTACATCGCCGTGGCGATGCTGCTGATCGGCAGCTGGGCCCGCTATGACAAGGCCATGTACACCTGGCGCACCGGCTCCAGCCAGATGTTGTCGGACAAGGGCATGCGGATCGGCAGCAACTGCTTCCACATCGGCATCCTGGCCATCCTTGGTGGCCACCTGGTCGGCCTGCTGACCCCGCACGCGGTGTACGAGCACTTCATCACCTCGTCGCAGAAGCAGATGCTGGCGATGGTGGTCGGTGGTGTGTTCGGCGCACTGTGCTTCATCGGCATCAGCATCCTGCTGGTACGCCGCCTGTTCAATGCGCGTGTTCGGGCTACCGGCAGCTTCGGTGACACCCTGGTGCTGGTGTTGCTGTTCGCCCAGCTGTGCCTGGGCCTGTACAGCATCCGCATCTCGTCCGGCCACCTGGACGGAGGGGTGATGGTGCAGCTGGCCGAGTGGGCGCAGCACATCGTGACCTTCCGTGCCGGTGCCGCTGATTACATCGAGGGCGTCAGCTGGGTCTACAAGATGCATATCTTCCTGGGCCTGACCCTGTTCCTGATCGCGCCGTTCACCCGCCTGGTGCACGTGTGGAGCATTCCGATCAGTTACCTGTGGCGGCCCTACCAGGTGGTGCGCCGCCGCCAGGCCACGCTGCGCTACGGTCCGCGGGAGTAAGCCATGGGCAGCCTGCCGAAATTCCTGCCGATCACCGTGATCGACTCCGCCGCACCGGTTCCCGCCGAGGCGCATTCGCACCACCATGACGCGGCGGCACAGGGGCCGCGCGCGCTCGGGCAGCCGGCACCGTGCCGGCTGTTCGTGGACGAGACCGCGATCAGCGAGGCTGACATCGCCCGCGAGATGCAGCACCACCGGGCGATGCGCCCGGAGCAGTCTCGTGCTGAAGCGGCACGTGCACTGGTGGTGCGTGAGCTGCTGCGCCTGGAAGCGCAGCGGCTTGGGCTGCAGGCGCCGGAGGGCAACCGGGTAAGCGACGAGGAAGTGCTGATCCAGCAACTGCTGGAAGATGCGATCGAAGACCGCGTGCCGACCGATGAGGACTGCCGGCGCTACTTCGAGCAGAACCCGGAGCGCTTCCGCTCGCCCGACCGCGTGCGCCTGCGCCATATCCTGCTGGCAGCGCCGGCCGACGACGTGGCCGGGCGCTTCGCCGCACGTACCGAGGGCGAGCGGCTGGTCGGGCTGCTGAAGGAGTCGCCGCACCTGTTCGCCGATCTCGCCTTGCGCCATTCGCGTTGCCCATCCAGCAGCGAAGGCGGCGACCTGGGCTGGCTGCAGCGCGGGCAGACCACGCCGGAGTTCGACCGCCAGGTGTTCCGCCTGCGCGAGGGCCTGGCCGGTTTCCCGGTGGAATCACGCTGGGGCTACCACGTGGTCTGCGTCGATGCCCGCGAGGAAGGCCAGCCGCAGCCGTTCGAGGCGGTGCTGCCGCAGCTGCGTGACTACCTGGAGCTGCAGGTGCGCCAGCGTGAAGTGCAGGCCTACCTGCTGCAGCTGCAGGAACGCTACCCGGTGCGCGGGCTGGATGAGATCGAAGCCGAAGCGGATAACGGCTGAACCCCCTTGAACGAGGAGAATTCATGAACCAGGCTCTTGCCCCCGCCAGTGCCGGGCAGCAGCAACGTGCGCTGTGGCTGAGCACGTTCGCCTTCACCGTGTGCTTTGCGGTGTGGATGATCTTTTCGATCATCGGCATCCAGATCAGTCAACAGCTCGGCTTGAATGACACCCAGTTCGGCCTGTTGATCGCCACCCCGGTGCTGACCGGCTCGGTCAGCCGGGTCTTCCTCGGCATCTGGTCCGATCAATTCGGTGGCCGCAAGGTGATGGTGCTGGTGATGCTGTGTGGCGCAGTGGCCACCTGGATGCTGACCTATGCGCAGACCTACACCCAGTTCCTGATTGCCGCGTTGTGCGTGGGCATCGCCGGCGGCAACTTCTCGGTGGGCGTGGCCTACGTCTCCAAGTGGTTCCCGGCCAGCAAGCAGGGCACCGCGCTGGGCATCTTCGGTGCCGGCAACATCGGCTCGGCGGTGACCAAGCTGCTGGCGCCGCTGGTGATGGTGGCGGCCGGCTGGACCATGGTCGCCAAGGTCTGGGCCGTTGCGCTGGCCGTCACGGCGGTGCTGTTCTTCCTCTTCAGCAAGGAAGACCCGTCGCTGGAGCAGCGCCGTCGCGAAGGCGTGAAGCCGGTGCCGTTCGCCGAGCAGATGGCGCCACTGAAGAACCTGCAGGTGTGGCGGTTCTCGCTGTATTACTTCTTCGTGTTTGGTGGCTTCGTGGCGCTGGCGCTGTGGCTGCCGCACTACCTGGTGGGCGCCTATGGCATGGACGTGGGCCACGCCGGCATGCTGGCGGCGTGCTATTCGATCCCGGCCAGCCTGTTCCGCGTGGTCGGTGGCTGGATGTCGGACCGGATGGGCGCGCGCCGGGTGATGTACTGGACCTTTGGCGTGTCGGCCATCTGCACCTTCCTGCTGGCCTACCCGGATACCGAGTATGTGGTGAAGGGCATCCATGGCCCGATCCACTTCCATCTGGCCATCGGGGTGGTGATGTTCACCGTGCTGGTGTTCGTGCTGGGCTTCTTCATGTCGTTGGGCAAGGCCGCGGTCTACAAGCATATTCCGGTGTACTACCCCAAGCACGTGGGTGCGGTGGGCGGCGTCGTCGGCATGATCGGTGGCCTGGGTGGCTTCATCCTGCCGATCGTGTTTGGCGCGCTGAATGACGCGGTGGGCATCTGGAGCAGCTGCTTCATGCTGCTGTTCGTGCTGGTGGCGGCTGCACTGGCGTGGATGCACTTTGCGATCCGTCGCATGGAACGCCGCCACTTCCCGCAGATCGATCGCGAAACCGATCTGCCCGAAGCCATCGATGCGGCCGCCGCCGAGCGGGTGCGCGGCGGGTGAAGGTGTTTGCCGGCCAGCGGCCGGCACTACCAGGACGGTGCGCCGTGCGTCCGTTGATCGGGTGCGCGGCGGGTGAGGGGTGCTGCCGGCCAGCGGCCGGCACTACCGAGTGGTGGGTGCAGGGGTAGTGCCGGCCGCTGGCCGGCAGGAACCATCAGATGCTCCGCGCTTGATTTCAATCAGGGCCACGCGAAGAGGAACGCCCGAAGATGTCTGCCATGAGCTTCCACGTTGACGAGAGCGAGGACACTGCGCTGCAGGCGGCATTGCTGCGGCAGCCCCGGCACGTGCTGTTTCCGCCGACTGACCAGTTCAGCACCGGCTTTGGCGAAAGCGGGTGGCGCGCCGCCGTGCGCGCCAGCAACGAGCACCTGATTCCGCGTGGCTTGACGCTCGGCTTCCAGGCCGGCCGTGGCGGACGCGATGCGCCACCGCAGGCGTATCTGGATACCTTGCTGCTGGCGCTGCGGCTGCAGGCCGACGCGCTGGCCGAGGACCGTGAAGTGGTGGCGATGGTGCTGCAGCTGGGGCTGGCCGAGACGTTGCCGCCGCCGCAGCTGGGCCAGCTGCTGGATGCGGTGCCGCAGCACCTGCGCACCGTGGCGCGGCCCCAGGTGGAGGTGCGGCTGGACGCAGGCAGCGCGCTGGCGCCGGCGCAGCTGCGTGCGGTGGGCTGCACCCGCTTGAACGTGATCGATCGTGCCGATGCACCGGGGCCGACCCTGCTGGCACAGGCGCGACAGGTGGGCTTCACCGCGCGCTACTACCAGTTGCGGGTACCCGGCAGCGAGGACGCCGGCTTCATTGAACGGCTGCACGAGGTGCTGGCCGAGGCGCCGGAGCGCATCCTGCTGCCGGCGCCGTGTGCGCTGCCGGAACACCCCTCGGCCGTCCATTGGCTGCAGGCCTGGCGCCTGCTGCGCGCTGCGGGTTACGAACCGATTGGTGGCGATCACTATCAGCGCGGCGATCTGCCGAACCCGCACGGTCCGGGCGATGGCCAGCGCCATTGCGATCTTGCCGGTGTGCCACGCCGCGACCGCAGCGATTTCATCGGCCTTGGGCTGTCCGCCTGCAGCCAGATCGGCGAGGTGTTCTACCGGCTGGAGGACGAACTGGGCGAATGGCGTGCGCGGCTGCAGGCGGGTCACATGGGAGTCTCCGCCGGGCTGATCCTGTCCGAGGACGAGCGGTTGGTGGCCGAAGTGGCGCAGAGCATCGCCTGTGACCACGCCCTCGATGCGGCTGCCTTCGAGTGGCGCAACGATGAACCGTTCGAGGAATGTTTCGCCGAACAGCTGCCCGCGTTGTCGCCGTTGCTGGCACGCGGCTGGGCGCAGTGGGATGCGCGCGTGCTGCGCCTGGCCGAAGAAGGGCGCCTGCTGTGGCGTATGATGGCCGCATGCTTCC
Source organism: Stenotrophomonas sp. YJH_SMC_27 (assembly GCF_059369815.1). Classification (NCBI taxonomy): domain Bacteria; kingdom Pseudomonadati; phylum Pseudomonadota; class Gammaproteobacteria; order Lysobacterales; family Lysobacteraceae; genus Stenotrophomonas; species Stenotrophomonas sp. YJH_SMC_27. The sequence continues at coordinate 247,036 of NZ_JCAFTA010000002.1, read as the reverse complement.
GGCCGGCGGCCGCCATCGCTTGAGTCTTGCCCCGATGTCTTCAATCCCGCCTTCGCAGGGCCGTCTCGGCCGGGCCACACCCAACCCCGCCGCCGCCGATGATGGCGACGCACTGCACTTCTGCAGCACCTGTGCGTTCTCCGACGCATGCATGTCGCAGGGTTACGACAAGACCGCACTGGGCGATCTGCACGTGCTGGTCGACCATGTCGGTCCGTTCCATGCGGGTGACTACATTTTCCGCGCCGGCGAATCGTTCGATTCGATTGCTGCGGTGCGCGCGGGCATGGTCAAGACCTTCGTCGATGACAGCCAGGGCAACGAGCAGGTGCTGGGCTTCAGCCTGCCGGGTGAAGTGATCGGCCTCAACGCGATCCACGGTTCACGCTTTCCCTGCAATGCGGTGGCGCTGGACACCGTGCACCTGTGCCGCATCTCGTTCCCCAAGCTCAGCCTGTTGGCCACCCGCATGCCGGGGCTGCAGGCCAAGCTGTTCAGCCTGCTCAGCGCGGAGATCGGCAAGGTCGCGACCCTGGCCGCCAACCACCGTACCGAAGAACGCATGGCCGCGTTCCTGCTGGACATGTCCGAGCGCTACGCGCGGCGCGGCTTTTCCGCCACGCGCTTCAACCTGACGATGGCGCGTACCGAGATCGCCAATTACCTGCGGATGGCGCCGGAAACCGCCAGCCGCGTGCTGCGCCGCCTGAGCGATGATGGGATCATCGCGGTGAAGCAGCGCGAGATCCTGTTGCTGCAGCCCGAGCGCCTGGCAGCGCTGGCGGTGGCCGACGAATCCGATCCGAACTGAACCTGGCCGGGAGCCGACGATGAAGCGAGCTGGACTGTTGGTGCTGGGACTGCTGGCCATGGTGCCGGCCTGGGCGGCCGACCTGACGGTGTCGGCGGCTTCGAGCCTGACCGAGAGCTTCCGCGAACTGGGTGCGGCCTATGAGAAGGCACACCCGGGAACCAAGGTCGATTTCAACTTCGCCGCGTCCGGCGTGTTGCTGCAACAGATCAGCCGCGGTGCGCCGGTGGACGTGTTCGCCTCGGCCGACGAAACCACGATGGACCAGGCCCAGCAGCAGAACCTGCTGGCGGCCGGCACCCGCGAGGTGTTCGCGGTGAACGCGCTGTGGGTGGTGGTGCCGCCGCAGGCCAAGGCGGCGCCGCGTACCTTGAAGGACCTGGCCGGTGCCGGTGTGCAGCGCATCGCACTGGGCAACCCGGACAGCGTGCCGGTCGGCCGCTATGGCAAAGGCGCGCTGGAAGCGGCGGGCCTGTGGCCGTCGGTGCAGGGCAGGATCATCACGACGCAGAACGTGCGCCAGTCGCTGGATTACGTGGCGCGGGGTGAAGTGGATGCCGGCTTCGTCTATGCCACCGATGCGCAGGCAATGCCCGACCGGGTGCGCCGTGCGTTCGTGGTGCCGGTGTCCGGGCGCATCGCCTATCCGCTGGCGGTGACCAAGGCCAGTACGCAGCCGGTGGAGGCCAGGCGCTTCGCTGCCTTCGTGCGTTCGCCGCAAGGCCAGGCGATCCTGGCCAGGCACGGGTTCGGCAAGCCCTGAGGCATGGATCTGGACTGGAGCGCATTGGGGTTGTCGCTGAAGGTGGCCGGCTGGGCCACCGCGATTAATCTGGTGCTGGGCGTGGCACTGGGCGCATTGCTGGCGCGGCGGCGATTTCCCGGCCGTGAGCCGCTGGATTCGCTGCTGACCTTGCCGATGGTGCTGCCGCCGACGGTGCTGGGCTACTACCTGCTGGTACTGATCGGTCGCAACGGCCCAGTCGGCGCATGGCTGCAATCGTGGTTCGGCATCAACCTGGTGTTCACCTGGCAGGCCGCGGTGATCGCGGCGGCGGTGGCCTCGTTGCCGCTGGTGTTCAAGCCGGCGCGCGCGGCGTTCGAGGAAGTGGACGGGCAGCTGGAGCAGGCCGCGCGTACGCTTGGAGTGTCCGAAGCAGCGGTGTTCTTCCGCATCACGTTGCCGCTGGCCTGGCGCGGCATTCTTGCCGGGCTGCTGCTGGCATTCGCACGCGCCATGGGCGAGTTCGGCGCCACGCTGATGGTGGCGGGCAGCATTCCGGGCCGCACGCAGACGCTGTCGATCGCCATCTACGAGGCGGTGCAGGCCGGCCAGGACGGCAAGGCCAATGCGCTGGTGATCCTGACCTCGGTGGTCTGCATCGTGATCCTGTTGCTGGCCGCGCGGCTGGTGGGCGGGCGTCGCCGGGAGCTGCGCGATGTGGCTTGACCTGCAGGTGCAGCGTCGCCTGCAGGCGGCCGGCCAGGATTTCGTGCTGGATGTATCGCTGCAGTGCACGCAGCGCCAAGTGGTGTTGTTCGGGCCCTCGGGCGCGGGCAAGAGCCTGACCTTGAAGGCGGTGGCCGGGCTGCTGCGGCCGGGCCAGGGTCATGTGCGCGTGCAGGGGCAGACCCTGTTCGATGCGGCCACCGGCGTGGATCTGCCGCCGCAGCGCCGCCGGTTGGGCTATGTGTTCCAGGATTACGCGTTGTTCCCGCACCTGAGCGTGCGCCAGAACGTGGCGTTCGGGCTGCAGAAGGGCTGGTTGAATCCGGGGCTCGGCCAGCGTTTCGATGCCGTGGAGCAGTGGTTGCACGCCTTCCGCATCGACACGGTGGGCGATCTGCTGCCCTCGCAGGTCTCCGGTGGCCAGCGCCAGCGCACTGCATTGGCGCGGGCGCTGGTGACGCAGCCGCAGTCGCTGCTGCTGGATGAGCCGTTCTCCGCACTGGACCATGACCTGCGCCAGCACCTGCGTCAGGAGCTGGAAACGGTGCTGGACCGGACCGGCATCCCGTTGCTGTTGATCAGCCATGACCCGCAGGATGTGGCCATGTTCGGCCAGCAGGTGGCGCGCGTGGTGGACGGCCGCATTGTAGGCAATTGACCCGTGATGGACGCACCGGCGATGGTTGGTCACATCTGATGGTAGTGCCGGCCGCTGGCCGGCAACCGTGGCATCCGGAGCAGCCGGCCAGCGGCCGGCTCTACCGGTTCAAGGTCCGTGCGGTCCGGTGGCCATGGATCAGTACAGCTCACAGTGCGTGCGGCCTTCACCGCGCAGCGCGTCCCAGCGCCCTTCGCCAGCGATGTCATCGATGGCCTCGCGCACCGCGCTTTCCAGGTGGCGCTTGTTGCCGCACAGGTACAGATGCCCACCGCGGGCCAGCACATCGCGCACTTCATCGCCACGCTGCCGCAGTACATGCTGCACATAGACCTTTTCGGCGCCATCGCGCGAGAACGCGGTATGCAGGCCGGCCAGCACGCCCCGGGTATGCCAGTCCTGCAGCTGGTCGCGGTACAGGTAGTCGCGCTTGCTGTGCTTCTCGCCAAACACCAGGTGCACCTCGCGTTCGCAGCCGTTGGCCTGCAGTTCCTGCATCAGGCCCATCAGCGGTGCGATGCCGGTGCCGGTGCCGACCAGCAGCAGCGGCGTCTGGCCGGTATCGGGCAGGTGGAAGCCAGGGTTGGAACGGCAGTACACACGGGCGTGGTCGCCACCGTGCAGCAGGCTGCCGGTAGCGGTGCCGAAGCGCTCGCGGCCGCGCAGGGTGTAATGCACTTCGCGCACGCACAGGCTCAGCTGGTCGTCGCGCGGGTGCGAGGCGATTGAATAGGCACGCGGCAGCCGCGCTGACAGCAGTTCACGCAGCCGCGGCAGCGGCATGCTGTCCGGGGTGGCGTGGTCCTGCAGCACGTCCAGCAGGTCCAGGCCGTGCAGGTAGGCGTCCAGCTCGCGCTTCTGGCTGACCTTCAGCAGGCCCTTCAGCGTTTCGCTGCCACCGAGCCGGGCCAGCTCGCGCAGCACGCTCTTGCTCAGCAGGCGCAGCTCGCGGTCGCGCAGGGCGGCCACGGCGGTGCTGTCGCCGTACCAAGTGGCCAATGCCTGCAGCAGGGCAGGATCGTTCTCCGGCACCACGTGCAGGGTGTCACCCGCGCGGTAGGCCATGCCACTGCCGGCAATGTCCAGCTGCAGGTGCCAGGCAGCGGGGGCGCTGCTGTTCAAGCGGCGGCGTTCGAGAATGCGGGCGGCAAAGGCATTGTCTTCACCATAGGCGGTGACCTGCAGGTGCAGGTCTTGGCCAGCGCTGAGGTCGCCACCCAGCACCTGGCTTAGCACCGGCTGCCATTGCTGGAAGAACTGCTCGTAACCCAGGTCGGCGTCCACGCGGTGCAGCAGCGGCTGCGCCTGGCGCTCGCTCAGCGCAGCATCCAGCGCCTTGGTGAAGCCACAGAAGCTGGGGTAGCCGGTGTCACCCAGGCCGAACACCGCATAGCGCAGGCCGCTCAGCGTCGGGGTCTGGCGCAGGGTTTCGAAGAACCGCTCGCCATTGGCCGGCGGTTCGCCATCGCCGAACGAGCTGGAAATCGCCAGCAGCACATCGCCGTGGCCGAGACTGGCCACGTCGATGTCGTTGAACGGGAGCACCTGCGGCGCGTGCGGCTGCAGGTCCGCGCCCAAGCGCTGGGCCAAGGCGCGGGCATTGCCCGACTCGGACGCGAAACCCACCAGCAGGCGGCTGAAGGGCGTACTGGTCGGGAGGGCGTTCACGCGGCCTCGTAGAAGTCGTCGAACTTTTCCTTGCTGAACTCGACCAGGTCGTAGTTCTGCATCAGGTCGTTCACCACGCGGCGGATGCTGATGTAGGAGGTGATGTTGCCTTCGCCGTCGAACAGCGGTTGCACGGTGGTGTCGACCACGTAGAGCACGCCGCCCTTGCCGAGGTTGGGCACGATGCCGGTCCAGGTCTTGCCGGCCTTGATGGTGTCCCACATGTCCTTGTAGACCGCCTTGGGCACATCCGGGTGGCGCACGATGCTGTGCGGCTGGCCGATCAGTTCCTCGCGGGCGAAGCCGGTGAGCGTGCAGAACAGGTCATTGGCGTAGGTGATGTTGCCCTGCAGGTCGGTGGTGGAGATCACCATGACGTTCTGCAGCGCATTCACGAGCTGGGCGTTGTCGGGGGAGTAGCTCATCGCAGGGTCCTTGTAGAGGCCGGCAGCGCCGGCGTGTTCGGGTTCTGCATAGGAATACGCCCGCGTGGCAGCGGGCGGTTTGACATTGGTCAAGCGCGTAGCGCGAAGGCCTGCGACCGGGTGTCGCAGGGAGAATCTCTGTAAAGCCGAGCCCACTTCGGCTCGAGCGGCAACGGGACTGCCCGCAGCCGAGCGTGGGCTCGGCTCTACAGGAGAGGCACGGGCGGCTGGCGGGCGTACCTCATGCGTACTGAGCTCATGACGCCTTGTCACAAAGAAATCGCCATGGCTTCACGGTTGATTGATCGCATGGAGGGCTATTGTCGTCCTGAGCCTCTCGCTGGCGTCCCCCACGTCCTGCGTCGACTTCCTTCCCAGCACCAGCGCCCGTCCGGGCGCCGCTGGCGTCTGTCTGCCTGAAGCATCCGAGATCATCCCCATGGCCCGCGCCGCCCAGTCCGCTTCACCCGTTGCGATCTCTCCCGTCACGCCCGTGCCGATCGGCACGCGCCGCGGCCATTCGCAACCGTTGGATCTGCCGGAACTGGTGCAGCGCGTGTTGTTCGTTGCCACCGAGATGGCGGACTTCGTCAAGGCCGGTGGCCTGGGCGACGTCGCTGCGGCCCTGCCGCGTGCGGTGCGCGGTGCGTGTGATTCGCGCGTGCTGCTGCCCGGCTACCCGGAGGTACTGCAGCGCCTGCCACAGCTGCAGCGGGTGGGGCACGTCAGCGCGCGGGCCGGCTTGCCAGCGTGCACGATCGGCATGGCGGTGCAGGCCGACGGCCTTCCGATCTACGTCTTGCTGTCGCCGGAGCTGTACGAGCGTGAGGGCTCGCCCTACGTGGACGGGCAGGGGCAGGAGTGGAAGGACAACGCGGTTCGCTTCGCGACGCTTTCGCATGCGGCTGCGGAGATCGCGGCAGGGCGTGCCGGGCTGGACTGGTCGCCGCAGCTGCTGCACCTGAATGACTGGCCGGTGGCCATGGCGGCCGCCTACGTACGTTGGGACCGGACCGCCGTGCCGACCCTGCTGACGATCCACAACCTGGCTTACCAGGGGCTGTTTCCGTACGCGCTGGCACCTGTGCTGGGCGTGCCGGCCGAACACCTGGATGAACTGCACTTCCACGGTCAGATGTCGTTCCTGCAGGGCGGCATCACCAATGCCACGCGGCTGAACACGGTCAGCCTGCGCTACGCGCAGCAGATCACCGCCCCGGATGACGGCTGCGGGTTGCATGACCTGTTGGCACGGAGGGCGGCCGGCGGGCACCTGAGTGGCATCGTCAACGGTATCGATGCCAGCTGGGACCCGCGCCGCGATATCCATCTCAAGGCCCACTTCGGCATTGGTGAGTGGACCGGGCGCGCCACCAACGCGCATGCGGTGCGCAAGGCGTTCGGCCTGGCGCCGTCGACCGGCCCGCTGTTTGCGGTGGTCTCGCGGCTGGTGCACCAGAAGGGCCTGGACATTACCTGCGACGTGGCGCCCCAGATCGTGGCGGCCGGCGGCCAGCTGGTCATCATCGGCGGTGGCGAGCCGCAGGTGGAAGCCCAGGTGCAGGCGCTGGCCCGCCGCTACCCGGGGCGGGTGGGCGCCTTCATCGGGTTCGAGGAAGCGCTGGCCCGCCAGATGTTTGCCGGCGCCGATTTCCTGCTGATGCCTTCACGCTTCGAACCCTGCGGGCTGAGCCAGATGTACGCACAGCGCTTCGGCTGCCTGCCCATCGCGCACGCGACCGGCGGGCTGGTGGATACCGTCGAGGATGGCGTGACCGGATTCCTGTTCCATGGCGCCAACGCTGATGGACTGCGCCGCTGCGTGGAACGGGCGATGCGCACCTTCCGCCTGCCGGGCCTGCTGCAGGCCATGCGCCGCGCGGCCATGCTGCGGCCGGGTGGCTGGGATGCGGCCGGACGCGCCTATCTGGCCCTGTACCAGCAGACCTGCCAGGTGGCTGCATGAGCCACGACAGCCTGCATCTGGTCGCCCTGGAGGATGAAGCGATCACGGAGACGGGATTGGATCAGCGTATCGCCCCGGCGCTGCAGGACCTCGTCCACGCGCGCCCGGCCGATGCATTTGCCTGGCTGGGCCCGCATCGCCAGCCAGAAGGCGGACGCCAGCTGCGCGTGCTGGTGCCGCACGCGCAGCGCGTCGAGGTGATTGCAGACGATGGGCAACGCTGGGACCTGTCTCCTGGCCCGTTGCCCGGCCTGTTCGAGGGCGCGGCCGGTGACGCGGCGATACCGTTGCTTGCCCTGCATTTCGAACAGGGCGTGGAGCAGGTGCACGATGCCTATGCGTTCGGTCCACTGTTGGACGAAGCACTGCTGCAGCGGTTCCATGCCGGTGATGCCGATGCGGCGCGGCAGCTGGGGGCGGTGCCGATGCAGGTGCAGGGCATCGCGGGCGTGCGCTTCGCGGTGTGGGCACCCAATGCCCAGCGGGTCGCGGTGGTTGGCGATTTCAATGGATGGGATGGCCGACGCCATCCGATGCGGCTGCGTCACACCGCCGGCGTGTGGGAGCTGTTCCTGCCGGGCGTGCAGGCCGGTGCCCGCTACAAATTCCGCATCGTCGGCGCCGACGGCCGGGTGATGCCCGACAAGTTCGACCCGATGGCGCGCTGGGCCGAGCTGCCACCGGCCACCGCTTCGCGGGTGCCTTCGGCGGCGCCGATGCAGTGGCACGATGACGCCTGGTTGGAGGCCCGGCGCCAGGCCGGAACCTGCGCACCGCTGTCCATCTACGAAGTACATGCGGGCTCCTGGCAGCGCAGCGACGAGGGTGCGCCGCTGGACTGGGACGCCCTGGCCGACCGGTTGATTCCGTACGTGGCCGGACTCGGCTTTACCCACATCGAGCTGCTGCCGGTCAGCGAGCATCCCTTTGGCGGTTCCTGGGGCTATCAGCCGCTGGGCATCTACGCGCCGACGGCGCGCCATGGCACGCCGCAGGCCTTCGCACGCTTCGTGGACCGCTGCCACCAGGCCGGCGTGGGGGTGATCTTGGACTGGGTGAGCGCGCACTTCCCGAACGATGCGCATGGCCTGGCCGGGTTCGATGGCACCGCGCTGTACGAGCATGCCGACCCGCGCGAAGGGGTGCACGCCGACTGGGACACGCTGATCTACAACTACGGCCGCAACGAAGTGGCTGCCTACCTGATCGGCAGTGCCTTGGAGTGGGTGGAGCGGTTCCATATCGACGGTCTGCGCGTGGATGCTGTGGCGTCGATGCTGTACCGGGATTACAGCCGTGCCGAGGGGGAGTGGATACCCAACGAGCAGGGCGGGCGCGAGAACCTGCAGGCGGTCGCGTTCCTGCGGCGGATGAACCAGGCGCTGCGTGAGCGTTTCCCGGATGTGCTGGTGATCGCCGAGGAATCCACCGCGTGGCCGGGGGTGACCGCGCCGGTGGAGGAGGGCGGGCTTGGCTTCACCCACAAATGGAACATGGGCTGGATGCACGACACCCTGCAGTACCTGGGACGCGATCCAGTCCATCGCCAGCATCACCACAGCGAGATCAGCTTCGGCCTGGTCTACGCCTTCTCCGAACGGTTCGTGTTGCCGCTGTCGCATGACGAGGTGGTGCATGGCAAGGGAGCGCTGCTGGCCAAGATGACGGGCGAGCCGGCGCAGCGGCTGGCCCAGCTCCGCGCGTACTACGGTTTCATGTGGGCGCACCCGGGCAGCAAACTGCTGTTCATGGGCGGCGAGTTCGGCCAGGGCCACGAGTGGTCGCACGATGCGGTACTGGACTGGGCACAGGCGGCCAGCAGTGAGGGCCAGGGCCTGTCGCGCCTGGTGCGAGACCTCAACAGCGTGCTCCGCGCCGAACCCGCGTTGCATCGCGACGAGCGCGACGAACGCGGTTTCGATTGGAGCGTGGCCGACGACAGCCGCAACAGCGTTTACGCGTTCATCCGCCGGGATCCGGCCGGCAGCGGCCGCACCCTGCTGGTGGTGAGCAACTTCACTCCGGTACGTCGCGACGGCTACCGGGTCGGCGTGCCGCACCCGGGGCGTTGGAGCGAACGGCTCAACACCGACAGCGCGTATTACGGTGGCGGCAATGCGGGAAACCTCGGTGCAGTGCATACCGAGCCGAGGCCGATGCATGGTCACGCCCAGTCGCTGCGGCTGACCCTGCCGCCGCTGTCCACGCTGTATCTGCAGGTTGATGCATGACGGCAGTAACGCCGCGCCTGGGCGCATGGCCTGTGGCTGGTGACAGGGTGGAGTTCCGTGTGTGGGCACCGGACGCAAGGACGATGGCGCTGTGCCTGCGCGGCACGCAACAGCCGATGCAACGTGACGCGGACGGCTGCCACTGGCTGCGGACACCGGCATCGCATGGCGACCGCTACCGTTTTCGCCTTCCTTCCGGTCAGGACGTGCCCGACCCGGCCTCGCGCTGGCAGCCGGACGGCATCGACGGAGACAGCGCGGTGGTGCTGGACACGGCCATGGCGCAACCCGCTTGGCGCGGGCATGCCTGGCAGGATCTGGTGATCTATGAAGCACACATCGAGGCCGGCGGCGGCTTCGCGGCGTTGACCGCGCAGCTGCCGATGCTGGCCGCGCTGGGCATCACCGCCATTGAACTGATGCCGGTCGCGCAGTTTCCCGGCCAGCGCAACTGGGGCTACGACGGCGTGTTCCCGTATGCGCCGGCCCATGCCTATGGCGGGCCGGCAGCGCTGAGGGCCTTCATCGAAGCGGCGCACGATGCAGGGCTGTCGGTGCTGCTGGATGTGGTCTACAACCACTTCGGACCACAGGGCAACCACCTGCGCGACTACGCGCGCGGGTTCTTCCGTGACGACCGCAGCACGCCGTGGGGCGAGGCCATCGACTTCCGCCAGCCCTGGGTGCGGCGCTTTTTCATCGACAACGCGCTGATGTGGTTGCGCGACTACGGCTTCGATGGCCTGCGCCTGGACGCGGTGCACGCCATTGACGATGACCGTTTCCTCCAGCAGCTGGCCGATGAGGTACGTGCGGTGGCCCCGCACGCGCACCTGGTGCTGGAGAACGAGCGCAACCAGGCGCGGTGGCTGCGCGGCGCCTACCAGGGGCAGTGGAACGATGACTTCCACAATGCGCTGCACGTGATGCTGACCGGCGAGCAGGAGGGCTATTACGCGGCCTATGCCGGTCGCGCCGAAGCACTGCTGGCGCGCTGCCTGGCCGAAGGATTCGCCTGGCAGGGTGAACCGGACCTGCGCGGCGATCCCCGCGGCGAACCCAGCGCCGACCTGTCGCCCGCGCGTTTTGTGGTATTCGCGCAGAACCACGATCAGGTAGGCAACCGCGCTCTCGGCGAGCGCCTGTCGATGCTGACCGATCCTGCGCGGCTGCGTGCGGCGCTGGCGTTGACCCTGCTGACGCCGATGATCCCGCTGCTGTTCATGGGCGAACCGTGGCAGGCGCAATCGCCGTTCCTGTTCTTCACCGACTACGCGCCGCCGCTGGACGAGGCGTTGCGCGAAGGGCGTCGCCGCGAGTTCGCTGGTTTCAGCGCCTTTGCCGACGCCGCCTCGCGCGCGCGTATTCCCGACCCGAACGACCCGGCCACCCTGCAGGCGTCCTACACGTCGCCGCCCGGCGATGATCCCTGGTCGCAGGACTGGCTGCGCTGCACGAGCGGGTTTCTGGCACTGCGCAGGCGCTATCTGCAACCCGGGTTGCTGCAGGCGCGGTCGTTGGGTGCGCGCGTGCTGGGCGAAGGCGCGGTGCAGGCGGGCTGGCAGCTGCCGTCGGGCCAGTGGTGGATCGCGGTCAATGTCGGCCCGTCGCCGGTGGTGCATGCGATGCCGGCCGGGGAGCACGTTGTAGGGCCGGACGCTGCCACGTTGCTGCCCGCAGGCGGCGGCGTGCTTGCCTGTTGGGTCGCCGCATGAGGACCGATGCGGCGGTTCTGGAGGCGGCACGGCGCGCGGGCCTGCTGGTTCGCTGGACCGACGTGGCCGGTGTCGAGCGCGAAGTCGCACCGGACGTGCTGCGCGCGGTGCTGGAGGGGCTGCAGGGCGATGCAGCGCCCGAGCACGGTGGCCTGCGCACGGCCTGCTGTGGACAGCTGCTGGCGATGCCGGACGCAGCCGGCGCAGCGTGCTGGGTGGATGAGCATGGCGCAGTGCTGCCGGCACGCGCCGATGCGCAAGGGCGCTGGCGCGTGCCGGACCAGCCGGGTTACTGGCAGTGGCGCCGGGGCGACCGGCAACAGGCGGTTGCGGTGGCGCCACAACGTGCCTGGTGGCCGCAGGGCACGCTGCGCGGCTGGGGCCTGTCGGCGCAGGTCTACAGCCTTCGCGCCTCTTGCGACGCTGGCATCGGTGACAGCGCCGGCTGTGCACGATGGAGCGAACTGCTGCACCGTCACGGCGGCGATGCAGTGGCGTTGAGCCCGCTGCATGCCGGCTTGCCACCTGGGCCAGGCTACAGCCCCTATTCGCCCAGCGACCGGCACTGGCTCGATCCACTGCAGGTGTCCCTGCCGCAGGTACTGCCGGAGGCAGCCGACGCCGTGCTGGCTGAAGACCAAGCACTGGCAACGGCAGTTGCAGCCGCCACCGCAGCGCGCCGCATCCACTGGCCGCACTCGGCGGCGTTGAAGTGGCGCTGGCTGCGCCAGGTGCACCAGTGGCTGCGGCAGCAGGCGCCGGCACAGTGCGAACAGATGCAGACGTGGCGCGATGCGCAAGGCGAACCCCTGCTGCGCTATTGCCAGCACGCCGCCGACCGGTTCACTGGAAGCGCCGACGACCATGCGTTTGCGCAATGGTTGGCGCGGCAGGGCTGGGCGCAGGTGCAGGCGGGATTGCGCAACGACGGCGCGTCGATCGGGCTGATCGCGGATCTGGCGGTGGGTTGCGCACCGCAGGGCGTCGAGGCGCGGACCGGCGGCGACCAACTGCTGCAGGGTCTTGAACTGGGCGCGCCGCCGGATGCGTTCAATCCGCTGGGCCAGGCCTGGGGTATCACCAGCTGGTCACCCTTCGCCCTGCAGCGCGAGGGCTTTGAGCCGTTCATCCGCGTGCTGCGCGCTGTGATGGCCGGCCGTGGCGGGCTGCGCATCGACCATATCCTTGGCCTGCAGCGCCTGTGGGTGCTTCCCCGCGGGGCGGGCGCCGGGCAGGGCGTTTACCTGCGCTATCCGTTCGATGATCTGATCAACCTGCTGGTGCTGGAATCGTGGCGGCATCGCTGCGTGCTGATTGGTGAAGACCTGGGCGTGGTGCCGCCGGGCGTTCGCCAGCGGCTGGCAGCCCGCGGCATCCTGGGCATCGAGGTGCTGCCGTTCGCCCGCAACGGTGAGCGCTTCCTGCCGGCGCCACGGTGGCGCCGCGATGCGGTGGCCATGCCCTCCACCCATGATCTGCCACCGCTGTCCGGCTGGCTGCACGGGCGCGACCTGCGCTGGCGCGCCCGCCTGGGTGAGCTGAGCGGGCTTCCGTCGGCGCTGCACGCGCGCTCCAGAGAGGTCCAGGCGCTGTCCGCAGTCGCCCGGGGCGAGGGGGCCACGCTTGAAGCGCGTGCGCTGTCGCTGGTCGCGCACGCATCGTCACGGCTGGCGCTGCTCCCGCTGGAAGACGCCCTGGGCAGTCGCGCGCAGGTGAACCTGCCGGGCACCGTCAACGGCCATCCGAACTGGCGCCGGCGGCTACCGCTAGCGTGGGACCAGGACGCGGTTGACGCACGTATTGCCCGCTTCAGCGCCACGCGGCGGAGGGAGCGGCGATGACTCCATTGCGTGCCACCGTACGCCTGCAATTGCATGCAGGCTTCGACCTCGAGGCCGCCGCGACGCAGCTGCCGTACTACGCCGCGCTGGGCGTCAGCCACCTTTACCTGTCGCCGATCACCGCTGCGCTGCCCGGGTCTACGCATGGCTACGATGGCATCGACCCGGCCCGCATCAATCCGGAACTGGGCGGCGAAGAAGCCTTCCGGCAACTGGCCACAGCGACGCGCGCGCACGGCATGGGCCTGATCCTCGACATCGTACCCAACCATCTGGCGGCGTCCGCGCACAGCCATTGGTGGAACGATGTGCTGATGCACGGGCGTCGAAGCCCGCACGCAGAATGGTTTGACATCGACTGGGAGGCGCCGGGCTGCGAGGGCCGGCTCTGGCTGCCTGCACTGGACCGGCCGTTGCACGACGCGGTGCGCGATGGCGTAGTGCGCGTGGTGGTGGACAACGCGCGTCCCGTGCTGCGCCACCATGGTCTGGCGTTGCCCTTGTCGCCGCGCAGCCATCCACTGGACCCCGCGCAGTGGCCGGCGTGGGCCGAGCGCTGCAACCGCAGCGTTGAACGGCTGCATACGCTGCTGCAGCGGCAGCACTACCGGCTGGCCTGGTGGCGCACGGCGGGCGATCAGGTGAACTACCGGCGCTTTTTCGATATCAATGAACTGGCCGCGCTGCGGGTGGAGCGCGACGACGTGTTCGAGGCGGTGCATGCGCTGCCGCTGCGGTTGGTACGCGCGGGACGGGTGGACGGCCTGCGTATCGATCATGTGGATGGCCTGTCCTCCCCGGGCGCCTACCTGCGGCGCCTTCGTGAATCGCTCGACGCAGCCTGTGCGGCCGGCGGTCGTGATCCGCAGGCGGTGAGCCTGCATGTGGAGAAGATACTGGCCGAGGGCGAGCAGCTGCCCGACAGCTGGGCCTGCGACGGTACCACCGGCTATGACTTCATGGACCAGACCGGTGCCTGGTTGCACGATCCGGCGGCTGCCCCCGCGCTCTCGCGCACGTGGCAGGCGCTGGGCGGTGACTCGCGCAGCTTTGACCGGATTCAGCAGGACGCTCGCGGCATGATGTTGCGCCAGGGCCTTCACGCAGACTTCCAGCGGCTGCTGCGCAGTGCGCAGCAGGTCCTGCAGCCCCGGCTGGCCGAGGCCGATATCGGAGTGGCTGCGCTGGCACGCGCATTGGCTTCATTGCTGCGGCATTACCGCACCTACCGGCCCTATTCGCTGGAGGGGGCGGGTGAACGAAAGGCGCTGGTGGACGCTGCCGGTGCTGCGCGCGAGGCGCTGGACGGTGCCGCACGCGCCGCGCTGGATCTGCTGCTGCAGGCACTTCCCGGCCAGGCGCCGGCTGAAACCGAGCTGCGCGTACGGTTCGGGCAGCTGGCCGCGCCGCTGAATGCCAAGTCGGTGGAAGATACCGGGTTCTATCGCTATTTCAGGCTGCTGTCGCGCAACGAAGTCGGCAGTGATCCGCAGCGGCTGGGCATGGAAGGGCGCGAGCTGCTGGAACATGCAGCCGGGCGCCTGCGGCGCCATCCCAGGGCGCTGCTTGCGCTGGCCACCCACGATCACAAGCGCGGGGCCGACAGCCGGGCACGGCTGGCGGTTCTCAGTACCTGCACGGTCGAGTGGCGGGACGCGGTGCGGCGCTGGAGCCGGATGGCGACCCACGCCGGCGCGCCGATGCCGTTGCCGGGTGCCGAGACCTATGCGCTATGGCAGGCGCTCGTCGCCGCGTGGCCGATGCACGGTACCCCCGGCGCCGACTTCGCATCGAGGATGGTGCAATGGCTGACCAAGGCATTGCGCGAGGGTAAACGGGTCAGCAGCTGGTCCGATCCCAACGTGGCCGTGGAGGAGGGCGCCGCGCAGTGGCTGCACGCGCTGCTGGATGGAGCGCCGTTGCAGCCGGTGCGGGAGGCGCTGGCGACGTTCGTGGCGCGCATCGCGCCGGCGGGCGCCTGCAACGGCCTGGCACAGCTGTGCCTGCAGCACTGCCTGCCCGGCGTGCCCGACCTCTACCAGGGCGGCGAAGGCTGGGACCTGAGCCTGGTGGACCCGGACAACCGGCACGCGGTGGACTATCCGGCGCGGCACGCGTGGCTGCGTGATGCGCGCGGGTGGCCCGCGCTGCTGGATGACTGGCGGGACGGTGGGATCAAGGCATTCCTGCTCCGGCAGTTGCTCGATTGCCGCCGCAGGCACCCGCATCTTTTCCTGCACGGCGCGCTGCAGCCGCTGTCCGCGCCTGCGCGCTCGCCGTGGCTGGCGTTCACGCGCAGGCATCAGGCGCAGGTGCTGCTGGTGGTCGTACGGCGAAGTTCGCCCACCACCATGCCGGGGCCCAGCCTGCACATTCCGCGCGACGTCGGCAGCGGCGTGACGCTGCGTGGGCTGCCGGCAGGCCCCATGCGCAATGTCCTGGACGGGCGCATCGAACATTTCAACGCAACCGCGGACGTGGCCGGGCTTCTGGCTGGCAGCCCGTTGGCGATATGGATCAACGAGGAGACAGGTAGGGATGGACAGCAGGGAACGACGGCAGCGGATTGAGGCACTTGCCCACCAGATCTGGGAGGCAGAAGGGCGCCCGGACGACCAGCAGCAACGGCACTGGCACATGGCCGAGCGGCTGGTGGAAGCCGAGATTGCCGCCGCGCGCGGGGAGGAGGGCACTGATGGCGAGCCGTAAGTGGACGCAGACCTCGCGCGTGCGCGAAGGCCGGCCCTTCCCGCTGGGGGCGACCTGGGACGGGTTGGGTGTGAACTTCGCACTGTACTCGCGGCATGCCACACGGGTGGAACTCTGCCTGTTCGATGGACGCAACCGCGAAGTGGAACGCATCGCGCTGCCCGAGTACACCAACGAGATCTGGCATGGTTACCTGCCGGACGTGCGGCCCGGGCAGCGTTACGGCTACCGGGTGCACGGCCCGTATGCGCCGGAAGAGGGCCATCGCTTCAATCCCAACAAGCTGCTGCTGGACCCCTACGCCAAGCAGATCGTCGGCGAACTGAAGTGGGCCCCCCACCTGTTCGGCTACACCCTGGGTCACCGCGATGGCGATCTCAGTTTCGACCGCCGCGACAGCGCCAGCTACATGCCGCGCTGCGCCGTGATCGACCCGGCCTTCAGCTGGGGTGTCGAGCGTGCACCTGCCACGCCCTGGGACCGGACCGTGATCTACGAAGCGCATGTGCGCGGGCTGACCATGCAGCATCCCGATGTCCCGCAGGCCGAGCGTGGCACCTTCTCTGCCCTGCGCCATGACGCAGTGGTCGACCACCTCAGCCATCTGGGCGTGACCGCCATCGAACTGCTACCCGTGCACGCATACGTCGATGACCAGCAGCTGCTCGAGCGCGGGCTGCGCAATTACTGGGGGTACAACACCATCGGCTTCTTCGCGCCGCAGCCTCGCTACCTGTCGCTGGGCATCGTGGCCGAGTTCAAGCAGATGGTCGCGCGGTTGCACAATGCCGGCATCGAAGTGATCCTGGACGTGGTCTACAACCACACCGCCGAAGGCAATGAGCTGGGCCCTACGCTGTCCTTCAAGGGCATCGACAACGCCAGCTACTACCGCCTGGCCGATGATCGCCGCTACTACATCAACGATACCGGCACCGGAAATACGTTCGACCTGACCAATGCCGGTGCGCTGCGCATGGTCATGGACTCTCTGCGCTACTGGGTGACCGAGATGCGGGTGGATGGGTTCCGCTTCGACCTGGCAACCATCCTCGGCCGCGAACGGCATGGCTTCGACGCCTCGGGCAGCTTCCTCGATGCGGTACGCCAGGACCCGATCCTGAGCCAGGTGAAGCTGATTGCCGAGCCATGGGACATCGGCCCGGGCGGCTACCAGCTGGGCCAGTTTCCGCCGGGCTGGGCCGAATGGAACGACCGCTTCCGCGACACGGTGCGCGCGCTGTGGCGTGGCGATGGCGGGCAGCTGGCGGAGTTTGCCACGCGCTTCACCGGCTCGGCCGACCTGTTCGAACACCACGGCAGGCGGCCGTCGGCCAGCATCAATCTGGTGACCGCGCATGATGGATTCACCCTGCACGATCTGGTCAGCTACAACGATCGCCACAACGAGGCCAACGGCGAGGACAACCGTGACGGCCACTCGCACAACCTTTCCAGCAACCACGGCGTGGAGGGAGACACCGATGATGCGGCGATCCTTTCGTTGCGTGCGCGGCAGATGCGCAACCTGCTGGCCACGCTGCTGCTCGCGCAGGGCACGCCGATGCTGCTCGCCGGGGATGAGTTCGGCCATTCGCAGCAGGGCAACAACAACGCCTACTGCCAGGACAATCCACTGAGCTGGATCGACTGGGAGCGCGCAGCATTGCCGGCTGCACAGGCGCAGGTGGCGTTCGTGCGGCGGGCGCTGTCACTGCGCCGGCGCTACGGCCTGCTGCGCCGGAACCGGTTCCTGCGCGGCGAGTACGATGAGTCGCTGGGCCTGCGCGATATCGACTGGCGGCATCCCGATGGTCGCGGCATGGAGGAAGCGGACTGGCATGACGCAGGGCTGCGTGCGCTGCTGATCGTGCTGGACGGTCGCAGTCCGGACAGTGGCCTGCGCGAGCCCGGGCGGCATGTCAGCCTGGCCCTGCTGTTGAACGCCGGCGAGCAGCCGCAGCGGTTCTGTGTGTCAGACGACGCCCTGTCGTTCCGGCGCGTACTCCTGCAGACCGACGAAACGCCGTTGGAGCCGGATGAGGAAGGCGCCTGGACGCTGCCGCCGCGCAGCCTGTGCCTGCTGGCGGCAAGCAGCAGCGCGTGATTGCACTGCTGCGCCACTACGGTGCGCCGGGCGTTGCCCGGCGTACCGGTAGCTACCCCACCAGATAGCGCAACACACCCGCCGAGACCACGCCGATCAGCACGGTCGGGAGCATCGACAGCCGCGTGGCGGCCAGCAGGGTAATGGCCAGCGCGGCCAGGTCGGCGGGTTTGTCGGCAACGAAGTCCGGGGCGATCACCGAGATCAGCACGCAGCCCGGCGCGGCTTCCATCACCGTCACCGCACGTTTGCTCAGGGTGCGATTGCGCAACGCCAGGAAGCCGACGATGCGGGTCAGGTAGGTGGCGGCGGCCATCAGCACGATGGTCAGTACCGAGGTCCAGTGGATCAGGCCATTGAAGATCATGCTGCGTCCTCCGCCAGCAGCCAGGCGGCGGCCAGGCCGGCCAGTGCGCCGCTGGCCACGTACCACGCGCCCGGGACCAGCAGATAAGTGGCGGCGGCCACGACCAGGCTGACCAGCCACGGCCGCGCCGCCTTCATGCCCTGCCACATGCCGCGCAGCAGCACCAGGAACACGGCGGGGAAGGCCATGTCGAAACCATAGGCGTGGATGTCGCCCAACAGCGGCCCGATGATCGCGCCGAGTGCGGTGCAGGCCACCCAGACCGTGTACAGGCCTGCCGACACGCCCAGGTAGTAGGCCAGGCTGAAGCCAAGCGCGCGCCGGCGCGCATCGGCCACGCCCATCGCCCAGCTTTCGTCGCACATGAAGAACAGGGCCGGCAGCACGCGTCGGCGCGGCAGGTGCTGGAGCAGCGGGGCCAGGCTGGCGCCCATCAGCAGGTGGCGGCTGTTGACCAGGGCGGTGATGGCCACGATCAGCGCGATGTGCGGTGGCGAGGTCCACAGTTCGACGGCGGCGAACTCCGAGCCACCAGCGAAGTTGAGACCGGTCATCAGCGGTACTTCCAGTGCGCTCAGGCCCTTCTGGGCCGCCTGCGCACCGAGCACCAGGGCAAACGGAATGAAGCCGATCATCACCGGCACGGCGGCGCGCAGGCCGCGCAGGAATTCGGCACGCGAGGCGGTATCGCAGGTGGCGGGCGGGGGGAGGGTGGTACGGGCGTCCATGGAACGGCACAACAAGGTGGGGGTGGCCCATGCTAGCGGTCCAATCACGAAATCGGGTTGCGTTGATGCCACTTGATTCTGGATGATTGATATTTCATGCGGCCAGAAGCGAAACGGGTGAAATTCCATGCAGTACCAGCTCGACAACCTCGATCGGCGCATCCTCGACGCCCTGCAGCGCGACGGTCGCCTGCAGAACCTGGAGCTGGCTCGCCTGGTCGGGCTGTCGCCGTCGGCCTGTCTGCGCCGGGTGCGGTTGCTGGAGGAGGGCGGCTACATCGACCGCTATGTGGCCTTGTTGAACGAGGCCAAGGTGGGCCGTGGCTTCACGGTGTTCGTGCGGGTGTGGCTGCGGGGGCAGGACGAGGACACCACCAATCACTTCATCAACAGCATCAAGTCGTTCCCGGAAGTGCTGGAATGCCATCTGATGGCCGGTGACTGCGATTTCCTGCTGCGGGTGGCGGTGGCGGACCTTGATGCCTACCGGCAGTTCCAGATGCAGCACCTGAACCGGATTGCCGGGGTGCAGAACACCAAGACGGAGATTCCGATGCAGCGGATCAAGCAGACGACCCAGCTGCCGCTTTGAGGGATGAGGTTTGCGGCCGGGTTGCACCCGGCACCCGCGGGTAGTGCCGGCCGCTGGCCGGCAACCTCAACAGCAACAGCAACAGCGGGCCTGCTGAGGGATGGCGGGGTGGGTCCGGTTGCGGGGGACGCTGCAAGTCCCCCTCCGGGGCCCGGCCCAGCCGCTGGCGGCTGTGCGTTCGGGCGCTTGCGAAGCAGTGCTTCGCAAGCAAAGCGCCCTCACCCATGTAAGCTCGGTCGCCGCTTGCTCGTGTGCGCTGTCTTGCGCACACGGCAAGACCGGGGTTGGGCGTCCTGCCCAACCCGCCCGAGGCATGCCTCGGGCCCATGCGGCTCACGCCCCCGCAACCGGACCCACCCCGCCTTCGACAGATTTCCACGATCTGCCGGAACGGCATGAGCTGCTATTGGTGGGTGTCGACCTTGGTCGACACGTCTGGGTCGGCACGGGGTCGGATCCCGTTGCTGCGCAACGGGCTCTGACCCCAGGCGTGGATGAGGTGGTCTGTTCGATCTATTGATTCCTGATGGGTGACTGGCTTCAGGTCGGCTGTAGGCGGCGGTCATCGCAATGACATGTGACCCCGGTACGGTTTGAGCCCGCTTGCGGGTCGCGCGCGGGCCGAGGTTCCGGTCTTGGCGCGCGTCCACTGCAGCTGCTGTCGCTGCCGAGGGTCATGTGTTCTACGTCAGGGGGCTGAATGGACACCATGCGGTCAGAACTTGGAAGGTGGCCATCGCGGCATGGCTGCTGCTGTCCTTTGCCGCTGCCGGGCAGGACGGCGTTCATGCCTACGACATCCCTGCGCAGCCACTGGAACAGGCGGTCGAGCGCTTCAGCGTCATCAGTGGGTGGTCCGTGATGTACCCGGGCGATCTTGCCGCGGGCCGCAGCAGCCGTGCGCTGCGCGCCAGCCTGCCGCCGCTGCCCGCCCTGCAGGCGCTGCTGCAGGACTCCGGCGTCGAGGCCGAGGTGATCGGCAAACAGCGTGTGGTGCTGCGCCGGAACACGCCCTTGGCTGCCGAACCCGGTGTCGGCGCGGAACTCGCCGATGCGGAACGTCGACGTCGCTATGGTGGGCTGCAGCAGCGGCTGCGTGGGGTGTTCTGTGACGACCCGGAGATCGCTCCCGGCCGCTATGCCGCGATGCTGCGTTTCCGTGTCGACAGCGAGGGCCAGGTGCATGCGCCCGAGCTGCTGTCAGGCAGTGGCAGCGAGCGCCGCGATGCGCGCCTGCTGCAGGCGCTGCAGCACTTGGTGCTGGCGCCCGATGCCGCTGCGCTGCCGCAGCCGGTAACGCTGCAGATCCGACCTTCCGGCACCGACCACGACTGTGGCGGGCGCACGCCCCTTCCATGACTTCAAGGATTCGAACATGAGCAACGGTACGGCTGGGGCAGTTGACCTGATGGACCACCTTCTGGGTGCCTACGATGAACTGAAGCGCCGGCTGGTGCGCAAGCTGGGCTCGGAGGAGCTGGCCGGCGACGCGCTGCAGGACACGTGGATGCGCCTGAGCGCGCGGCGTGACCGCCTGGATGCCGTGCAGAACCCCGCGGCCTACCTGCTGCGCATGGCAATGAATACCGTGATCGACCGCCAACGTGCTGACCACCGCCTGCTGAGCCTGGAGGAGGTGGATACGCTGATGGACATGGCCGACCCTGCACCCGGCCCGGCGCAGGCGGCTGAACTGGACTTCGCGCTGGAAGACATGGTCGGCCTGCTGCAGCGCATGCCCGAGCGCCGTCGCCGCATCCTGCTGGCGATCCGTGTCGACGGCCTGCAGCAGCGCGATGTCGCCGATCACCTCGGTGTGTCGCTGCGGCTGGTGCAGCGTGAGCTGAAGGCCGCCCAGGACTATCTGGCCGAGCGCAGCGGAACGGGGCGCCAGGTGCGGTTCTGAACGGCGGCATCCGTCTACACTTTGACGCCGAGCAGAACCCCGCAGCGTGCGGGTCCGGCATGAGCCCCCATGGATCCTGACGATCGCCCGCAACGCCCGCTGGATGCCGTCGAGCGTCAGGCGCACGCGTGGGTGGTGCGGCTGACCTCGGGCGAGGCGACCGCCGCCGACGGGCGCCGGTTCCGCGCGTGGTGTGAGGCTGACCCGCGCCATCGCGAAGCGTTTGGCCGTGCGCGCCGGCAGTGGGAGCAGGTGCGGCTGGCCGGCGAGCAGCTGCCAGCGGCCGCGCGTCAACCGGTCGCGCCGACGCCGGCCCAGCGCTGGAGCCGACGCGCCTTCATGGGCGCCGCGATTGCCGCCCCGGCCAGCCTGGTAGTGGTGGCGGCCATCCGCCCGCCGATGGGCCTGTGGCCCTCGGTGACAGCCATGGCAGCCGATTTCCATACCGGCACCGGTGAGCGACTGCAGATCGCGCCCTCGCCGCAACTGAAGATCGAACTGGATACGCAGAGCAGCCTGCGCCGCCGCGCGCACACGCAGGGCGAAGGCTTCGAGCTGGTGCAGGGCCAGGCCGCGATCGAGACCCAGGCCGGTCTGCGCCTGGCGTTGTTCGCGGGCCCGGGCTGCGTGATTGCCGATGAGGGCGCGGTGCGCCTGGACGTACGCAACACCCAGGGCCAGGTGCGGGTGACCTGCCTGCAGGGCAGTGCCCGCATTGAGCATCCGCAGGGCCGGCTGCGGCTGCAGGCGGGCCAGCAGACCCGGTACGACGAGCGCCTCAGTGGTGTGGTGGCCGAGGCCGTGGCGTCGGAAGTGAGTGCCTGGACGGAGGGCATGCTGGTGTTCCGCCGCGCACCGCTGCGTGAGGTGGTGGAGGAGATCAACCGTTACCGCCGCGGCAAGGTACTGCTGGGCGAATCGGCATTGGCGCGCGCCCCGGTCAGCGGCCGCTTCCGCATCGATGATCCGGACGCGGCGCTGGAGCAGCTGCGACGGACGATGTCGCTGGATCTGCGTCGCTTTCCGGGTGGCATCGCCGTCCTTGGATAGATGAAGGCGCTGGCCGTGCGCGCCGCGCCGGGCTGTTGCAAGCAAGGAGAATCCAAGGATGCGCAACGAGACCATCGGTGTGCTCGATCTGCGCCGCAATCTGTCTGCATTGCTGGAAACCACCCAGCGAAGGCCCCTGATGGTGCATCGCTATGGTTCGCCCTGGGTGTGCGTGGTGTCTGACGCGCAGTGGCAGCAGCAGGCGGTGCTGCTGGACTTCAATCCGCAGTCACACCCATTGGCGATGCTGCTGCGGCTGCAGCAGCAGGAGATGCCTTTGGTCGAATCCGGGGCGCTGCCGCCTGCGGTGCTCGCACGCGCACTGCTGTTGGCGGGCATGCATGGCATCGACGATCTCACGCAGCTGCATGAGCAGGTACTGCATCATCGGCTCTGGCACTGGTTCGTGGCGGGCGCCCATGGGGTGATGGAGGGCTGGCAGCTGCCCGCACTGCGCGTTGCGCTGGCGTCATGGTGCGATGACGTGGACATGACCGATGCACTGGTCGCATTCGCTGCCCGCAGCGACGTGGCGGTACTGGCCCGCCGTTGTGGGGGTGACGCACCGCGGCTGCAGCGCGAAGCCTGCAGGCGGATGACGCTGCGATGACGTTGCCGGTGAAGCGCCACCCCGTGCACAGAGTTGCATTCGCGGTGTCGCTTCACCTGCCTTGCTGACGTCTTCTCCAGAGTACGACGCACCACGCGTCGTGGAGCACGGGCGGCGCAGATGGAAGACAGTCGCAGGATCAGCATGCTGGAGCTGGATCGCCACCTGAGCCAGTCGCTGGAGCAGGCACGGCACACGCCCCTGAACGTACAGCGCTATGGGCGCTCGTGGGTCTGGGTGCTGTCCAGTGACGCCTGGGCGGATGCGGCGCGCTGGGCGGCACTGGACAACAGTGCGCATCCACTGGCGGCACTTCGAAAGGCCCTCGACCTGCGGCTGTGGCCCTGGCCCGACGCGGCCATGAGCGCGCTGCCGCTTGGCGCAGCCGATGCGCGACTGCTGCAACGTGCGGCCCTGCTGGTGATCGTGCGTGATCTCAACACTGCGCAGCGCGTGTACGACGACCTGCGCTACCACCAGGCCTACCGCATGTTCATCGGCCTCGACCACGGCACCGCGTGGTCGCCGACGCAGTGCGTGCGTCTGCTGCAGGCGTGCGTGCATCCGTTGCTGCGCGAGTGCATCAACCAGACACTGGCCAGCGTGCCGCCGCACCTGCTCGAGGCGGCACGCGCGCCGGCTGCACGTGCGCCCGCACAGGCAACCGCGCAGCGAATCGCAGGCGGATGTTTATCGTACTGACACATGCACCGCTGACCATGGTGCAGCGGTCTCTTCCAGGATGACGAGGGCGGAACAATGGCAAGGCAGGCAGGTGGTCGCAGGGCTCGGCAGCAGGGCTTCAGCCTGATCGAGATCATGGTGGTGGTGGTGATCATCGGCATCCTTGCCGCGCTGATCGTGCCGCGGTTGATGGACCGTCCGGACCAGGCGCGTGTGGTGGCGGCGCGCCAGGACATCGCGGCGCTGATGCAGGCGCTGAAGTTGTTCAAGCTGGACAATGGGCGCTATCCCAGTGCCGAACAGGGCCTGCAGGCGCTGGTGAAGCCGCCGCAGGGCAGCGGTGCGTTGCCGGTGACGCCGTATCTGGATCGCCTGCCGAATGATCCGTGGGGCCATCCGTACCAGTACCAGGTTCCAGGCACTCATGGCGACATCGATGTGTTCTCGCTGGGTGCGGACAGCAAGCCCGGTGGCGACGCCGGGAACGCAGACATCGGCTCCTGGCAGCTGTGAGGCGTGCTGATGGCAGCCCGGACGCGTTCGATTTCATGCATCCACCAGCGTGGCGTGGCGGTGATCGTGGCCTTGCTGGTGGTGGCATTGGTGGCCGTGATTGCCACTGCGCTGCTGACCCGGCAGTCGGCGCAGCTGCGCGCGCTGCGCGGCGACCAGTTGCGCGCACAGGTACGCATGGCGGTGGATGCGACGCTGGAGCGTGCGGCGCAGCAGCTGCGTGAGGATGTCAAGGAACAGCTGACCACGGTGCGCAGCGGGCGCTGGGCGCGCCCGTTGGAATTGCAGGCGCCATTGCCGGTGCAGCTGCAACTGGTCGATGCGCAGTCGATGTTCAACCTGCGCAACCTGCTGGCACAGGGCAGGCCGGACCCCGAGGCGCGGGGCGCGTTCGTCGCGTTGTGCGCCGGGCAGGGGCTGGGCCAGGGCACCTGCGCATCCGCGGTGGACCACATCCAGGCGCGCCTGCGCGACGGCGATGTGCAGGCGCAGGCACCGCTGCCGCGCGAATCACTGATCGAACAGGCGCTGGTCGGCGCTGACCCGGTGGCGTTGCAGGCGCTGGCGCGGCGCACCGTGGTGTTGCCGGCGCAGACCCTGGTCAACGCCAACACCTGCGACCTGAGCGTCCTGCAGGCGGTCGCGCCTGCGGTGGAACCGGCAAGGCTGCAGGCGCTGCTCGCTGAGCGCGACGCTGGCCACTGGCTGCTCAACCGCGGTGACATCGCCAACCGACTCCAACTGAGCAACGAACAGATGGCCGTGCTTCCGCTGGGTATCCATAGCGAGTGGTTCCTGGCCGTGGGCCGGGTGCAGGCTGACGGCAGCGCGGTTGATTTTCGCGCGCTGCTCTGGCGTGAGTACCGCGACGACGGGGTACGTGTACAACGGGTGTGGACGAGGATCGGCGCATGACGGTGCAGCTTCGGGTGCGCCTGCCGCCGTTGGCGCACCTGCGCGCCGACAGCGCGGTGGACTGGGCGCAGCTGCACAAGGACGAGGTAGTGGCACACGGCCGCGACACGCTGGCCGCGCTGGGTCTGCGGCATCCGCGGGCCACAGTGCATGCCTGCCTTGACCCGAACGACCTGATCCTGCTGGAACTGCAGCTGCCACCGCTGTCCGGGCGCCGCCTGCAGGCGGCGTTGCAGGGCGAGGTGGAGGCCATGCTGCTGGATGACCTGCAGGACGTGGCGCTGGCCCACGGTCCGCAGGCGGCAGACGGTACGGTTCCGGT
Organism: Stenotrophomonas sp. YJH_SMC_27; assembly: GCF_059369815.1. Classification (NCBI taxonomy): domain Bacteria; kingdom Pseudomonadati; phylum Pseudomonadota; class Gammaproteobacteria; order Lysobacterales; family Lysobacteraceae; genus Stenotrophomonas; species Stenotrophomonas sp. YJH_SMC_27. Next base: position 221,768 of record NZ_JCAFTA010000002.1, on the reverse strand, counting down.
GGCCTGGCTCGGTCAGCAGGCCATCGCGCAGGTGCAGCAGCTGCTGGCCTCGTGTGCGCTGCAGCTGCAGGCGTTGTATCCGACGCCACTGCTGCTGCCTTGGCAGCGCGGCCACGCCACGCTGCAGGTCAGCGGCGAGCATCTGCTGGTGCGCAGCGGGCGCGATCGGGGACTTGTCCAATGGTATGGCGGACGTGACGCGTCCGCGGTGATGCAGGCGTTGGCCACCCGCCTGCAACAGGCCGGGGTGCGGGCCGTGCAATGGATCGACAGCGTACCGCCGGCGTGGCCGGACAGCCTGCCGGCCAGCGCCGTTGCGCATGAACAGCAGGCCTGTGGTCCGTTGCCGGGTTGGTCATTGCCGCTGCCCGGCGCAGGCCGTCAAGCGCCGCGACTGGCGATCGGCCTGGCACTGGCGGCGGTGCTGCTGGCTGCACTTGGCCTGCAGTGGCAGGTCTCGCGTTGGCGGATCGAGGGTGAGGCGCTGCAGCAGGGCATGGCACGGCAGTTCAGCGCACGCTTTCCGGAGGTCACCGATGTGGTGGACCCGGTGTTGCAGGCAAGGCGAGCGCTTGCGGTTCCACCGCCGACGCCGCCGTTGCCGGCGCTGCAACGTCAGGTCGCCAGCACGCTGCACGCGGTTCCGGAGCTGGCGGGTCAGGTGCACAGCCTGCACTACCAACCCGGGCAGGTGTACCTGGAGCTGGACGCCGGTGCCCAGGCATTGGCCGACGATCCACAGCGGCTTGAGCGCTGGCAGCAAGCGATGCAGGCGCAGGGACTGCAGCTGGCGCGCGATACCGGTGGACGCCTGCGGGTGAGCGGAGCGGGACAGTGACGACCCGAACCCTGCGGCTGGGCCAGGGGCTGGTGGGCCTGCAGCAGCGCTGGCAACGCCTGCCACCGCGCGACCGGCTGATGCTGTGGGTGATGGTGGTGGCGCTGCTGGTAGCGGGCCTGTGGTCGTTATGGCTGGAGCCCCTGCTGAAGCAGCGCACGCACTGGCAGGCCGAACTGCCACGGCTGCAGGCGCAGTCCCGCGCACTGGCGCCGCTGCTGCGCGCGCGTGAGCGCCAGCAGCTGGCGCAGGGCCAGCATCCGACCCTGGCCGGGCTGCGTGACCAGATCAAGGCTGCCGGTCTGGCCGACGGCCTGCACATCGAAGCGCGCGACGGGCGCTGGCACCTGCAGGTACGGGCCGTACCCGCCGATGCGCTATGGAACTGGCTGCTGCCGCTGCTGGCCGACCCGGCCATCGAGTTGCAGCAGCTGCAATTGACACGCACAGGGGATGCGAACATGCCGGCGGCACGGATTTCAGGACACATCGTGATGGTGGCAACTGCGGGTGCCCATCCATGAGGGCGATGCGCAGCCTTGCCTGCAGTGCCGCATTGGCACTGATCGTGTGCATGGGCCACGCGCCGGCACCCGTGCTGGCGCAGGACACCCGCGATGAGCCGGTGCAGTTGAACCTGGTCGACACCGACATCGGCGGCGTGCTGCGCATGGCGGCGCGCTTCACCGGGCGCCAGTTCCTGGTCGACCCACGCGTGACCGGCAAGATGACGGTGGTTTCCGATGGCCCGGTCAGCCGTACCCAGGCCTACCAGTTGCTGCTGGGCGCATTGCGCATGCGTGGCTTCGCCGTGGTCGAGAACGGCGGCGTCAGCCGGGTGGTGCCGCAGGCCGATGCCAAGTTGCTCGGTGGACGGGTGGGCAGCGGTGGTGCAGGGGGCGAGATCGCCACGCGCACCTTTGCGCTGCGCTATGAGAATGCGGCGGCGCTGGTGGCTGTGCTGCGGCCGATGATCAGCCCGGACAACCCGATCACCGCCAATCCAGGCAACAACACCCTGGTGATCACCGACTACGCCGACAACCTGGATCGCATCGCGCGGGTGATCGCCAGCGTCGACACGCCCGCCGGCATGGACACCGATGTGGTGAAGCTGCAGCAGGGCATTGCGGTGGACGTGGCGGCAATGGTCGCACCGCTGCTGGATGCGCAGGGTGCCGAGCCGGGCCAGAAGGTGGTGGTGATGGCCGACCCGCGCAGCAACAGCGTGCTGCTGCGTTCCAGCAGCCCCGGCCGCACCCGTCTGGCGCGGCAGCTGGTGGAGAAGCTGGACCGCGCCCAGGACGAGTCCGGCAACCTGCATGTGGTCTACCTGCGCAATGCCCAGGCCAATCAGCTCGCCGGCGTGCTGCGCGGCGTGGTTGCGGGGCAGAGCGATGCGCCGGCAGTGGGCAGCAATGAAGGCATCACGCCACTGCCTGGCGATGCAAGCCGTTCCGCACCGGCGCAGCCGTCGCAACCGCAGCAGGCCAAGACCGGAAGCAATGCGCTGGAATCGCAGCGGCTGGACCCGAGCCGGCGTGACCCGATCGATGCGGGAAGCACCGGCTTCAGCCAGAACGGCATCTCGGTGCAGGCGGACGTGGCCACCAACACGCTGCTGATCTCGGCGCCGGAGCCGGTGTACCGCAACCTGCGACGGGTGATCGACCAGCTCGACCAGCGCCGTGCACAGGTGCTGGTCGAGAGCCTGATCGTGGAGGTCAACCAGACCGATGCGGCCGAGCTGGGCGTGCAGTGGATGCTGGGCAATGGACGCACCTTTGGTGGCACCCACTTCGGTGGCGCCACCGGCGGCAGTGGGCTCAATACCGGTGCCCGCACCACGCTGGACGTGCTTCCCCGGGATGGCCTGAAGATCGGCGTGATCGACGGCACCATCAACCTTCCAGGTGTCGGCCAGATCCTCAACATGAAAGCGCTGGCCAACGCACTGCAGAGCAAGGGCGGCGCCAACATCCTGTCCACGCCGAACCTGATGACGCTGGACAACGAAGCGGCCAGCATCATGGTCGGCCAGACCGTGCCGTTTGTCAGCGGGCGCTACGTGACCGACGGTGGCGGCGGCAGCAACAACCCGTTCCAGACCATCGTGCGCGAGGACGTGGGCCTGAAGCTGCGCGTGCGCCCGCAGATTTCCGAAGGCGGCACGGTGAAGCTGGACATCTACCAGGAAGTCAGCAGCATCGACGCGCAGAGCGCGAACAGCACGGCCGGCATCATCACCAACAAGCGCGCCCTGGATACCAGCGTGCTGCTGGACGATGGCCAGATCATGGTGCTGGGTGGCCTGCTGGAAGACAGCGTCAGCCATGGCCGTGATGCGGTGCCGGGGCTGGGAAAGATCCCGGTGCTGGGCGCCTTGTTCCGCAGCGACACGCGCAAGCGCGCCAAGACCAACCTGATGGTGTTCCTGCGCCCGCACGTGGTGCGTGACCCGGCCGCCGGCCAGCGCCTGACCCGCGACCGCTACGACTACATGCGCAACGCGCAGGCGGGCGCGCAGCCAGTACAGAGCTGGGCCTTGCCGGCGCTGTCGGCACCGCAGCTGCCACCGCAGGACCTGTCTGTACTCGGCCAGGGCAATGCGCGCGATGGCCGGGGCCAGCCGTTGCAGAACACCAGCCTGGCCGCGTTGTATCCGTCCGGTGACGGCGATGCGCAGCTGGTGCAGTTCGCGCAGGGGCTGGACCCGGCGCGTGCCAGCCAGGGCGTGGCGCAGGTGCGGGCACTGGGCCTGCAGGCCTATGCTGAAGCGACGCCCGGCGAGAGCGGGCAACGCCTGCGCGTGCGATTGCCGCGCGATCCGGCGACGCTGGACCCTGCGCTGCAGCAGCTGCGCGGGCTGGGCTACACGCCGGAACTGGTGATCGGGCCGTGAGCGCTTCCGCGCCGCTGGCGTACGCCTGGGTGCGCAGCCATGGCGTAATGCTGTCCGAAGTTGGCGGCGAGCCCGTGTTGCTGGGCACCGCCGACACCGCAGCGTGGGCTGTGGCCGAGCTGCGCCGGCGGCATGGCCCGCTTCCGTTCCAGATGCTGGATGCGGCAGCCTGGCAGCAGCACTTGGGCGAGCAGTACCGTGACGGCGGCGATGCCGCTGCCGTGGTGGGGGCCGTCGAGAGTGAAGTCGATCTGGACCGGTTGATGCAGGACATGCCGGAGGTCACCGACCTGCTGGATGCGCAGGACGATGCGCCGGTGATCCGCATGATCAATGCGTTGCTGGCACAGGCTGCACGCGACGGTGCCAGCGATCTGCATATCGAGCCGTTCGAGACCCATTCGGTGGTGCGCTACCGGGTGGACGGCACGCTGCGCGACATGGTGCAGCCACGGCGCGCACTGCATGCAGCGCTGGTGTCGCGCATCAAGATCATGGCCCACCTGGACATCGCCGAGAAGCGGTTGCCACAGGATGGGCGCATTGCGATCCGCGTGGGCGGGCGGCCGCTGGACATCCGTGTTTCCACTGTACCGACCGGGCACGGCGAGCGCGCCGTGCTGCGATTGCTGGAAAAGGATGCCGGCCGCCTGCAGCTGCAGCGCCTGGGCATGGCCGATGACACCTTGGCCACATTCACCGGGCTGATCCGGCAGCCGCACGGGATCGTGCTGGTGACCGGGCCGACCGGCAGCGGCAAGACCACGTCGCTGTACGCCGCGCTGGGCCAGCTTGACAGCAGCACCAGCAACATCCTCACCGTGGAAGACCCAGTGGAGTACGACTTTGCAGGCATCGGCCAGATCCAGGTCAACGCGCGCATCGGCATGAGCTTTGGCACCGCGCTGCGCGCGATCCTGCGCCAGGATCCGGACTCGATCATGATCGGTGAGATACGCGACCTGGAAACCGCACAGATCGCGGTGCAGTCGTCACTGACCGGGCATGGGGTGCTGGCCTCGCTGCACACCAACGATGCGATCTCGGCGGTGACCCGCCTGGCCGACATGGGCGTGGAGCCGTTCCTGCTGGCTTCGTCGCTGCGCGGCGTACTGGCGCAGCGGCTGGTGCGCCGGCTGTGCACGCAGTGCCGGCGTGCCGAGGTGGATGGCGAAGGCCGAACCGTGTGGCGCGCGGTGGGCTGTGCGGCCTGTGCCAACAGCGGCTATCGGGGACGCACCGGCATCCATGAACTGTTCGTGGTCGATGACCGCGTGCGCGCATTGATCCATGAAGGGCAGGGCGAGCCCGCGCTGCGCGAGGCCGCGCGGCGCGCCGGCATGCGCACGTTGCGGCAGGACGGCCAGCGCTGGGTCGACAGCGGGGTGACCACGCTGGAAGAAATCCTGCGCGTCACCGGCGACGACTGAGACGACGATGGCACTGTTCGATTATCAGGCCGCCAACGCGCAGGGCCGCATCGAGAAAGGCCAGCTGGACGCCGACAGCCCGCGCGGTGCGCGTCAGCTGCTGCGCGGGCGTGGGCTGACGCCTGTGCAGGTCAGTGCGGCGCGCAGTGCCGGCAGTGGCTGGGGTGCTCGCCGGTTGTCAGCCAGTGAGCTGGCCTGGGCCACGCGCCAGCTGGCCAGCCTGCTGGCCGCCAGCCTGCCGTTGGAAGGTGCCTTGAGTGCGGTGATCGAGCAGGCCGAGCGCCCGCACGTAGCGCAGGCGCTTACTGCCGTGCGTGCGGATGTACGTGCTGGCCAGCGCCTGACCGTGGCACTCGCCGCGCGGCCTCGCGATTTCCCGCCGATCTATCGGGCCCTGGTGGGGGCGGGTGAAGACTCCGGCGACCTCGCGCGAGTGATGGAGCGCCTGGCCGACTACATCGAAGAGCGCAACGCGCTGCAGGCCAAGGTGCTGACCGCCTTCATCTACCCGGCGGCGATCAGCCTGGTGTCGGTGGCGATCGTCATCTTCCTGCTCAGCTACGTGGTGCCGCAGGTGGTGACCGCGTTCGTGCAGGCGCGGCAGACGCTGCCGATGCTGACCCAGGTGATGCTGGCGGCCAGTGCTTTCGTGCGCAGTTGGGGCGTGTGGGCGGGGCTGGGCATCGCTGCGCTGGTGGTGGCATGGCGACTGGCGCTGCGCCGGCCCGAGCTGCGCCTGCGCTGGGACGCGATGCTGCTGCGGCTGCCGATGGTCGGGCGTTTCGTGCTGGGTGTGAACAGTGCGCGCTTCGCCTCGACACTGGCGATCCTGCTGGATGCCGGCGTGCCGCTGCTGCGCGCGTTGGAAGCTGCCCGGCAGACACTGGGCAATGCGTTGCTGGCGCGTTGTGCCGATGACGTGTCCGCGCGCGTACGCGAAGGCGCTGCGCTGGGTGCTGCGTTGAAGGTACAGAAGGTATATCCGCCGATCCTGGTGCATCTGGTGGCCAGTGGCGAGAAGACCGGTTCGCTGGCGCCGCTGCTGGATCGCGCCGCGCAGACCATCTCACGCGAGATCGAGCGTCGCGCGATGGCGCTGACCGCCCTGCTGGAACCGACCATGATCCTGGTGATGGGCGGCGTGGTGCTGACGATCGTGCTGGCGGTGCTGATGCCGATCATGGAAATGAACCAGCTGGTGCAGTGATGCGCAAAGCGCATCACAGGTAGAGTCGACTGTTAGTCGACTAGCGCGCAGCGCGCGTGCTTCGTACTGCTGCTGCGTGTGAAGAGCAGTCGACTAACAGTCGACTCTACCCAGTCGATTCGATCCAGCCGATCCCATCAAATCGATTCGATCCAGTCGATTCCATCGAATCGATCCCATCCAGTCGATCGGACGGCGTCGTTGGAATGTGGCATGGGCCGATTCTCCACACAATCCTCCACACCTTTTTTCGATCTTCCACAGGTTTCTTAAGCGGCCTGTCATCGGTGCGGACCAGCATGGACACGTCGCCGCAGAGTGGGCTGGGAGGCCCTCGGCGGCAGCAGGCGTGTAGTGACCGTTCCTCCCTTGGCGTTTCCCTTCGCAGTAAACCCTTCAGGAGAAGATCATGAACAAGTACAAGACCCTGGCCGCGCTGGTTGCTACCGCGCTGCTGGCCGCTGCTGGTGCCGCTTCGGCCCAGACCGCCGTCACCGGCGGCGGCGCTTCGCTGCCGGCCGACCTGTACAAGGGCCAGGCCGACAGCATCCTGCCGGCCAACTTCAGCTATGCCGTGACCGGTTCGGGCACCGGCAAGAAGGCCTTCCTGGAAAACAATTCGGCGCTGTTCTCCACCACCGGTACCGTGCACTTCGCCGGTAGCGATTCGGTGCTGAACAGCACCGAGCTGAGCACCTACAACAGCACCTACAACGTGTCCGGCGACGCCAACCGCTATGGTGCTCTGGTGCAGATCCCGTCGGTGGCCACCTCGGTCACCATTCCGTTCAACAAGGCTGGTTCGGCGGTTGACCTGTCGGTCACCCAGATCTGCGGCATCTTCTCCGGCAAGATCAACAACTGGAGCCAGCTGGCGGGCCTGGGCCGTACCGGCGCCATCCAGGTCGTCTACCGCGGCGAAAGCAGCGGCACCAGCGAACTGCTGACCCGCTTCCTGACCAGCGCCTGCCAGCCGGCTGACGTGTCGGGTACCAACCTGAAGCTGACCAACGGCGTGCCGGCATTCTCGGTGCAGTCGACCTTCGCCAACCTGTTCACCAGCTTGCCGTCGAACTTCATCGCTGCCCCGGCCACCGGTGGCACCGCGCTGTACAACGCCGTCTATGCCGTTGACGGCCGCGTCGGCTATGTCGGTCCGGACGTGATCCCGAGCCTGACCGATGCCACCAAGATCGCCAAGGTCAAGGGCTTCTCGCCGGATGAAGTGAGTGTGCAGGCCACGCTGGAAACCGCTGCGCCGCCGACCGGTGCCGCCGCCGAGAACCCGGCGAACTGGGTGCCGGTGTTCGGCAACCCGAACGCGGGCTATCCGATTGCCGGGTACACCAACTTCGTGTTCGGCCAGTGCTACAAGAATGGCACTGTGGGCGCCAACGTGCGTGCCTTCCTGGCACGTCACTACGGCAGTGTCGTCGATGCCAGCGGCGTCGAGAAGGGTCCGAACGACGACGCGATCCGCGCGCACAAGTTCATTCCGCTGACCAAGACCTGGCGTGATGCGGTCCGTACCCGCTTCGCCACCGCCAGCAATGCCGGTGCGGTGAACAATCCGAGCACCTGCTCGGGCATCGGTCGTCCGCTGTAACTGCCATTGCTTCTGTAGTTGCAGGAAATGCACAAGGGCGCCGGCAGCAATGCCGGCGCCTTCTGCGTATGTCCGCTGCATGACAGTGATGCGCCTGTCGCCTTCACGCCGTCGCCACCGTCTATGAGGTGCAGGGCGTGCCTGGCGCAGGCCCATCCGTACACACGCCGCGGCCGACGCGGCCCATCAGGTTGACGAGGTCCCCGATGTCCCACCCGCATTCGCCCACCGCCCGTTTCCCTGCTGCCCTGTGGCGCAGCCACCCGATGGCCTGGGCCGTCGCAGTGGCCCTGGGCAGCGTAGTGGCTCCGGCCACTCAGGCCCAACAGGCGTTCAGCCCCGGCTGGTTCGCCGAGCGCGGTGCGGCGCAGGGCGCGGCGGCACAGAGCGGGCGCATGCCCAACGGCGTGCCGATCCAGTTCCAGCTGCCCGCGCAGCAGCAGGATGCGGCACGGCAGAAGCTGCAGCAGTCGATCGACAACCTCGGCACGGCCGCGCAGGCCATCGCCCTGCAGCAGCGCCTGCAGGAGCAGGCACGGCAGGCGCGCCGCGAGGCGGGTTTCGTAGTGGCCGATGGCCTGGGCAAGGATGGCCTGAAGGTCGACGAGAATCCGCTGACCCGAGGCTGGATCAACGCCCGTGAGGCCATCCAGTCGCAGACCGCCGAGGGGCGGGTGCTGGTCAACATCGAGCAGACCGCCGACCAGGCGATCCTGAACTGGGAGACCTTCAACATTGGTGGCAACACCACGCTGAACTTCCTGCAGAACCCCGACTGGGCCGTGTTGAACCGGGTCAATGATCCCGCTGCAAGACCCAGCCAGATTCTCGGCCAGCTGAAGGCCGATGGCACGGTGTTCGTGGCCAATCGCAACGGTGTGGTATTCGGCAACAACAGCCAGGTCAATGTCCGCAATCTGGTCGCGGCGGCGGCGCGCATCAGCGATGCGCAGTTCCGCGAGCAGGGCCTGTACACTGCCGACGCGAACACCTCGGCGCTGACCGACGCCGTGGGCAAGGTCATGGTCGAACGCGGTGCGCGCATCACCACGCACGAACCGACCACGGCTACACGGGGCGGCGGTCATGTGCTGCTGGCTGGCCACAGCGTGGAAAACGCGGGCCAGATTGAAACCCGCAAGGGACAGGCCCAGCTGGCCGCCGGTGACAGTTTCGTGATCCGTCGCGGCGTGGGAACCGCCCAGAACACCGCGTCCACCACCCGCGGCAATGAGATTGCCCCGCGCTTCGTCGCTGACAGCACGGCGGGCAGTGTTCGCAACAGTGGTCTGATCCAGGCGCGCGAAGGCGATGTCACGCTGGCCGGCCGCACCGTCGAGCAGGCTGGAGTGGCCGTTGCTACCACCACGTTGAACCAGCGCGGTACGGTGCACCTGTTGAACTCGGCGTCCGATGCGGCCGGCAGCGTGACTCTGGCCGCCGGCTCGACCACGGCAGTACTGCTGGAGGACGATGGCAAGAGCACGGCGCTGGACAGCCAGCGCAACGCGCTCATCAAGGAATCGGCCGAGCAGGACAAGCTGCGTGGTTCCAGCAACAGTGGCACCTTCGATAATCTCTCGCGCCTGCAGGACCGCCGCGAGCAATCGCGCATCGAAGTCGTGTCCGGCGGCGATGTGAACTTCCAGGCCGGCTCGCTGGCAGTGGCCACCGGCGGCCAGGTGATCGCCGACGCCAGCCGGCGCAGCTATCTGGATGATGGCGCGCGCGTGGACGTCTCCGGTGCGGTGGGTGTGCAGGTGGCGATGGAAAGCAACAACGTCAAGGTGAAGGTGCAGGGCAACGAGCTGCGCGACTCGCCGGACAATCGTGACAGCGGCAAGCTGATCAGCAGCGAGGTGTGGATCGACCGCCGCCAGTTGACCGAAGTTGCCGCCGGTACCGGTGGCTATGAAGGCACGCGCTGGTATGCCGGCGGCGGCCTGCTGGAAGTGGGTGGCTATCTGGACAATCAGGGGCATTCGATCAGCGAATGGGCAGCGCAGGGCGGCACCGTCCAGTTGGCAGGCAAGGAAGTCGTCAGCCACGCCGGTTCGCACATCAATCTGGCCGGTGGCAGCCTGGATGTGCAGTCCGGCGTGGTGCAGCAGAGCTGGCTGCGTGGCCGCGATGGCCAGTTGTACCGCCTTGACGACGCGCCGGCGGAGATGCTGTACGAGGGCCTGTACCAGGGCTATGAAGTGAAGCAGGAACGTTGGGGGGTGACCGAATCGTTCCGCAATCCGCTGGTTGCCCCGGGCCAGCGCTTCGACAATGGCTACACCGTGGGACGCGATGCTGGCCGCCTGTTGATCTCGGCGCCCACGGCCGTCCTGGAGGGCCAGGTGGATACGTTGGCCTTCCAGGGCGCACAGCAGACGCGCCGGCCCGATCAGGGGCAGGAGGGCTATGCGCAGGCACAGACGGCGGTGGCCCGCAACGCCCAGCTGTGGCTCGGGCGTTTTGACAACAGCGGGCGCAGCGCGGTGTTCGACTCGAATGTCCGCATTGGAGCGCTCAAGGCCGATCCCCGGCCGTGGACGCTGCAGGCGCCGGTCGGGGAAGCACAGCGCAATACCGTGTGGTTGGACAGTGAGGTGCTGAGCGCCCAGCGATGGGGGCAGGTGGACCTCGCTTCGGCCGGCCGTATCGACCTCGATGGCACGCTCAGGTTGCAGGAGGGCGGCCGGCTTGGGCTCACCGCAAGCCGCGTCAGCTTCGGTGGAACGGTGCAGATTGCCGGCGGGCAGGTGGAAGCCGGAAATCTGCTTGCGGCGCTTGGCGGGCCCACGGCATTGCTGACGTCCGGACGTGGTGCGGTGGATGTCGCGGCCGGCGCGCGGATCGATCTTGGCGGTGGCTGGAGCAACGCGCTTGCAGCGCCGGAGGGCGGTCCCGCACAGGCGTGGATCGACGGCGGGCAGGTGCGCTTCAACAGCAGCCACGATATCGACGTGGGCCAGGCAGCAGCGATTCTGGTTGATGCCGGCGGTGCGATCGATGCCAACGGCAAGGGGCGCGTCGGCAAGGGCGGCAGCGTCAGTCTGCTCGCGGCCAGCACCGAGGTCGCCACCGACGGCAGCGGCCGGCTGGGCTTCGGCGAGGGCGCGCGCTTCAGCGCGCTCGGCAATGGCAGCGGCAACTTCATATTGGCAACCGGCGGTGCGGTGTCCATCGGCGTGCCTGGCACGGAAGCATCGGCAGCCTCGCTGCGATTGCAGGCAGCGCTGTTCAACAGCGGCTTCGCCGGCTATGACATCGCCGGTCACAACGGTTTGACGGTTGAAGAGGGCACCCCGCTGCAGGTGCAACGACCTGCGCTGCGCTTGGCCGACGGCGCAGCACAGGCTCTGGTCCGCGAGCAGGGCGTGCAGGCCTGGATGCCATCGTTGTACGAGGCCGATCCGAGCAGTGGTCGCGTGGCGCAGCGTGGCGGCGCGAGCCTGACACTGCGCGCGGGGCATCTGCTGTCCACGGCCGACCTGCGCGTTGGCAAGGGGGCCAGGATCGAGGTCGACCCGGGCCAGTCGATCGAACTGTCCAGCGCCGGCAACCTGAGCGTGGCCGGTCATCTGAGGGCAGCCGGCGGCCGCATCCGCCTGGATGAGGCGTTCGATCCATCCGGTGTACGTGGTGATGCACGCCGCGAGCGCCAGTGGACGATCGCCGATGGCGCGCTGCTGGACGTGAGTGGCGATACCGTTTCGCTGCGCGACGCGCGCGGGACGTTGCGCGGGCAGGTGCGCAAGGGCGGAACGATCGAGATCGGGGGCGCGCTGGACTGGGAAGACCAGGACAACGTACGCCACCTGCCACCCGATACCTTCGTGGTGGTGGAGCGTGGGGCGCGCCTGGATGCCTCCGGTGCGTCGGCGCTGCTCGATATCGATGGCAGCGGGCGCACCCGCGTGGACAGCGATGGCGGCAGCATCGTGCTGCGCAGCGGCAATTCCCTGTACCTGCAGGGTGAACTGAACGCAGCGGCCGGCGGCGACGGCGCGCGCGGCGGCACCCTGGGGGTTGCCTTCGGTGGTGGCACCTACGGCAGGACGGCAGACGGCAAGGACGTGCTGGCACCGCGGATGATCTCACTGACCCAGCACGCCGCGCAGACGGCGGACCTGCCTGCACGCCTTGAGTACGGCCATGCGGCACTGTCGGTGGAGCAGATCGAGGCCGGTGGTTTCGATCATCTGGCCCTGTTCGGTGACATCCGTGCGCAGGGGGATGTCAATCTGCGCATGGACCAGAGCCTGCGCATCCAGGGCTCGAACGAGCGTTACCTCGGCTTCGTCCCGGGTGGCAGCGAGGGCGGGCACCTGCAACTGGCCGCGCCGTATGTCCGCCTTGCGCAGGGCCGCTGGTGGCAACCGGCCGGCGAAGGCACGTTGCGCCCGCTGGAGGCGCCCCTCGACGCCGGCCGGCAGCATCGCCTGGAGGTGGGCGCCGATCTGATCGACCTGCGCGATGTGACCTGGCTGGCGGGCTTTGATCAGGTCGCGCTGCGCAGCCGCGGTGACATCCGCTTGCTGGCCCCGGTCGCCAGCAGTTCGCTGGTCTCCACGCTGGCAAGCCCGGGGTCTATCGACATCAGCGCCGCACGCCTGTACCCGGCAGCCCGGGCCAAGGGACGCATCGTGGCCGGCGTCCCCGACATCGGACCTTCAGGCGAGCCGTTCTGGCAGAACCCCGACGCCGTGCTGCGCATTCATGGCATTGCAGGCGGCGCGCAACCGGCACCGGATTCTGCGTTCGGAAGCCTGGAGCTGGTGGCGGCGACGGTGGTGCAGGGCGGCAATGTGCAGGTGCCGTGGGGCCATGTGCAGCTCGGCGGCCGGAAGTTCAACGCCGATGTCGCCGGCCGCGTCGACCTGCTTGCAGGCAGTGTGACGTCGGTGAGCGGAGCGGGCCTGCAGCTGCCGTTTGGCGGCACCGTGGATGGTGTTGGCTGGCGCCGCAACGGTGCCGACTTCGATGTGCTGGGCCCCGGCTCGAACAACATCCCGATCGGTATCGACATCGTGGCCAACGCCTTCAATGGCGTGGCGGGCAGCGTGCTGGACATGTCCGGCGGCGGCGAGCTGTCCGGCGCTGCATTCGTGGCCGGACGGGGTGGCTCGGTGGACGTCCTGCGGCATGCGCTGGCGGATGCGAACCCGCGCTACCGCTTCAGCGGCAGTGACAATGCGGTCTACGCGATCATGCCGGGACGCTCGGGCACGCAGGCGCCGCAGGCGCTCGCTGACGGCAGCGCCGATCCGCGCGTTGGCCAGCAGATTGTCATCCCTGCCGGGGTTCCAGGCCTACCGGCGGGAACCTACACGCTGCTGCCGGCCAGCTACGCACTGCAGAAGGGCGCATTCCGCGTCGAAGTCGGGGCTGAAAGCGCCGTCGGCAGCCGACAGCCAGTGGCGACCGGCACCGGTTCCTGGCGCGTCAGTGGACACCAGGCGCAGAGCCTGGGGGGTGGAGTCTCATCGCTGCTCACTGATCTGGTGCTGACGCCGGCGGATGTGGTGCGCCGCCATGCCAGCTACAACGAGACCTCCTACAGCGCGTTCGTACAGGGCGTGGCCGAGCGGCGTGGTGAAGCGCTGCGCTGGCGGCCAACGGATGCCGGCAACCTCAACCTGGTGCTGGGTGATGGCGCCGGACGTTCGAGCGTGCCAGCCGCGATCTTCCAGGGCGTGTCACGCTTCAACGCCGGCAGCAATGACGGACGGGGCGGCACGCTTTCGGTCAATCTGCTCGCTTCCAATGAGGCGATGCTGGAGATTGCCACCCAGGGCGTTAGTGCCGGCAGTGGAAGCGGTGCCACCCTCTTCGATTCGGCGCTCAATGCGTTCCGCCCGGAAACGATGCTGATCGGCGGCGTGCTGCGACGTGACGCGACGACGTATTCGCTGGAGGGCAGCGCGCAGCACATCGTGGTGCGCAACGGCGTCACCCTGACGGCGCAGGAAGTGCTGCTGTCGGCTGCGTTCGGGGGCAAGGGGATCCTGGTCGAGCAGGGCGCTTCGATCGATACCTTGGCCGCAGCCGATCCCTCGCGCGTGGCGCAGCCCACGGCGCCCTATCTGGTGTCGGGCGGCCTGCTTGCCGTGTCCAACCAGCGCTTGACGGCGCTCAGTGCGCAGGGCGGCAGTGCCGCCGGTCCGGTGGCGATCGACATCGGCGGATGCGAGGTGGACTGCAGTGGCCAGACCCGGTTGCTGTCGGCAGGCAGCATCAATGTGGTCACCGACGGCGCCTTGAACATTGGCGACGCAGTGAGCTATGGCACGCGCCAGCTCGGCCTGGGCATGTCGGCCCTCAACCTCGGTAGTGCCGAAGCCATTGCGACGGCAGCGGCAGCTGGTGGCCTGCCGGCCGGCATGACCATGAACCAGGAGGTACTGCAGCGATTACTGCGCGGAAACACCGCCACCGGCGCGCCGGCGCTGGAGGCGCTCAGCCTGACCGCGCGCGATGCCATCAATGTGTTCGGCAGCGTGGACCTGGATACGCGTGACAGTGCGACCGGCCGCAGCAGTCTACGCAGTCTGGTGCTGGGTGCCCCTGCCATTCACGGCTACGGCAGCGCTACCGACCGCGCGCGCATCTACGCCGATACGCTGGTCTGGGACGGTACGCTGGCCGGCACCGCATTGGCCGGCGGTGAGCAGACCCAACCAGCCGGCGAGGCGATGGTGGGCCGGCTTGGCCAAGGGCAGCTGGAGATCAATACGCGGGTGCTGGAGCTGGGGCGTGCGCCCTTCACCCGGTCCAGCTCGACGGTGGCCGCAGATCGCCAGGTGCTCGGCTTCGCCGGCGTAACGCTGGCGGCGTCGGATCGCATGCTGTTCTCCGGCAAGGGCAGCCTGGACGTCTTCCAGCGCCAGGGCGACTACGGGGCAGGCAGCGGCTGGCAGTTGAATGGCGGCGCGCTGGATATCGTCACCCCGCTGCTGACCGGCAACGCGGGTGCGCAGCTGGCCATCCGCAATGGAGGAACGGTGCAGCTGCGCGGTGCTGCGGCGACCACGGGCAGCGATGCGTTGGGTGCAGAGTTGTCGATCACGGCCGAACGGATCGGCATCGACAGCCGCGTGGCGCTGGCGTCCGGCCGGTTCGAAGCCAATGCCCGCCAGGGCATGACGCTTGGCAGCAACGCGGTGCTTGACATGGCCGGCCGCAAGGTCAGCCTGTTCGACGTGGACAAGTACAGCTGGGGTGGCGACGTGGCGCTGACGAGCCGCGAAGGTGACATCGTTGCCGACGCCGGGTCGCGTATCGATCTTTCCGCCCGCAACAACCGCGGCGGCCGCCTGACCGTTGCTGCGCTGGGCCCGCAGGGCGGCCGTATCGATCTGGCCGGGACCCTGCTGGGCGGCGCCAGCGGTCGCTACGATGCCGGTGGAACCGAAGTGCCCTATGACGGTGGCGAGCTGGTGGTGCGTGCACGCCGGTTGCAGGACTTCTCCGGCCTGAACGCTCGGCTTACCGCCGGTGGCATCACCGGTGGCCGGACCTTCCAGTTGAGTGAAGGCGACCTGGTGATCGGCGATGAGGTGAAGGCCCGAAACGTTGATATCAGCGTCGATGGCGGCAGCCTGCAGGTCAATGGCCGCGTTGATGCCAGTGGCGAACAGGTCGGCAGCATCCGCCTGTCCGCCCGCGACGTGCTGCGTATCGATGGCACATTGGACGCGCATGGCAGCGGCCTGCGCGTGGACAGCTACGGCAAGATCATCGACAGCCCGAACCGGGCCATGATTGAACTGACCTCGGCCAACGGCAGCCTGCAGCTGGGTGCGGCTTCCTCGATGGACCTGCGCGCCGGTACGTCGGTGGCGACCGGTAGCGGCCCGGGCCAGAACGACGGCCGCGCACGCGGCAGCGTCAAGCTCAACGTGCCCCGCGTGGGCAGCAACGATGCAGCAATCGAAGTGGCCAGCGGCATCCGTATTGCCGGCGCCGGCGACCTCCAGGTCAACGCCTTCCGCAGCTACGATTCGGCGCCGCTGGCCAGCGCTCCAGACGTGCACGGCCATCGTCCGCAGGTGATCAACCAGCAATGGCTGGATACGGTGGTGGACCCGGACAACAGCCTGTGGATGAACGCCGCGCTGGCCAATACGGGATTGCAGCAGCGCACCGCCGCCCTGGGCAGCTACCGCCTGCGTCCCGGCGTGCAGCTGGTGGCGCGGAGCAGCAGTGACAATCCGCGTGGCGACCTGGTGGTGGCCGGTGATATCGATCTGTCCGGCTACCGCTACGGACCGCAGTCGAACCGGACTGATCCAGCGCGCCGTGGCTTCGGTGAATCGGCCGCGCTCGTGCTGCGCGCCGAGGGCGATATCAACGTCTACGGCAGCATCAACGACGGTTTCGCACCGCCGCCTGCCAACCCGGATGAGGACGGCTGGGTGCTGTTGGAAGGGCGGAGCGCGGGCTCGCCGAACACCGCATTTGGTGGCGATCTGATCGTGCCCGGCGAGGGCGTCAAGCTCCAGATCGGCACTGAGTTCCGCGCCGGTGCGACACTGAATTACGACCTGCCGTTCCAGGCGCTGACATTGCCGTCGGGTACGGTGCTGCCGGTGGCCATGACACTTTCCGCAGAGCTCACGCTGCCCGCCGGCAGTGTGCTGGGGGCGGCGGTGACCACCGATGGCGGCCAGGTGCTGGCAGCAGGCACCGTGCTGGCCCAGGCGCTCACCCTTCAGGCAGGCGCACGGCTGGGCGCCGGCTTCCGCCTGCGCAGTCCGGCACCGGTGGCGGCCCAGGTCTGGCCTGCCGGAGTGGCGTTGCCGATGGTGATGCGGCTCTCCGGCGCGCTGGATCTGCACGCCGGTGCCATCATCCCCTCGATGACCAAGGTGGAACTGGCCGGCGACGCTCCGGTGAAGCTGCGGGTGGCCGACGCCAGCGGCCGACAGGGGCGCAATTGGGCGTTGGCCTCGATGTTGCCCGAAGGGACCACGTCATGGGACCTGACTGCGGTGGCTGGTGCAGATACAGCGTCTGCCGATCCGCGCACGCGTCGCTGGGGCAGTGACGGCAGCATCGTGCTCGCCGACAGCCACTACAGCACCATCGGTACAGTGACCACCACGACGGAATGGAAAGGCGATCGTGTCGTCAACCTGGAAGGTTCGCTGTTCTGGTGGGGGGACGACAGTCTGGTCGGCAAGTCGCCCCGGGAGGCGGCTGAAATGCTGGGTGTCGCCGAAGGTGACATCTGTGAACTGGGACCGTTCTGCGGCGCGGCGCCGCGCCTGGTGGACAAGGAGGGTTCGCTGATGTGGTGGGGGGACGAGTCCTGGGTCGGCAGGCCTGCGTCGGAACTTGGCGCCGAGATGGGCATGTCCGAGGAAGATATCTGTGCAGTCACCGGTTACTGCTACGGCGGCGGCACGCTTACCGAAGTCACTACCTACGGCAAGCGCCTGGGCTCGCCGGCCTGGAGCGTGTTGCGTACCGGCAAGGGAGACCTGGCGCTGCTGGCGGCGCAGGACGTGCGCATGAAATCCGGCTTCGGTGTCTACACCGCAGGTACGCCCACCCATCTGGGTGATGGCAGCGATCCGCGCTTCAACGCGGCGCGTGCGCCGAAGCCGGAGAACACCTTGCTGCTTGGTTCGACCCAGGCCTCCGGGGCCTACGACGCGGCCCTCGCCAGCTATCAGGCGTGGTATCCGGACCAGGGCGGCAATCTGCGCATCGAGGCGGGGCGCGACATCATCGGCGATACATGGAGCTTCCGCGCGGAATCGGGCACGGTCCAGCGCGACCAGGCTGGCCACTCAAGCGCAGCGGTGGGCAACTGGTTGTGGCGGCAGGGAACGGGCACCACCGGCGGTGTCGTGCAGACGCCGACCAGTTGGTGGATCAATTTCGGAACCTACAGCACGGTGAGGCCCGAACTGGATGCAACCCCCCGCCTGGTGGGCTTTACCGGGTTCGGGACGTTGGGGGGCGGCAATCTGAGCCTGGACGCAGGCCGCCATATGGGCATGCTGGACAGCATGGGCAACGCGCTGGGATACGAGATCTCGCCGCATTCGAGTGCGCTTTCGGTCGCGGTCGGATCAACCGGGCGCGTGGTCGATGGCCAGTTGCATGTCACCGGCGGTGGTGACATGGCCCTGCGCAGCGGGGGTGCACTGAATCCGGGCCTGCGTGCCAGCAGTCGTGGCAGCACATCGGATCAGCAGGACCTGGACGTCAATGGCGTGGTGACCAATGTTCGTGGCAATACCCGCATCGACGCTGCGCGCATTGGTGGCCTCAGTACAGTCCAGGCCAGCTATGGGCAACTGGGCCTGAAGGATCCGCTGGTGGCCGACAGCCCGGTTGCGATGGCCGGACCGGTGCTGGTGCTGGGCGACTCAACCGCGCAGTTGCAGGCGCGCGGCGACGTGGTGCTGGGTAGTGCCGCCGATCCAGGCCGGGTTCCCGTGGCCAATTTCAACACGATCGTGCTGGATGATGGCAGCCGCGCGTCTGGCACGAGCTGGTTCTCGCTATGGACGCCGCGCACCGCGCTGGACCTGTTCTCCGCCGGCGGGAATCTGTCGCCGGGCCTGGTGGGCACGCAGCATGCGAGCGGCAGCAATCAGGCCAGGGAGGTGGTCGAAATCAACGCCAGCAATGGCGACATCTATCTCAACTACTGGTTGTATCCCTCCCGGTTCACCGCCATTGCAGCCTCGGGCAACATCAATCTCGCCAATCTGCGCAGCGGCAGTGTGCCTGATGCCCAGGACGTCATCCTGCTGGCGCCCTCGGCGTCGGGACGGCTGGAGGTGCTGGCGGGAGGATCGATCCTGGCCGCCAACCGAGCGACACAGATCGCGCGCTCCAGCAGTGATGCCCGCATCCCTGGTCCGTTCGATCCCGGCTTCATCGCGCAGGGGCCCGGAAACGCGGGAACGGTGCGCAGCAATGTATCCGTCGATGGGAACGCCGCCAGCCCTGACACCGTGCTGCCGTATTTCGCGTTCGGTCCCAATACCGCGCTTGGTGCGTCGTTGTCGGCTACGCCGACGGCGGTCAGCCGGTTCTATGCCGTGGCCGGCGATATCATCGGGCTGGGCAGCGGCAGCAGGCGGCAGCTCTCGCGCAATGGCCAGAATGGCGGACGTACCGTATTTGACTGGTTTGAGGCGGGCTCGGCGGTACGGCTGCGCGCCGGCCGCGATGTCATCAGCGCCGATGTCACCGCGCTCAACACCCGCGGAACCGATATCAGCGGGATCGAGGCGGGCCGGGACATCATCCGCAGCAATCTGACGGTGGCCGGCCCGGGCAATGTCGAGGTCAGCGCCGGTCGCCAGCTGCGCCAGGAAGAGGCAGGAAGCATCGTCAGCCTGGGCGGCATCGTGCAGGGCGATACGCGCCCGGGCGCAAGCATTGCCTTGACGGCGGGCAATCAGGCCATTGATTTCGATGCACTGCGCACGCGCTACCTGGATCCGGCCAACCTCGCCGATCCCTCGCAGTCGTTGGCTGCGCAACCGGGCAAGGCGGTGAAGATCTACGACAAGGAGTTGAGGGAGTGGCTGCAGCAGCGCTTCGGTCTGGCGGTTGGTGGCGCCGAGGCCCTGGCGGCATTCGACCGGCTGCCGAAGGAACAGCAGCGCATCTTCCTGCGCCAGGTCTACTACGCCGAACTGCGTGAAGGTGGGCGCGAGTACAATGATCGGAATGGGCCACGCGTTGGTTCTTACCTGCGCGGCCGCGAGGCCATCGCCACGCTGATGCCGGACAAGGACGCTGCCGGAACGGCCATCGACCGTACCGGCGACATCCTGTTGTACGGAGGCTCCGGCGTGCGTACCGAAGCCGGCGGCAACATCGAGCTGATGGCGCCGGGCGGACAGATCGTGGTGGGTGTGCAGGGCGTGGTGCCGCCGGCCAGTGCCGGGCTGGTGACCCAGGGGCAGGGTGACATCCGGCTGTTCAGCCAGGACAGCGTGCTGCTGGGCCTGTCGCGGGTGATGACAACGTTCGGCGGTGACATCCTGGCCTGGTCGGAGCAGGGTGACATCAATGCCGGCCGTGGTTCGCAGACCACCTTGTTGTACACGCCACCGCGCCGCGTCTATGACGGCTGGGGCAATGTGCTCCTGTCGCCGCAGGCCCCGGCCAGTGGTGCAGGCATCGCAACGTTGAACCCCATTGCCGAAGTGCGGCCGGGCGATGTCGACCTGATCGCGCCGCTGGGCACCATCGATGCGGGCGAAGCTGGCATCCGCGTCTCGGGCAACATCAACCTGGCCGCGCTGCAGGTGCTCAACGCCGCCAACATCCAGGTACAGGGTGAAAGCAAGGGCCTGCCCGTGCTGGCCACGGTGAACGTCAACGCGCTGGCCTCGGCCAGTGCAGCAGCCAACAGCGCCAGCCAGGCGGCACAGGATGTGATGCGCAAGAGCCAGGATGATGCGCGGCGCAACCAGCCATCGGTGATCAGCGTGCAGATCCTCGGTTTCGGCAGCGGCACCAGCAGCATCAACCCGCCGGCGCGTGGCAATACTGCCAACGCTGGCTATGACGCCAACAGTGCCTTCCAGTTCCCGCAGGCAAGTCGCGACGAGGGCACGCAGCGCCGGTAGGCCTCTTGCAACGGTGCCGATCAACGGTCGGCACCAAGGTAGATCCACGCCATGCGTGGATGCGATCGGGCCGGAAGAACGGACAGCATCGGGCCAGCCGCCAAGGAGCGGTGGCGGCCCCAGCCAGGACGGCACGGAGGGCAGGGAACGGCCATCAGCGGTGAGGACCACCGACACAACGCCGCCGGGTGCAGGAGAGTGCCCGGCGGCAGGCGGGGGGATCCATGCAATGCGCGGATTCCGGAGCCAACAACAATGCCGACCAACGGTCGGCACCCACCAAGGCACGGTCGGCACCCACCGTAGATCCACGCCGTGCGTGGATGCTTTGCCTGGGAAGAATCCTACAGCTCCAGCACGCGCCGGTAACTCAACGGCCCACGCCCATCACGCAGGCCCAGCCGCAGTTCCAGCCCGGTGGCCGGCAGCACTTCGCCTTCGCTCGGCAACGGCGCCCAGCCGGCACCGGACTGCCATGCCCACACCTCGAACCGCTGTACCTCGCGCGCCACGGCAATGCCCTTCGACAGATCCGGCGCCGGCAGGGGATACCGATCCGTCGCTGCGCCGCTGGCCCGCCAAAGCGTACTTCCCTGCCGCCACCAGCGTACCCGTTGCCAGTGCAGCCCATCGCTGCCGACACTGCGGGTGATCTCCAGCGCGAAGCTCCCATCCGGGTGCCGCTCGCTCACCAGCGACGGCGGTAGCAACCGCTGCGGTTGATCGGCCGGCCGCACTGCGCCATTCATCAACGCATCGTCTGCGCGCATTTCGATATCACGCTGGAACTGCTGCAGCACGCGCAGCGCCGTCGTGGTCTCGGCATCGGCCTGGCGCAGGCGCTGATTGCTGTTGGCCACGCTGTCGAGCGCCCGCCAGCAGATCAGCGCCAGTACGCCCATGATGGTGATCGCAATCATCACCTCGATCAGGGTGAAACCGCGCACGGCGCGCGTCATTGCGCCGCCGTCCATGGCAACTGCATCCGCGCCAGCGACTGCCGGGGTGCATCTTCGGCAACCACACTCAGCTCCAGCTGCGGCTGGCCGTCGCTGCCCGTGCCCAGATGCTGAAGCACCAGGAAGCTGCTGCGCCCCTGCACGCAGCGCTGCCGGTCATCCTGCGGTGCCTGTCCGCTCAGACGCAGTTCCTGCCAGCGATCCTGCGCACACAACAGTGCCAGGCGACGGTCACGCAGCCGTGACTGATCGTCGGTCGCCACTGCCACCGAGCGCATCACCGCCGCCAGTGCAATCGATACGATCGCCAATGCGATCAGCACTTCGATCAGGGTGAATCCGCGTGCCGCCTGCTTCATTGCACGACCTGCAACTGTCCGCTGCCATCATCACGAAGACGCAGTTTGCGACCATCCAGCGACAAGCCAAGCTCCCAGGCGATACCGATCCACTCCGGGCTCAGCTCAATGGGGTTGGCGGGCTGCACCGCAATGCCGGTTGCCTGCCACTTCTGCGGACGCAGCAGATCATCGTGTTCAACGGTCACCCAACCGCTGCCTTCGCGGCGGCTGAAACGATAGCCGTTGGCGTCGGCCTGCCAACGCAGGGGGCGGCCATCGATGCGCGCCTCATCGCGCGCCACCTGCAGGCGCTGCGCCAACCGCTCGGCTTCCTGTCGCAGCTGCCGGCCCGGGTCGAGCAGGCTGCCCAGGCCCAGCCCGATTCCGGCCGTGCAGATGCCGATGATCACCAGCACCACCATCAGTTCCAGCAGGGTGAAACCACGCGGCACGCGCTGCATCGACGTTGCCTCCTGTCCGGGTCGATACCTGCCAGCGTAGGCCGGCATGATGAAACAAAAGCGTCAGCCACAGCTGCTAGCGTAGGCGGACACGAACGTGGCGGTGGTGCGGAACATGGATGGCAGGCGCTGGGATCGCAATCGCATACTGACCCTGCTGGCGGCGACGCTGCTGCTGGCCGTGGTGGCCTATTGGAGTGTCACCCTGTCTGCCGTGGCGCCAGCGGCCGCGGCCAGTGAGGCGAAGGCCGTGGCGCCGGTACGGCCGATGTTCGATGCAGTGGCCAGCCTGCCGCTGGTGCGGCTGCTGTCCCCCGGTGCAGTGCAGACCGAGGTGGTGGTGCTGGGCGTGATGGCCGGTGACCATGCGCCATTGGCCCTGCTCTCGGTCGATGGACGCCCGGCGGAAGCGTATGCGCCCGGCCAACGGCTCGGACCCTGCACGGTGCTGGCCAGCATCAGTGCCAGCGCGGTGGAACTGAACCAGGCCGGGCAATCGCGTAGCCTCCCGGTGCCCGAGCTGCCGCCGGTACCGACCGATGGCATCGTGCCCGCGGCACCGTAGAGCCGAGCCTACGCTCGGCTGCGCCTGCGCGGCATCGCCGATGAATGTAAAGACAGCCGAGCATGGGCTCGGCTCTACAAAGGCGCTGGCTCAGCGCGCAGGTCGCTGCGGCACCACCGAGCGCCCGAACGCATCGCCCATGCGCTGTCGTGTGCCTTCCAGGTTGTACTGCATCAGTTGGTTGCCAGGCTGCCGCATCAGGCGTTCGGCCTCCGGCAGCGCCGGTGATTTCGCCGTTTTCGATGCCGGCGCAAGTTTGCGCTGCAGGCAGTCCCAGGCCGGAATGCGCTCGCCGTTGACCTGTACTTCGATGCACGGCGCGGCATCGTCCTGCTTCTTCGCCTCTTCGGCCCAGGCCGATGGCAACGCCAGCAACAAGGCAAGGGCGAGGGCAGGGCGAACGCCCGCCTTCAACGGCTCACTCATCTCTAATCTCCTGCGACAACCGACGTTCTGCAATGAAGACGTGTGGCGAGGGCAGTCTCCGCCCGCGAGTGTTCCGGCGCTGTCAGAAGATGACAGTGCTGTCACAAAACTGTTGGCGGTTTTGACGCGACGTGCACGTCCTGTTGGTAGACCCACGCGCCGCTCCCTGGCCACTCCCTTCGATACGACGTGATGCCTTCGATGACTCCTGTTCCGTGCCGAGCCGTCCGCCTTCCGCTGCGCCTGCATCCGCTGGTGCTGGCCCTGGCCGTGATGCCGCTGCCGCTGTTCGCGCAGGAGGCGGCGCCTGCGCCCAGCGTGAACATCAATGAATACATCGTGCGCGGCAACACCGTGCTCGACCCGCGCCAGATCGAGCGCGCGGTGGAGCCGTTCCTCGGCCCGGGAAAGACCCTGGCCGATGTCGAGAAGGCACGCGATGCAGTCAATGCGCTTTACCAGCAGGTGGGCTACCAGTCGGTCTACGTGGAGTTGCCCGAGCAGCAGGTCAGCGGTGGCGTGGTACTGCTGAAGGTACAGCAGACACCGATCGGCCAGCTGCGGGTCGTGGGAACGAAGCACGAATCGCCCGAGCGCATCCGCGAGCGCGTGCCGGCGCTGGCGGAAGGCAAGGTGCCGGACTTCGACCAGGCGCAGAAGGAACTGACCGCGCTGAACGAAGGTGGCCGCCGCCAGGTGATGCCGCTGGTACGGGAGGGCCAGGTGCCAGGCACGATGGATGTGGACCTGCAGGTCGAAGAGAAGTCGCCGTGGCGTGCCAGCGCGTCACTCAACAACGACCATAGCGCCGACACCGAGAAGCTGCGCCTGAGTGCGTCGCTGGCCTACGACAACCTGTGGAAGCGGGGGCACAGCGCCAACATCGGCGTGTACCTGGCGCCGGAAGATGCAAAGCAGGCCAAGGTGTTCTCGGCCTCGTACGCGATGCCGTTCGAAGGCACGCCGTGGAGCCTGGAAGCGTCCGGCTACAAATCCGACAGCCGCGTGCTGAACGCGGGTGGGCAGGTCGGTACCGGCACCGGAACCAATGTGGTCGGCAACGGCCATTCGATCGGTCTCAAGCTCAACTATCGACTGGCCGGCAGCAGCCAGTGGTGGCGCCAGCTCAGCCTCGGCGTGGACTTCAAGGACACCGAGGAAGACACGCAGATGGGCAAGGAGAGCCTGAAGACGCCGCTGAAGTACGCGCCGATCACCCTGGGGTTTGTCGGTGTGCGCCAGGGCGAGCAGGATCAGTTGAGCATCAACACCCAGCTGGTGGCCGGTACCCGCCGCCTGTTCGGCTATGGCAGTGACGCCACCGCCTTCGGCCAGAAGCGCTACTGGGCCGATCCGAGTTTCGTCGCCTTCAAGGCCGACGTGGCCAACACCCACACCTTCAGCAGTGACTGGCAGTGGTATGCGCGTGGCGCGCTGCAGGTAACCGATGCGCCACTGGTGTCGGCCGAGCAGTTCGCTGCTGGCGGCATGTACACCGTGCGTGGCTACCTGTCGGCCGAGGCGATCGGCGACTACGGCGGCCTGGCCAGCCTGGAATGGCGGACCCCGGCGTGGTCGCTGTGGAGCGGTACCGACCTGCGTGTCTACAGCTTTGCCGACGCGGCCTACCTGCGCCTGCGCCAGCCGCTGCCCGAGCAGCGCGACAAGTACAACCTGGCCTCGGTCGGCCTGGGCGCGCAGATGCGCCTCGGCGAACACCTGCAACTGCGCCTGGACTACGCCTGGCCTTATGCCGATGGCCCGGTCACGCGCAAGGACGACCCGCGCCTGCATTTCAACATCAGCACCAGTTACTGACCCTTCCCTTGAACATGCGTTCTCCGGAGACCCTTCGCATGGACCGTTTGCTTTCCCGAGTGTTGTTGCTGCTGGCCGCGCTGGTTGCGCTGCCGGTCGCTGCGGCCGATGCCAATTGGTGGCAGGCCGAATGGAAGTACCGCAAGCCGATCACCGTCGACGCCGGCCCGCAGGGCGCGGGCCTGGCCGGTGACCCGGGTCGCACGCCGCTGCTGCTGCGCCTGCATACCGGCAACTTCGGTTTCGACGGCACCCAGGACGCGGGCAACGACCTGCGCTTCGTCTCGGGTGATGGCCGCACCGTGCTGGCCCACCAGATCGAACAGTTCGATCCCAGGCTGGGCCTGGCCCTGGTCTGGGTGGACGTACCGGCGGTCAGCGCCGCAGCACCGCAGACGATCTGGATGTACTACGGCAACGAGAAGGCCCCGGCCAGCGGCAATGGCCAGCAGGTGTTCGACCCGGACTACACGCTGGTCTACCACTTTGCCGAGGCCAATGCGCCGGCCCGCGACACCACCGCCTATGGAAACAACGCCGGGGCCGTGGCGCCGCCGTCGGAAGGCTCGGTGATCGGCCGCGGCGTTCAGTTGGGCGCAGCCCCGCTGCCGCTGCCGGCCAGCGCATCGCTTGCGCAGGAGGCGGGCGCGCCGCTCACCGTCTCGGCCTGGATCAAGCCGGGCAGCAACAACGCCGCACAGGCGATCTACGCCCGTCGTGACGGTGCGTCCGAACTGGTGCTGGGCATCGAAAACCGGGTGCCGTTCGTGCAGCTCAATGGCCAGCGCAGCACGCCGGCGCAGCCGATTCCGGAAGGGCAGTGGGCGCATGTGGCGCTGACTGCGGAGAAGGGCGCACTGCAGTTGTACCTCAATGGCCGCGTGGTCGCCCAGCTGAGCGGCGAGCTGCCGGCGCTGACCACCGCGCCGGTGGTGGGCGCTGATGCGCCGGGCGCGGTGCAGCCGTTTGCCAATTTCGAGGGCGCACTGGATGAGCTGCGTATCTCGCGCGTGGCACGACCGGCGGCACTGCTGCTGGCCGATGCCACCGCACAGGGCGCCGACTCGCGCCTGATCAGCTACGGTGCCGACGAGCAGTCCGCCGGGCAGAGCCACTTCGCCTTCATCCTCAAGGCGATGCCGTTCGACGCCTGGGTGGTGGTCGCTATCCTCGGCCTGATGATGCTGCTGTCGTGGGCGATCATGATTGCCAAGGGGCGGCACTTCGGCCGTACCAGCAAGGCCAATGCAGTGTTCACCGAGAGCTTCGGCAAGCTGTCCGGTGTGCCGCTGCGCACCCTGTCCGACATGGACCGCCAGGGCAAGGCACCCACCGCGATGTACGACGGTTCGCTGTGGCGCATCTACCAGGTGGCCATCGATGAAATGCAGCAGCGCCACCAGCGCGATGGCAACAGCGGTTACCTCAGTGGCGCCACCATCGCCGCGATCCGCGCCTCGATGGATGCGGTGATGGTGCGCGAGCAGGAAGCGATGGCACGGCGCATGAACTGGCTGTCGACCACCATCGAAGGCGCGCCGTACGTGGGCCTGTTCGGTACCGTGATCGGCATCATGCTGGTGTTCGTGGTGGCGGCGATGGCCGGCGCGGTGGACATCAATTCGGTGGCACCGGGCATGGCCGCGGCGCTGCTGTGTACCGCAGCCGGCCTCGGCGTCGCGATTCCGGCGCTGTTCGGCTACAACTACCTGGGAGCACGTGCCGAGGCGATCGGCGCCGACATGGCGGTGTTCATCGACGAGTTCGCCGCGCGCCTGGCCGAAGAGCAGGACGGGCGCGGCCCGGCCGCGGTCCAGGGCTGAGGGGCGCGCCATGGGCCAGAAGGCGAAGTTCGGCATCAAGAAGCGCGAGAAGGGCATCAACGTGACGCCCTTCGTCGACGTGCTGCTGGTGGTGCTGGTGATCTTCATCCTGACCAGCAACGCCTCCATTCCCGGCATCGAGGTCAACCTGCCGAAGGCCAGCAACAGCGTCGCGCTGGAGAAGCCGAAGACCAAGGCGATCACCATCGACCCCAGTGGTCAGGTATTCCTGGATGCCTATCCGGTGACGATGGCCGAGCTGGAAGATCGCCTGCGCACCGAGCGCGCGACCACGCCGGATTTCCCGGTGATCGTGCGCGGTGACGCGCAGGTGCAGTACGCCCGTGTGGTCGAGGTGCTGGACCTGCTGCGGCGGCTGGAGCTGGCCCAGGTTGGCCTGGTCACCGGCAAGGCGCAGGGCTGAGGCATGACGGCCCATCAACCCCCTCGGCCGGAGCCCGGCATGCGCGGACGCCAGTTGCTGGTGACCTTCGCGTTGGTGCTTGCCGCTTTGCTGGTGCTCGGCATCGCCGTGTGGTGGATGCTGTTCAAGGACACCGCCAGCACCCGCAGGCCGGTGGTGCAGCCGCCGATGCTGGCATTGCCGCCCCCCCCTCCGCCGCCGCCACCGCCGCCGGAAAAGCCACCGGAGCCGGAGACGCCGCCGGAAGAAACGATGCCCGAACCGGAGCCGCTGGATCAGCCGACGCCCGCTGAAGAGCCCACACCGACGCCGGACAATGCAGACCCGGTGACGATGAATGCCGATGCGCAGGCCGGTGGTGACAACTTCGGCATCCAGTCCGGCAGTGGCGGCGGTTCGTCCGGCGTCGGCCGTGGCGGCGCCGGCAATGCCACCTATGGGCGCTATCTCGGCTACCTGATGCAGCAGGCGATCTCGCGCGACGACAAGGTCAAGCGCCTGGCGTTCCAGCTGCAGGTGAATGTGTGGCTGTCCAACGATGGCCGCCTGGAAAAGGTCGAGCTGGTGCGTGGCAGTGGCAACGGGGAGGCCGACGCGGCCGTGCTCGATGCGCTGCGACGCATCGGCAAGGTCGACCAGGCACCGCCGCCGTCGCTCGATTTCCCCGCCCGCGTGCTGATCCAGGGCCGCCGTCCCGGGGCCTGATTCCCGACTTCCGTGATTTCCCTTCTTTGGATGAGAACCGTGATGAACGACCACGACCGCGCACGAACCGACTCCCGCTGCTCGCGGCCGGCCCGACGGGCGCTGCTGTGCTGCGCCGTGCTGCTCAGCCTGGCCGCCCCGGCCGGTGCGATGGCCGCAGAAACCACCATGGTCAAGCTGATCAAGGGCCTGATCGCCAGTGGCGCGCTGAAGCCCGAAGACGGCCAGGCATTGCTGGTGCAGGCCGAGGCTGAAGCAGCGGCCGCGTCGCGCACCGCGACCACCGTACCTTCGGCCGCCAGCGGTGGCGTGGCCCTGGAGGCCGGCGACGTGCGCGTGCCCTACGTGCCGCAGAGCGTGCGCGACGGCATCCGTGACGAAGTGCGCCAGGACGTGATGGCGCAGGCCAGGTCCGAGAGCTGGGCGGCACCGAACGAAGTGGCTGAGTGGACCAAGCGCATCAAGGTCACCGGCGACATGCGCGTGCGCAGCGAGTCGCGCTTCTTCTCCGAACGCAACAGCGACATCGTGAGCAACTGGTCGTCGATCAATTCCGGCAACGGCTTCGACACCAACACCAACACCAACCTGCAGCTGCCGCCGCTGCTGAACACCCGCCAGGACCGCCGCAACCTGTGGCGCATCCGCGCTCGCCTGGGCATCGAGGCGACCATCGGCCAGCACACCACGGCCGGCGTGCGCCTGGCCAGCGGCAGCAGCAATGGCCCGGTGTCAACCACCGAACAGCTGGGTGGTGGCCTGAGCAAGAAGGACGTGTGGCTGGACCAGGCCTGGCTGGCCTACAGCCCGGCCGATTGGGTGACGGTGCGCGGCGGCCGCTTCGGCAATCCGTTCTGGACCAGCGATACGCTGTTCTCCAACGACCTGAACTTCGACGGCCTGGCCGCCAACCTGAAACACGACTTCAACGGGGGAGATCTCGAGCTGTTCGGCAACCTTGCGGTGGTACCGCTGGAGTACACCTCCGACAGCTCGCCCAGCCAGAGCCGGGTCAAGACCCCGAACGAGAACAAGTGGCTGTCCGGTGCACAGGTCGGCATGAACTGGCGCTTCAACGACGACAATGCGCTGCGTGCCGCACTGGGCTACTACGATTTCAAGAACATCAGCGGCCGCCTGTCCTCGCCGTGCGCGCTATATGCGGGCGCGGTGGGCTGCGATACCGACTGGTCGCGCCCAGCGTTCATGCAGAAGGGCAATACCCTGATGCTGATCCGCGACATCGCGCGCAATCCGCTGGACCCGGCCAACACGCCGACCCCGCAGTATGTCGGCCTGGCCTCGGCATTCCGCCTGGCCACGCTCAACCTGCGCTGGGATACGCAGTTGGCTCAGGGCATCGGCCTGCGCCTGGATGGCGACTACATCCGCAACCTGGCCTACGACAAGCAGGCCATGTTCAGCCGCGCCAACAACGGCATCGTCAACAACTACGGTGCCGGTGGCGCCGCCAGCATCGATACCTTCCGCAGTGGCGACACCGCCTGGATGGTGCAGGCCACCTTCGGTGCCACCGACCTGAAGGAGAAGGGCCAGTGGCAGGCGCTGCTGGGCTACAAGCATATCGAGGCCGATGCGCTGCCCGATGCCTACAACGACCCGAACTTCCACCTCGGTGGCACCAACGCCCGCGGCTACTACGTGGGCGGCGCCTACGCGCTGGACGCGCGCAGCTGGATCAGCGGCAAGTGGATGGCGGCCAAGGAAGTGTCCGGTGCTCCACTGTCGATCGACGTGTTCCAGCTGGAGTTCAATTCCGGGTTCTGAGTGACGGCGTGATGTGGATCAGGTAGTGCGTGGCGGGGGCGCAGTGATGCGCCCGTCTAGGGAAAGGAGACCACGCGTTGCACATATGGAGGAGTGGATGAGCCGTCGCAAGCTGTTTGAAAGTTCCGAACCGTCCAGTCGATCGCTGGGCATCGGGCCGGCCTATGTCTCGGTGGAGGGGCTGCGCCAGCACTTGGCGGAGTTCCTGCTGTATGCAGGCCGGCCGGTGGTGATCATGCGCGGGCGCAGCGAAGTGGGTTACTTCCTGCCGGCGCGCTGCTGGCGCCAGCGTGACGACGATCCGCTGGCGGCGGCCGCCGCCGACCAGCTGTTGGACGCGGCCGGGTTCCAGGCCGAGGATATCCAGCAGGTGGAGCAGGAATTCAACGCGATGCGCCAGCGCACCGTGCTGCATTCACGGCGCTGAGCGGCCGCCGGGCATGGCCCGGCGCTACCCGATGGCCCCGCGCCGCTCCGGTAGCGCCGGGCCATGCCCGGCTAGCGTCGTCTGTAGATCCACGCCATGCGTGGATGGGGCTACGCTGCGGCCCCACGCTCACTGGTGATGCGTGCACCTTCGCGCATCACCAGGGTCACCGGGGTCTTTTCCACCACCTCCAGCAACCGCTGCCACTGCGCATCGCTCAGCGCGGCGCTGGCATGCAGCACGCGGTGCACGTGGAAGCGTCCATCCGCGTCACGTTCCGAGCGCAGCTCGGCATGGAACTCGCCCAGTTCCCAGCCCTTGCGCTGCGCATACATGCGCAGGGTGATGGCGGTGCAGGCCGCCAGCGAGGCCAGGTACAGGTCGAACGGTGCGAAGCCCTTGCCCTGGCCGCCCAGCGAGGCAGGCTCGTCCGCATCCACATCGAATGTGCCGTTGCTGATGTGGTGCAGGTAGTTGTCGGCGGTCGAAACAATGCGTGCGTAGGCCATCACGTTCTCCATCTGTCTATAGCGTCGAGCCATGCTCGACCGTTCCCAAGGGCGGCGCCAGCCAGGGTCGGCGCCGCCACGCAATCACTCGGTACGATCGTACGAGAACTGGATGCCCGCCGTACCGCCGGTTTCAATGAAGAGGTTCATGAAGGCCGGCACCGTTTCCGAACGTGCCCAGTCGCGCTGCAGCTCGCAGAACAGCTGCGGCACGCTGATCAACTGGCCACCGGCCTGTTCGATTCGGCGCAGCGCGGCATCGTGCGCGGCCAGCGAGGTACCGCCGACGGCGTCGACCACCACATACACCTCATAACCTTCCTTCAACGCATCCAGCGCCGGGAAGGTCAGGCAGGCCTCGGTCCACAGCGCGGTCATGATCAGCTTGCGGCGTCCGGTGGCTTCCACCGCCTTGCGGAACTCGACGTCCTCCCAGGAGTTGATGGTGGTGCGGTCGTAGGTGGGATAGTCGCCCAGCACCTTGCGCAGCTGCGGAATCGGCGGTTTGTTCAGGCCGGTCTTGACGTTCACCGTCGAATGCACGATCGGCAATCCATAGGCGACGGCGGCCTTGGCGGTGCCGACGATGTTGTTGACCAGCAGCTGGCGGTCCATCGAGGCGATGGAGTTCACCTGCACCGGCTGGTAGTCGATGATGATGAAGGCGGAATTCTGCGGGGTCAGCAGGTGGTCGCTGACCGGGTCGCGGATCGGTTCACTGGACATGATGGGTCTCCTGGTTCGGGGAAGTGCCGGCGGTCGGCCGGCACCGGGACAGCTCAGCTGCGTTGAGAATCCAACGGTTCGTGGCTCTTCTGCACCTCCTGCGCCTTCAGGTAGCTTTCGATCAGCAACTGGTAGTTCGGGAAGGTCTTCGTGTAGACCTCGGCCCATTGCTGGGCATCGTCGCGGTTCCAGGTGCGCTGGATCTCCGAGGCCACCGCGGCGGTGTCCATCGGTACCACGCCGGCCTGCACCACGCGGGCCAGGGTGATCTCCTCGGCCATCTTCGAATAGGTGCCGGACGCGTCGATGACTGCGAACACCTGGTAGCCATCGGCAACGGCGGCGATTGACGGGAAGGCCATGCACACGCTGGTGATGGTGCCGGCAATGATCAGCTGCTTGCGGCCGGTGGCCTTCACTGCGGCAACGAATTCCGGGTTGTCCCAAGCGTTGATCTCACCCTTGCGCGGCACGTACTGGGCATGCGGGGCTGCGTCGTGGATCTCCGGGATCAGCGGGCCGTTCGGGCCCTGCGGAACAGAGGCGGTGGTGATCACCGGCATCTTTGCCAGCGTGGCCATCCTGGCCAGTGCGGTGGCGTGGGCGCGCACGCTGGTGAACGGCATGTCACCGATGGTCTGGAACAGGCCGCTCTGATGGTCGATCAGCAGCATCGCGGCGTTGTCCGGATCGATCACCGGGCGGGCACCGTTGAAGTTGCCGGGGGTACTCATGGTCAGTCTCCTGGAGAAGGTGGGCGATGGCCCGGAAGGTGCGGCGGGCCAATACCCGCAGCATTGAAACGATCAGTGCGCGATCTGGCCGAAGCGGCCGCTGTTGAAGTCGTTGACCGCCTGCGCGATCTCGGCCTGGCTGTTCATCACGAACGGGCCATAGCCCAGCACCGGCTCGTCGATCGGTTCACCGCTGAGCAGCAGCACGGTGGCGTCGCTATCGGCGTCGACGAACACGTCCTCGCCGCTGCGGTCGAAGGTGACCAGCTGTGCCTCGCCGACCGGCTGGCCGCCGTTGATCCGCACCGAGCCCTTCAGCACCACCAGCGCCAGCGTGCGGCCATCGGCCACCGGCAGTTCGGCGTGGTGGCCCTGCCGCAGGCGGATATCCCAGACATCCATCGGCGTGTGGGTACGCGCCGGGCCGGCATGACCGTCGAAGCGGCCGGCGATGACACGCACGCGGCCGGCGCCATCGGGCAGATCCACCGAGGGGATCTGTGCGTCGAGCAGGGTCTGGTAGCCCGGTAACCCCATCTTGTCGCGCGCCGGCAGGTTCACCCACAGCTGGACCATGTCCAGCGTGCCGCCGCGTTTGCTGAATTCCGGCGTGTGGAATTCCTCGTGGAGGATGCCGGAGGCAGCGGTCATCCACTGCACGTCACCCGGGCCGATGGTGCCGCCGGCCCCGGTTGAATCGCGGTGGGCGACCTCACCTTCATAGACGATGGTGACGGTCTCGAAACCGCGATGCGGATGCTGGCCAACGCCACGCGGGGTATCGCTGGGAGCGAAGGTGTAGGGGCCGGCATAGTCCAGCAGCAGGAACGGGCTCAGGTGCTGGCCGTGGGTGTTGTAGGAAAACATCGAACGGGCGGGGAATCCGTCGCCCACCCAGTGCGGGCGGGGGGCGCTGTAGGTACCGGTGACACGCTTCATGGCGATCTCCTGGCCGGGGCTGCCGGCCGCTGTTCTTCGTTGCGAAGACGATATCGCCGCGACAATGAGGCCAGTAGGCGCCAATATTTGCCGTCATAGTCCTATCTGGTGAACAATGGTCGCAGGCCGTGGGCCGCAGGAGATCGCCCCGTGTTCATCGCAGATATCCGCCGTTGTGACCTCAACGACCTGTTCTACTTCGCCATGGTGATCGAGCACGGCGGCTTCTCGCAGGCAGGCCGGGCGCTGGCCATGCCGAAGTCGAAACTGAGCCGGCGTATCGCGCTGCTGGAGGAACGGTTGGGCGTGCGCCTGATCCAGCGTTCGACCCGGCGCTTCTCGGTCACCGAGGTCGGCCAGGACTACTACCGCCATTGCAAGGCCATGCTGGTCGAGGCCGAAGCGGCCGAAGAAGCAATTGCGATGTCACGCGCCGAGCCGCGCGGCACGATCCGCTTGGCGTGCCCGATCGCGATCCTGCATGCACGCATCGGCACGATGTTGGCCGATTTCCTCGCCCTGCACCCGCAGGTGACGGTGCAGCTGGAGGCCACCAACCGGCGCGTCGACGTGGTGGGCGAGGGTGTGGACGTGGCGATCCGCGTGCGACCGCCGCCGCTGGAGGACAGTGACCTGGTGGTACGCGTGCTGGCGCGCCGGGTCTGGTGCACCAGTGCCAGCCCGGCGCTGTTGCAGCGGCTGGGCGCGCCGCAGGTGCCGGCCGATCTGGCGATGATGCCGACCGTCGATCTGGCGTCGCCCAGCCAGCAGCATGTCTGGGAATACACCGGGCCGGACGATGTGCTGGCCAGCGTGCACCATCGCCCGCGGCTGGTCAGCGATGACATGATCGCGCTGCGCACCGCCGCGGTGGCCGGGGTGGGCCTGCTGATGCTGCCGCGGATGATGATCAGCGGCGAACTGGCCAGCGGTGCGCTGGTGCCGGTGCTGCCCGAGTGGGTGCCAAAGCATGGCATCGTGCACGCGGTGTTTCCATCGCGACGCGGCCTGTTGCCTGCAGTGCGTGCGCTGATCGATTACCTCGCCGAGCGCTTCGAGGCGCTGGAGGAACCCTAGGTCTTCCAACCACACCATGCGTGGATGATATCGGGGCCTCTGCTTGCCGCCTGCGGCCGCGCAGCCCACAATCCACGTCCGGACCGTCGCCATCACGCCCATCATTCCCCGGTCCGGCCTTGGCACCTATGTCTCCCAATGCCCTGGCGCTGGTCGAGCTGCTGATCCGCGAGCGCCGTGCGTTGTCTCGCTTCATCGCGCGCTATCTCGACCCGGCCAGTACCGAGGACACCCTGCAGAACCTGTACCTGAAGGCCAGCAGCGTGCCCGGCGATCCGCCCATCCTCGAGCCGCGCGGCTATCTGTACCGGATGGCCTACCACCACGCGCTCAACCGCAGCAAGTCCGACGCCCGCGAGCGGCGTGCGATGGCCGAGTACGCCCTCGACATGGCCGAGGCCAGCCGCGATGGCGAGGCGCAGGCGCTGGACCAGGCGCAGCTGCGCGAGATCACCCATACCATCCTCGCGCTGCCGGCCCAGGTGCGTGAGTGCTTCGTGCTCAACCGCTACCTGGGCCTGAGCGAGCGCGAGATCGCCGCCAGGCTGGGTATTTCCAAGAGCCTGGTCGGCAAGAATGTGCTGCGGGCGGCGCTGTTGATCCAGCAGCATCAGCAGGGAGTGCATTGATGAGCTGCGATTGCCGTGGGCAGATCGCGCCCGCCGTTGTCACAACAGGAAGGCGCACCCGTTCGTGGTGCGGCAGGCCACAACCATGAACACGTCCGAACCCTCGCCGCGTCAGGCCAGGCAGGCGTTGCGCTGGGTGATCCGGTGCAGTGCAGGCCCGCTGCCGGAACGTCAGCAACGAACCCTGCAGCGCTGGCTGCAGGCCGACCCTTGCCATGCGCTGGCCTGGCGCCAGCAGCAGGCCTTCTGGCAGGGCTTGGATGCCGCCGGGCCAGAGGTGCTGGCCGCGCTGCCAGGGCTGACGGCTGATCGCGAAGGGTGGCGCCCGATCGCACCGCGCCGCCGCCTGCCGTGGCTGTTGGCCAGTGCCGCCGCCGTGGTACTGGTGGTCGCGGCCGCACCGCAGGCGTTGCTGCTGGCACGCAGTGACCTGCGCAGCAGCGATGCACCGCGCGTGGTGCAGCTGGAGGACGGCAGCACCGCCGTACTCGATGCGGGCACCGCATTGGCGGTTGAGTTCGATGGTCAGCGGCGGCACCTGCGCCTGCTGCGCGGCCAGGCCTGGTTCCAGGTGGTGCATGAACAGCGACCGTTCCAGGTCGAGGCCGGCGGTGGCCAGATCCGTGACATGGGCACCGCCTTCAGCGTGTCGATGCGGGACACCACGGTCGTGACTCAGGTCAGCGAGGGCGTGGTCGATGTGCGCCCAGGCGATGGCAGCGTGCAGCGCCTGCATGCTGGGCAGGCACGGGTGTTCCGTGACGGTCGCTGGCTGCGGCCGGTGCAGCTGGAAGATCTCGAGACGATGGCGCCGTGGCGGCGTGGCGAGGTAGTGATCGACGATCAGCCGGCCGCGCAGGCCATCGCTGATCTCGCGCGCTACCGTCGTGCACCAGTCTGGGTACTGGGCGGGCAGGGCGCGGACTTACGGGTCAGTGGTCTGTTCCATCTGCAGCAACCGGAGGCCGCCATCGATGCGGTGGCCGCGCAGGCAGGGCTGCGTGTGCAGCGCTTGCCCGGCGGCGCGCTGTTGGTGTGGTGAGGCTCGCGCAATGCCCGGATGAACCGGTCGCATAAAAAAAACATGAAAAAACCGTGGGCAATCGCCACATCGCGCTGTCTATAGAGGTATAGCCAGAGCGAAACACCGTTTCTCCTCAAGCCAGACATGCCACCGGCACCGGATGTGCCCGTGGTTCCGCCACGCTTGAGGAGTTCCTGTCCATGCCGTCCACGGCATCCGCCTGTCATCGTCGCGTCACCGCCCTGGCCCTGGCCATCTCCACTGCATTGCTGCCGCTGGCCTGGGCGCCGGGCGTGCAGGCGCAACCGGCGGTCGTCGCGCCGTTGCGCCAGTACACGATTCCGGAACAGCCCCTGGCCGACGCTGTGCGTGCCTTTGGCCGCCAGGCCGATGTGCAGGTGGTGTTCCGCAGTGACCTGGTGGAGGGCCGCCGCTCCAGTGCGGTGAAAGGCGAGTACAGCCAGATGCAGGCGCTGCAGCAGCTGTTGCGCGGGAGTGGCGTGCGCGCACAGCGCGGCATGGACGGCACCTGGAGCCTGCGGGCCGCAGTGGAGGCGGGTGAAGGGCAAGGGGTGCGGGTAACCGAGACTCTGGACGTGGCCGGTCGCCTGCAGTCGGAAGGGGGCGAGGCGCGTGATCGGCGCGGCTACGATGATGTGTTCGCGCTGGACCTGACCACGGCGTATTCGGGGCGCGACCGGGTGGAGCGCTACCGCGGCTCCAACCCGGCCGACGTGGTCAAGGATCTGGTCGGTGTGTTCAGTGGCGATGCGCGCAACAGCGGCGCACTGGACATCAACATCCGCGGCATCCAGGGCCCGGGGCGGGTGCCGGTCAGCATCGACGGTGGCGAACAGGCGCTCACGGTCTGGCGCGGCTACAACGGCGTCAGCAACCGCAATTACATCGATCCCAACCTGATGGGTGGCATCCAGGTCATCAAGGGGCCAGGGCTGGTGCGCGATGTGCACAGCGGGATCGGTGGCGCGCTGGTGATCAAGACCATCGACGTCGATGACATCGTGGAAACGGGTGAGCGCTTCGGCGGGGAGCTGAAGATCGAAGGCAGCAGCAATGCGGTGGCGCCACGCCTGCCGCGGCTGCACACCGGCGAGGATTACCGCACCGTGCCGGGGTTCCCGCAGGGCTCGCCGAACTCGCCCTACGACGACCGCACCCTGGTGGTGCCGGTGAAGTCGCGCAGTGGCAACAACCCCTTCGATGGCGAGGACCAGGCCTGGCGCCTGGCGCTGGGCGTGCGTGGCGACAACGTCGACCTGATGGCCGCCTACGCCTGGCGCAAGCGCGGCAACTACTTCTCCGGGACCCGGGGCAACGCCTACTACGACCAGGACCGGCGCGAGCAGTTCGAGTACCAGGGCATCGACTACATCACCACGCTGGCGCGCTACTTCAAGCCCGGCGATGAAGTGCCCAATACTTCCAGCGAACAGGAGTCCTGGCTGGTCAAGGGCAGCTGGCAGATCAACGATGACCAGCGGTTGAAGGCGACCTGGCGGCGAACGCT
The DNA here is from genome assembly GCF_059369815.1 of Stenotrophomonas sp. YJH_SMC_27. Taxonomy (NCBI): domain Bacteria; kingdom Pseudomonadati; phylum Pseudomonadota; class Gammaproteobacteria; order Lysobacterales; family Lysobacteraceae; genus Stenotrophomonas; species Stenotrophomonas sp. YJH_SMC_27. Next base: position 184,283 of record NZ_JCAFTA010000002.1, on the reverse strand, counting down.
GTCGCACTATGGCGAGATCATGCCGTCGCGCATCTTGTCCGCGCCGGACTATGGGCGCATCCAGTGGCCGCTCAGCCGGGTTGCGTCCGATGCCTGGAACCTGGAGTACCGCTTCCAGCCGGCCGGCAGCCGCTGGCTGGACCTCTACGCCAACCTGTGGCGCACAGAGACGGACAGCGATACCTACACCGCAGGCGGCTTTCCGAACTTCGCCCCGGGCAATCCGGACTGGAATGCCGGCGCCAGCCCGATTCTGCGCAACACCGCGCTGGCAAATGCGAGCAACGACCGGACCGGCCTGACCCTGAGCAACCGCTTCGCCCTGCATTCGACCCTGGACCTGACCGTGGGCGGCAACTGGCAATACGAGAAGCTCGGTTCGCGCGACCCGTATTTCGGCCCGTCCGACGGCTGGCGCATGTACCCGCGTGCCGGCCGTCGCCAGGAGGGCGAGGGCTACCTCACTCTGGAATGGCGTCCGGTCGACTTCCTGACCCTCAATGCCGGCGTGCGTTACAGCCGTTACTGGGCGTTCGACGACTTCCTGCAGGCCCACCCGGAACTGCAGACGACCTCGATCGTGCCGCGCGAAGCGCAGTACCGGGTGAATGAACTGCCGCCGCGGCCGGACAGCCTGCAGGGCGAGATCGACGCACTCGAGAGTGAGCGGGAATTCTGGGACAGCATCGGCATGGGCTGGATCGTCGATCAGTCGCTGGCCGACCTGCTGCGCAAGTACGAGACACCCAGGGAGGTCCAGCACGGCATTCCCTGGTTGCCCGATGCAAACGGTAACTACAGCCGAGCCACCAATCCCTGCCTCAACGGCCAGGTCGCCGCCATCCCCGGGCTGCTGCCGATGGTCCTCGGCACCGACATCCGCTGCAGGATCGGGGGCGGGGCGATGCAGTCGGTGGCCGGGCGCAACGAACGGCACCGCGATCACGCCTGGTTGCCGACGTTCTCGGCGACGGTGCGTTTCTCGCCGGCCGCTCGTGCCTATCTGCGCTACAGCGAGGCGGTGCGCTTCCCCAGCATGTTCGAAAGCACCATTGCGTTCTCCAGCAGCCTCAATCCGCTGTATCCACTCAAGCCGGAGCATGCCTACAACTACGAGCTGGGGTACGTGCACAACCTTTCCGGGCTGTTCGGCAACACCGCCGATGCCGACGTCAAGCTGGCCTACTACGTGCACAAGACCCGCAATGTCATCGAGCGTGATGCGTACTTCATGTTCGACAACATCGACAAGCAGACCATCCGCGGCATCGAGCTGCAGGCGCGCTTCGACAACCGGCGCTTCTTCACCGATCTGGGCATCAGCCGCATCCTTGAAAACGAAGTCTGCGACGAAAGCTCGGCGGTACGGCTGGATGCGGACCAGGGGCGGGTGCCCAACTGCGTCCAGGACGGCTTCGTCAGCGGCTATCTGCTGACCCAGGCCACGCCGAAGCTGTCGGTGAACTGGTCACTCGGCACCCGCCTGTTCGATGAGCGCCTGGAGCTGGGCAGCCGCATCGTGCACTACCAGCGGCACGACAATCCGGACCTGCAGGCCTACCGCGACCGCCTGATCGCCGGGGGCAGCAGCCTGCTCTGGCAGAACGTGCCCTTCACCTGGGGAAACATCACCACGGTGGATGCCTACGCCCGCTGGCGTTTCAACCAGCACGCCAGCGTCGAGCTGGTCGGCAGCAATCTCGGCAACCGCTATTACGTCGACCCGGCAACACGCTCAACGCTTCCGGCACCGGGCCGCACGATCAAGCTTGGCATCACCGCACGCTTCTGAGTCCGCATTCGACAGGGAGAATCAACCGTGAAACAGCCCCGCACCCTTGTACTTTCGATCGGCCTGCTGGCTTCCATGCCGGTCATGGCTGCCGACATCGCTGGCGGGCAGAGCCCGGCCCAGGACGGCGTCCATTACATCAACGCAGGCGAATCGACACTCAATGCCGGTCCGCACCGTTCCGGTCGCGCAGGCATTTCGTTGGGGCCGTATGCCAACGCGGCGCGAGTGGACGTGGCCAGCCTTGTGCCCTACGCCACCACGGTGGTGCGTGGCGCAACCACGGTCCGCACGCTGGGCCCGGACGCAGGCCTGCCGTTCGCCACCGCTGGCGTGGGCCACTTCAGCTTCGTGCAGGTGGGCAATGCAGATGTCTGGTTCGGTGAATGGTCATCCAGCGGCGCGCAGGCGGGCTTCAATCACCGCCAGGTGTTCTTCGTCGGTGACCGTGCCGGTACTTCGCTGCCAGCAGGCATCGTGACCTACACCTTGGCTGGCATCAACCGCTTTGATGGCAGCGGCGTGTTGGAAGGTGCACTGCGGGCGAATTTCGATACCGGCACCGTCACCGCCGGCCTGGTCGGGACCGGATACAGGCTCGCCGCGAGCGGCACGCTGGATCGCGCCACCGGTGCGTTCAGCGGTTCGGCCATCGCCAATGGTTCGATCATCGGTACCAGCAGCGGCCAGTTCTTCGGCGCCGGTGCCAGTGCGGTGACCGGCATCGCAACCTTTGCCGGCAACAGCCAGTTCGATACGTCCTTCGGCGGTCAGCGCAACTGATCCGCCGCCGTTCCTTTTTGTGTTGTACCCGTAGTTCCCTCAACCCAAGGAGCAATACCATGAAAATGATCAACCGTTCCCTGTTGGCCGTCGCCGCTGCACTGGCCCTGGCCGGCACTGCGCAGGCGGCCGACATCGTCGGCGCTGCCAGCCCGGCGACCGATGCGCAGCTGTACGTCAAGGTGGGTGCGTCGGAAGTCAACGGCGGCCCGCACTCGGCCGGCAAGGCCGGTATCGGCGTTGGCACCGTGTCCAATGCCAAGCCGGTCGATTTCCAGGGCCTGGCGGCCTACTCGGCCCCGACCACCGTCAATGGTGTCACCGTACGCACGCTGGCCATGCCGATCACCGGTACCCCTGGCAGCCATTCCGGCATGGGCCACTTCAACTTCGTGAAGGTCGGCAGCGGCGATGTGTGGTTCGGCGAGTGGTCCAAGGATGGCGCCGCTGGTGGCTTCAACAACCGCCAGGTCTATTTCGTCGGTGACCGTGCCGGCACCACGCTGCCGGCCGGCGTGGCCACCTACAGCGTGGCAGGCCTGAACAAGTTCAATGGCAGCAACCTGCTGTCGGGTACGTTCCGCGCCAACTTCGGCAATGGCACCCTGCTCGGTGGCCTGAGCGGTGGCGGCCTGTCGATCAACGTCAACGCCAACATCAACAGCGCCAACGCCTCGTTCGCCGGCACCGCCACCGCCAACGGCAGCGTTGCCGGCACCACCCAGGGCCAGTTCTTCGGCGCCAACGCGGCCACCCTGGCCGGTATCGCCACCTTCAGCGGCAACAGCCAGTACGACACCGCCTTCGGCGGCAGCAAGAACTGATCGCCACGCCCCTGACGGGGCAGGGCAGGGACAAGCCGCGATCCGCCAGTCCCTGCTTCGGCCCGCTGCATGCATCACCACGGATCGACCATGCGCCATTCCATCTTCCTTGTCGTACTGCTGTTGGCCGCCACCGAGGTGTGCGCCCAGCAGGACGATCTTCGACGCGTGCTTGAACAGGGCACTGAGCTGCGCCACCAGCAGCAGGACCAGCAGTGCCTGCAGCAGGCCGAGTCGGAGCGGCCAACCATCACCATCGACGGCCAGACGCTGCGCGTGGAGCGCACCGTCGATGATCTGGGCCAGGCTCTCTACCTGTCTCTGCAGCATCAGCAATGGCAGGCCGCCGCTGCGTTTCTCGACGAGTACATCGAACTGCCTGGGCATGACCCCCTGCTGCGCCACCATGCGCAGGGAGCGCTGGCACGGGTGGCCGGCAACCATCGTCGCGCGGCGAAGGAGTACGAAGCCCTGCTGGCTGCGCAGCCGGATTTTCTGCCAGCCCGCCTCGAGCTGGCGCGTGTCTATGCGGAAGATCAGCGCGATCGCGATGCGGTCGCGCTGTTCACGGCCATCGCTGCAGGCATCAATGCCGATGATCCGGCCACGGCCGGCGTCCGCGCGCGCGTGGACGGCTACCTGGGTGCCCTGCACGCGCGCCAGCGCTGGAAAGGCGCGCTGTCCGCCGGCCCGGCATGGAGTGACAACATCAACCGCAGCTCGGCCAGCCGCACCTGCCTGTTCGGCGTGGGCGACGCCTGCATCATCGAACGGAAGCTGCCCGACGCCCAGCGCGCGCCTGGTCTTGACTACGACGCCAGCCTGGAACGGCGCTGGGTGCTCAGCGGGCATCATGGGCTGTACGTGCGCGGTCTCGCCTTTGGTCAGACATGGCGCGGGCACAGTGCGTACAACGAGCTCAATGCCAACGTACAGGTGGGTTACAGCTGGCGCAGCGCGCGGCAGACCGTGCTGCTCGCCCCCAGCCATGACTACCAGGGCCTGGGTAACCAGGCGCTGCAGGGCGGCAGTGGCGTGCACGCGGAATGGCAGTACGCCCTGGACGCGCGCAGCCTGCTCAAGCTGGAGGCCGACTGGAAGCGCCAGCGCTATCGCCAGCAGGGCCTGGCCAGCAACTACGACGGCGAGCTGGCATCGGCGTATGCCACCTGGTTCCGCGCGCTCAACCCGCGCTGGACGGTCTTCGCCGGGCTGGATGTCACTGGCAGCAGCGCCGCCGACCCGGCCAACGGTTACCGCCAGCATGGCCTGCGCCTGGGGGCGGCGCGCCAGTGGACGGGCACCACCGCAACCGTATTCGTGTCGCTGCGCCACCGCGACTACGACGCCTGGAGTCCGTTGCTGGAGGCGCGCAGGCAGGACGACGAACAGAACCTGATCGCCATCGTCCGCAGCGAGCGCCTGGCCGTGGCCGGGCTGGTACCCAGCCTGAGCCTGCGCCACGCGCGCATCGACAGCAACGTCGGCTGGCTGTACAGCCACGACCGCAGCCTGCTCAGCCTGAAGTGGGAACGGGCCTTCTGAACGCGGCGTTGCAATGCCGCGGTGAACGCGCCGTGGCCGCGACCTTCATCCATCATCACGCGCTCTTGTAGCCCGGTTCGCGCATCCTGCGGGCGTTGCGGCAGAGGTGGGCCGCGTGTATCGAGGAGCGCCGGTCGTGCTGGAAGCGGGCAACAAACCAGAGGGCCTGAAAGGGCTGCGTGTACTGGTGGCGGAGGATGAATTCGCCATCGCGATGTTCCTGGTCGACTATCTGGAGCTGAAAGGCGCACAGGTGGTGGGGCCTGCCGGTGACCTGCAGGCGTTGGGGCAGCTGGTCGATACCCATCCCATCGATGTGGCGCTGCTGGACATCAATCTGGGCGGCGAACAGGTCTATCCGCTGGCCGACCGGCTGGCCGAGGCCGGCACCCCGTTCCTGCTGACCTCCGGCTACGACGACAACCTGCCAAGCCGCTTCGCCAGCGCGCCGCGCTGTACCAAGCCGTATCACATTGAAGCCCTGGTGCAGCAGCTGGCCGGGCTGGTGGCGACGCCGCAGGTCTCTGCGGGCATCGCCTGATCGCGCGGCATGTCGCGCCGTCCTGAAGGCATCCGCGCCACCGAGCTGCGTGGCGGCATGCCACCTGCAGCGCACCCGCACGGGCGCCACGATGGCATGGCTGCGCGCATCGCCCGCCATGACTGGTCATCCACGCCGCTGGGAGCGTATGAGCGGTGGCCGCCACACCTGCGCGCCACCGTCGACCTGATGCTGGCGCATGGTTTCCCGATGATCGTGCTGTGGGGCGAGCAGCTGGTGCAGCTCTACAACGATGGCTATGCCGAGATCCTGGCCGACAAGCATCCCGGCGGACTCGGCCAGCCGACCCGTGAATGCTGGCCCGAGGTGTGGCATATCAACGGGCCGATCTACCAGCGCGTCTGGCAGGGCGAAACCATCACTTACGAGGACAAACTCTATCCCCTCGCGCGCCGCGGGCGGTTGGAGGATGTGTGGTTCACCATTACCTACAGCCCCATCCGTGGCGAAGAGGGGCGCGTCAGCGGCGTGCTGGTCACCATGTTCGAGACGACGGCGGCGCATGTGGCCCAGTCGGCCCGCGAACGCGAAGAGCAGAAGCGGCGGGAGGCGGACCGCCGCCTGGCATTGGCCTTCAAGGTACTGCCGGTGGGCGTCTGCATCGTCGATGCCGAGGGGTGCCTGCAGCTCTCCAACGACCAGATGCGCACCTACCTTCCCACCGGCAAGGTGCCCTCCACGGATCTGCCCAACCACCACCGCTGGCAGGGATGGCACCCCGACGGCTCGCGCATCGAACCCAGGGATTTCGCCATAGCCAGGGCCTTGCGCGGTGAGACGGTAGTGCCCGGGCTGGAGTTCCAGTTCAAGCATGACGACGGGCGCGCGCGCTGGACCCGTGTGGCCGCCGCGCCGCTGCGCGATGCAGACGGCGAGGTGACGGGCGTATTTGCCATCGCTGTGGACATCGACGATCTCAAGCGTGCCACCGAGCGCCAATCGGTACTGCTGGCCGAACTGCAGCACCGGGTGCGCAACATCATGTCGACCATCCATGCCATTGCCTGGCGGACCCGTGAGTCGGTCAGCAGTGTGGATGATTACGCGGAACGGTTGTGCGGACGATTGATGTCGCTGGCGCGCACGCAGAGCCTGCTTACCCGTGGCGCCAATGCCGGGGTCTGCCTGCGTGGCATGCTCGATGAGGAGATCGCAGCGCAGACGCCGGTCACTGCCGCCTATCGCCTGCAGGGCGAGGATGTGCTGCTGCCACCGAAGGCGGCCGAAGTGCTGTCCCTGGCGATCCACGAATTGGCGACCAACGCCCTGCGGCATGGTGCGCTGACCCATGAGGATGGCCGGATCGACGTGTCCTGGCACCTGCAGGTGCAGGACGGACAGCCATGGCTGGGCCTGCACTGGTGTGAACGCCATGCCGCCGTGGAAGACTGGGAGCTGCCGCGCCAGCGCGGCCTGGGCCGTGCGCTGATCGAGCAGCGCGTGCCCTATGAGCTGGCCGGCAGTGGTGAACTGCACTTCGATCCGCAGGGGCTGGATGCCTGGATCCGCTTCCCACTGCGCGAGCGTGACAGCCTGCTGCAGACCGATGCGCCACAGACCGGCTCCGGCGCGTGAAACGGCATTTATATCCAATTTGGCCAAATTGGGTATAGTGGACATTATCCACTTCTGCCTGGAGCCGTGCCATGACCCTGCCACTGGATCTGCCTGGACTTGAGAAGGCCCCGGCCTCGTCTGTGAAGACCAGGGGCTGGCCGAGCCTGATGCGTACCGTGCGTGAGAAGCAGGCGCTGGTCATCACCAACCACAACCACCCCGAAGCGGTGATCGTGGATATCCGCACCTACCAGGAGCTGTTGGCCAAGGCTGCCGGCAGCGATGCCGGTGAGCGCAGTGAAGAACTGCTGCGCCTGCGCGGCGAATTCGACCAGACCCTGGCTGGCCTGCAGCGCGGTGAGGGGCTGGGCAAGGTGCTGGGCCAGCCGATCCGCCGCGGCCGCAAGGTCACCCTCGGCCGTCCGCTCTGACCGATGGGGCGGATCCTGGTGCTGGCCGGCGTCAACGGCGCCGGCAAGAGTTCGCTGCTGGGAACCTGGCTGGAAGCCGAAGGGCTGGGCTGGTTCAACCCCGATTCGTTCACCCGCCGCCTGGTAGAGGCGGGCTGGCCGCTGCCCGACGCCAATGCCGAGGCCTGGCAGGAAGGCACCCGCCGCCTGCGCCAGGCCATGGCCGATGGCACGGACTTCGCCTTCGAGACCACGCTGGGCGGCAACACCATTCCGCGCCTGCTGCGCGAGGCCTGCGAGCACCATCACGTCGCGATCTGGTTCTGTGGCCTGGCCACGGTGGACCTGCACATTGCCCGTGTTGCAGCGCGGGTGGCCGCCGGCGGCCACGACATTCCGGTGGAGAAGATCCACGCCCGCTTCGATTCGGCGCGCGAGAACCTGCTGGAACTGCTGCCACACCTGGCCGAGCTGCATGTCTACGACAACAGCGCTCCCGCCGGCGCCGACGGCTGCGTCGAGCCGCTGCCGGTGCTGGCGATGGCGCACGGCCAGCTGCAGTACCCGGCCTCGGTGGCCGAGCTGCTGCACACGCCGGACTGGGCCAAACCCATCGTGATGCGTGCGATGGAGTTGAACGCTGCGCGCGATTGAGGGCGCGTACGTTGTAGAGCCGAGCCCACGCTCGGCTGATCCCTCGAAAGGCAGCCGCGCGCGGGCTTGGCCGTACAACAACGCCGGCTTCGCCGAGCCTCAGGCCGGCTTTACCTGCTCAGGCTCCGCAGTCTCCGGCAGTGGCGGCAGGCTCGGGTCCACCGTCACCGGCACATCGCTCTTCAGCAGTGCGGCGGCTTCCTTGTCGCTGCCGACCGCCGGCGGTGAACCGCGCAGCGGCAGGCCAGCGGTCTCCTTCACGAACAGCATGGTGACCAGGCCGATCACTGCCGCGCCCATCAGGTAGTAGGCCGGCACCAGCGGATCGCCGGTACGTTCCACCAGCCATGCGGTCACCAGTGGCGTGGTGCCACCGAACAGCGACACCGACACATTGAAGGCGATCGACAGTGCGCTGTAGCGCACCGGGGTATAGAACAGCGCCGGCAGCGTGGACGGCATCGAGCTGGTGAAGCACACCAGTGCCAGGCCCAGCAGCATCAGGCCGAGGAAGATCAGCCAGTCGTTGCCGCTGCCGAGCAGCAGCAGGCAGGGTACGGCCAGCACCAGCAGCGCGATGCAGGCACCGATGATCATCGGGCGACGGCCAAGCTTGTCACTGAACAATCCGCCGACGATGTTCAGCGGCATCATCACCAGCATCACGATGATGATCAGCAGCAGGCCCTTGCTCTCGGCATAGCCCATGGTGACGCTGAGGTAGCTGGGCATGTAGGTCAGCAGCATGTAGTCGGTCACGTTGAACACCAGCACCAGGCCCATGCAGACCAGCAACTGGCGGCCATGTACCTGGATCAGCGCGGCGAGCCCGGGCCGGTCGTGCTCGCGCTTCTCGGCTTCCTCGGCGAAGGCGCGGAAGGCCGGCGTTTCCTCCAGTTTCATGCGCATGTACAGGCCGAGCAGGCCCAGCGGGCCGGCCACCAGGAATGGAATGCGCCAGCCCCAGTCCAGCATCTGTCCGCTGCTCAACAGCATGTGGAGCGCGGTCACGGTTCCGGCGCCGGCGATGTAGCCGCCCAGCGTGCCGAACTCCAGCCAGCTGCCCATCAGGCCGCGGTTGCGGTCGGTGGAATACTCGGCGATGAAGGTGGCCGCACCGCCGTACTCGCCGCCGGTGGAGAATCCCTGCACCACACGTGCCAGCAGCAACAGCACCGGTGCCCAGATGCCGATGCGCTCGTAGGAGGGAATCAAGCCGATCGAGAACGTGCCCAGCGCCATCAGGATCATGGTGAACGCCAGCACTTTCTGGCGCCCATAACGGTCGCCGAGCGGGCCGAACACCAGGCCGCCGAGTGGACGCACCAGGAATGCCACGGTGAAGGTGGCGAAGGCGGCGATCACCTGTGCCGTTGGGTTGCTGGACGGGAAGAACACCTGGCCGATGGTGACGGCCAGATAGCCGTAGACACCGAAGTCGAACCACTCCATGGCATTGCCAAGTGCGGCGGCGCCCACGGCGCGCTTGAGCATGGGCTTGTCGACGACGGTGATCTCATCGACCTTCAGGTGGCGGCGGCGTTTGAACCAGCCGAAGTGGGCATGGGAATCGGGCGTGTCCTGCATAGGGGCTCCCTTGTAGGTATGGAATAGGGGAATGGGTGCTGTGGTGTATCCCGGAAATCGGAAACGGCGATGCAGGCGCAAGTGGCGCAGGGGCATCGGAAGGCGGCGTGGGGGCCGGGGAATGTGTGCAGGCGCAACGCCACGCGCACGGCAAAGCGCCGCCGCAGGGGCGGAGACGCGAAAACGGAATCACAGCGGCCGAGCAGTCAGCGGCCAGGTATCACATCAGCGTAGGGGTGCAGGCAGAGCGCCTGCTGGCGTCATCCGCCGGGATCCAGCGCGAGGCGATGGAAATGCAGGGCGGGAGCATTCGTGGCAAGCGAAGCGCCGGTCGGCAGTGCTTCCCACGTAACAGGTGCGCCCGTCACGTAGTGGGTCGTGTCGATCATCCTTTCATCATAACGGCATCGGCGTGAGCATGCAGCGAAGCAGGCCGATCTGCACGCTGTGTTCCACCTCGCCTGTTCAGAAGGCTCAGGCCGACTTCGCCACCAAACCGAACACCGTGCAGGCCATCGCCAAGGCGCCCGGCAGTGCCAGTTTCCGCGTGACCAGTGCGGCGCCGATCATGGTGAGCACCGAGAGCATGATGGCCAGGGCGAAGAACGGTTGGCCCTGCAGGAACTGGTGGATGCAACCGGCACAGCCGGCAATGGCCAGGCTGGTGGCAAAGCAGACGTGGAACAGTGAGCCAGCGTACACAGAGGTTCCTCGCGATGATGGAGGCCATAGCGGCAGGCAGGCGGACAAATTTAGCGCTGATTGCAGATTGCGATGACGGGATCACATCCTGTACCCGCTCTGGTGACATCGGCGTGCATAAGGTGGAGCGCACACCCACTTTCCGGATTGATGGAGGATGCAATGGCGCGGACGATTCCCGAAGGAACCCTGATCGTGGTAGCCGACGGTGGTTCGGCGCGGGTGTTCACCAACGTGGGCAGCAACCACCAGTTGACCCTGAAGCAGGAAGGCGAACTGCGCCTGCAGGACATCAGCGAGCAGGGTGTATCCGGGCAGGGGCCTGCGGGTGCCGTGCCGAAGGACATGTCGGTCTCGCAGCTCAATGAGGCCACGTTCGCCAAGCAGGTGGCCGAACAGCTCAACGAAGATGCCTTGAAGAACCGCTATGCGCACCTGGTATTGATCGCCGACCCGACCACGCTGGGCCGCATTCGTCCGCTGCTGCATAAAGAGGTCCAGGCGCGATTGCTCGGGGATATTGCCAAGGATCTGACCAACGCGCCGCTGGAAGACATCCAGAAGGCACTGGCGGCGTAGCGCTCATGCCGTTCATGCGTGATCACCTTGCGAACGAGCCCACCTCTGCGGAGGTGGCGGCGCAGCCTGGCTGGCAGGTGCTGGAGTTCGGTGCGCCCTGGTGTGGTCATTGCCAGGCCGCGCAGCCCGCGTTGCAGGCTTTTGTCGAAGCGAACGATCTGCCGCATTGGAAGATCGAGGATGGCAAGGGAAGGCCATTGGGGCGAGCGTTCAAGGTGAAGCTGTGGCCGACGGTGGTGCTGCTGCGCGATGGAGAGGAGATCGCGCGGGTGGTAAGGCCTTTGGACAGCGCGGATCTCATGTCGTTGCAGAGCGCACTTCCCGGTTGAAGAGTAAACCCGGTACGGGACACCGGGCAGTCGCACTGCAGCATGCGGCGTGACAGGCCCGGTGCTAGGATCCGGCTATCGCCTGAATCGATCCAAATGCCGATGCCCACGCTGGACCGTCGTCTCCTGATCGCTGTCGCCGCCACGGCGATGCTCGCTTCCGGCCTGGCGTCGGCCGCGCCTGCCAGAACCGCCGCCGACAAGGCCTATGCCTCGGTCGACCCGTTCATTGGTACGGGTGGTGAAGGCCACACTTACCCGGGTGCCACGGTGCCGTTCGGCATGGTCCAGCTCAGCCCGGACACACGCATCCAGCCACGCGAAAAGGCCTATGGCTGGGCAGCCGGCTACCGCTACGACGACAGCAGCATCGTCGGCTTCTCGCACACGCATTTTTCCGGCACTGGCCATTCCGATCTGGGCGACATCCTGCTGATGCCGTTCACCGGCAGTCCCGGCCTGGAGCGTGGCGATCCTGAGAAGCCGGGCAGCGGCTATGCCTCTCGCTTCCGCCATGACGATGAGAAGGCCGAGCCGGGCTACTACGCCGTCACCCTGGACGACTACAAGGTGCGCGCCGAGCTGACCACCAGTGCGCGCGTGGGCGTGCATCGCTACGCCTTCCCCAAGGGCGCCGACGCCAAGGTGCTGCTGGACATGCGCACCAGCATGTACGACTACCCGGGCAAGGTGCTGTGGTCGCGGGTGCGGGTGCGCGCCGATGGTACGGTGACCGGCTTCCGCGAGACGCGCGGCTGGGCGCCAGGTCGCCAGCTGTACTTCGCGATGCGTTTCTCGCGGCCGCTTTCCGGGCATGAGCTGCACAACACCGAGCAGGACATCGTCTACAAGGGCTTCCCGCCGCCGGGCGAGAAGGATCCAGCGCAGCGCGCACAGGTCGAGGGCCGCCAGCTGGTCGGTACCTTCGCATTCGGCAAGCTGGATGCACCGCTGGTGGTCAAGGTCGCGATCTCGCCGGTCAGCGAAGCCGGCGCCATTGCCAACCTCGACGCGGAAGTGGCCGACTTTGATTTCGATCGCGTGCGTGCGCAGGCGAAACAGGAATGGACGCAGGCGCTGTCGGTGCTCGATATCGATGCGCCCGAGCACGCCCGCCGCAGTGCCTATACCGCGCTGTACCACACCCTGCTGGGGCCGACGCTGTTCATGGATGCCGATGGCCAGTACCGCGGGCCGGACAATGCGGTGCACAAGGCGGATGGCTTCACGAACTACTCGACGTTCTCGCTGTGGGACACCTACCGCGCGCTGCATCCGTTGCTGACGCTGGTGCAGCCGGAGAAACGCAACAGCGACTTCGTCAATTCGATGCTGGCCCACCACGAGCACAGCCCCTACGGCATGCTGCCGGTGTGGTCGTTCCATGGCCTGGAAGACTGGTGCATGATCGGCTACCACGCCGTGCCGGTGATCGCCGACGCCTACGTGAAGGGCATCCGTGGCTTCGATGCCGACAAGGCACTGAAGGCGATGGTCGAGACCGCCAATTACGGCCCCTATGACGGCATCGCGCAGTACCGCGAGCTGGGCTATGTGCCGATCGACGAGGAAGGCGAGGCCGCCAGCAAGACGCTGGAATATGCCTTTGATGATTGGACCATTGCACGCATGGCGCAGGCGATGGGCAAGGGCGATATCGCGGCGACCTTCGACAAGCGTGCCGGCAACTGGCGCAATGCCTTCGACAAGGACACCGGCTTCATGCGTGCGCGCAAGCGCGATGGGAGCTTCCGTACGCCGTTCGACCCCAGCGCCAGCGGCTATGGCACCGACTACACCGAGGGCAACGCCTGGCAGTACTCGTGGTACGTGCCGCAGGACGTCGCCGGCCTGGCGGCGGCGCACGGGGGCAGCGACAAGCTGCTCGCGCGCCTGGACGATGTATTCAACGCCAAGGTGGATCCGTCCATCTTCGAGCACATGGAAGACATCACCGGCCTGATCGGCTGGTATGCGCACGGCAACGAGCCCAGCCACCACGTGGCCTACCTGTATTCGTATGCAGGTCAGCCGTGGCGCACCCAGGCGCGGTTGAAGCAGATCATGGACACCCAGTATGCCGACCGCCCCGATGGCCTGGCCGGCAACGATGATGTCGGCCAGATGTCGGCGTGGTACGTGTTCACCGCCCTGGGCTTCTATCCGGTGGCCCCGGGCTCGGGCGAGTACATCCTCGGCCGCCCGTTCCTGCCGAAGACCGCGATGCGCCTGCCGAACGGCAAGGCGTTCACCATCGTGGCCGATGGGCTGGATGACAGGCACACCTACGTCGGCAACGTGAGCCTCAACGGCAAGCCGCTGCAGCGCACCTTCCTGCGCCATGACGAGATCCTGGCAGGTGGCGAGCTGCGTTTCACCATGCAGGCCGAGCCGAACAAGGATTGGCCGGGGCAGGGCGCGCAGGCGCCCTATGCGATGAGCCGGTGATGATTGGTAGGTGCCGACCTTGGTCGGCACGCTTCACGGCTGACCTTGAACCTGTAGAGCCGAGCCCATGCTCGGCTCAGGTATCGCGTCAACGGCAGCCGAGCATGGGCTCGGCTCTACAAGGGCAATTCGACAAAGGTCAGCGAAACCGCAACCCCACCCGCGCACCGCCGATCGGGGCGGTATCAATCATCAAGGTCGCGCCATGCCGCTGCGCGATCTCGGCCACGATCGCCAGCCCCAGCCCGCAGCCGTCGCCCTCGCTGCTCGCCCGATAGAAGCGTTCCGTGACGCGCGCGCGTTCGGCTTCGGCGATGCCTGTACCGTCATCGTCCACCCATACCTGCACGCCCTCGGCATCCCGCTGTAGTCCCAGGGTGATCACGCCGGGCACGGCGCCGTAGCGCAGCGCGTTGTCCAGCAGGTTGCCCAGCGCCTCGCGCAGCAGCTGCGGATCACCTTGCACCTGCACACCGTCGTCGGGTCCGTCGTAACCCAGGTCCACGTCGGCCGCCAACGCACGGTCGGCGTAGCGCTCGACCACGCCCCGCGCCAGCGCGGCCAGATCCAGCGGCTGCAGCGGCAGTGCGCTGCCATGTGGATCTTCCGATCGACTGAGCATCAGCAGTTGGTTGACCAGGTGCTGCAGCCGCGCCAGCCCGGCCAGCGTGCCGGACAGCGCCAGTTGCTGGGCGTGCGGATCGTGCTGGCGCAATGAACTCTCAAGCTCCACCTGCATCGCTGCCAGCGGCGTGCGCAGCTGGTGCGCGGCATTGCTGACGAAGCGCCGCTGTGCATCCTGCATCGCGTCCAGGCGCTGCAGCAGCGCGTTGTAGGCCTCCACCGCCGGCCACAGTTCGCGCGGAGCTTCCTGCGCCGGATCCAGCGGCGCCAATGGATCCGGCCGCGGGCTGGCCAGCTTCCGCGCAACCAGGTTGGCATGGCGTGCGGCAGCGCCTGTACCGGACCAGGCCAGCCATGCCGCCAGTGCCAGGATCGCAGCCTGGAACGGAACGCTGGTCAGCAGCAGCTTGCGCTCCAGTCGGTGCCGCTTGCGCAGTGTCTCGGCCACGCGCAGCCGGATGTCATGACCCGGCCCGGCGCTGACCACCACTTCGACCATGCGCACGGCCTGCCCACGCAGGCGCGCGTCGTAGTAGACGGCATCGTCGCTGCCGGCAGCGATCGCGGGGCGGGGCAGCGCTTCGGGCAGGTCGCCATACAGGCGCCCGCCCGCGGCGTCGACCACTTCGCCATGCACTTCGTCGGCGGTGTCCCAGGTGAACATGCGCGACACCGCCGGGGTGATCTCGATGGACGCGCGGCCGTCCTGCACCGTCACCAGCTCGGACAACGACATCGCCGAGTCCAGCAGCCAGCGGTCATAGACCTGCCCGGCATAGAAGCGGGCCAACGTGAATGAACCGACCGCGCTGCACAGCAGCAGCACCAGCAGGGGCAGCCACAGGCGGCGCAGCAGCAGGCCACGCAGGCTGTGCACACGCTCAGTCACCGCCGGCTTCCAGCCGATACCCCAGGCCACGCAGCATGCGGATGCCGACGCCGGCGCGCGCCTGTTCCAGCTTGCGGCGCAGGCGGCTGACATGCACTTCGATCACTGACAGGTTGGCCTCGTGATCCCAGCTGTACAGCGCGTCGAACAGACGCTGCTTGGTGACGGTGCGGCCGGGATGCTGCATCAGTGCCTCGACCAGCGACAGCTCGCGCGCGGTCAGTTCGATGCGCTGGCCTTCCACCTGCACTTCATTGCGGATGCTGTCGAAGCACAACCGGCCCAGCCGCTTCTTTGCCGGTGCGTCGCTTCGGCGGCGTGACAGCGCACGCAGGCGCGCCTCCAGCTCACCGAGTGCAAATGGCTTGGCCAGGTAATCGTCGCCACCCCGGTCGAGGCCGAGGATGCGGTCCTCCACACCGTCGCGCGCGGTCAGGATCAGCACCGGCAGGGTGACACCGTCGTTGCGCAGGCGCGAGAGCAGGTCGAGGCCATCGACGTCGGGCAATGAAAGATCGAGCACCATCACGTCATACGGCGCGCTGGCCAGTGCAGCCGGCGCGTGCAGCCCGCGCGAGAGGTGGTCGCACAGATGGCCGGCGCCCTGCAGGGCGCGGATCAGTCCATCGGCCAGCGCGGCGTCGTCTTCGATCAGCAGGATTCGCATTGCAAGCTTCGTGCAAGGTTGGGGCAAGTTTGGCGCAAGTGCATCACCTTACCGTGACGTGCATGAATTTCTCCCCTCGTTTTGCGGCCGTGCTGGCCACTCTTCTGTGCGCGCCCACCGCTTCGGCGCTGTCCCTGCAGGAAGCGCAGCGCGCCATGGAAGCACACAACCCGGACCTGCGTGCGGCGGCACTGGAGCTGCGCGGCGTGCAGGGCGATGTGCAGACGGCGGCGTTGCGCCCGGCCACCGAGTTGTCGATCGGCACCAGCAAGATCAGCCCCAAGCATGGCATCGGCTCGGGACGCTGGCAGGACAAGCGGGTGGACAGCACCGTGGGCCTGGGCTGGACCTGGGAGCGCGGCGGCAAGCGCGCATTGCGCATCCGCCAGGCGGACGCGCTGCTGGAAGTGGCCGGGCTGGACATGCTCGATACCCGGCGCCGGCAGCAGGTGGCACTGCATGAAGCCTATTTCGCTCTGAAGGGCGCACAGGAGCGGGCGCAGATTGCCGATGCCAACCGCCAGAGTTCGGCCGAGCAGATGGCGGCGGCGGACAAGCAGGTTGCCACCGGGGCGATGGCGCCGGTCGACCGCGCGCGGCTGGCAGTGGACGACCTGGCGGTGGCCGATGCGGCGCGCGAGGCGGCCCTGGATCTGCGCGATGCACGGCATGCGCTGGGGCTGCTGCTCGGCCGCGACGACAGCCATGACCTCAGCGCCGATGATCCTTGGCCGGAGGCCAGCAGCGTGGCCAGCGTGCGTGCGTTCGATCCGCAGCAGCGTGCCGATCTGCGCGCGGCACGTTCGCGCCTGGCCGCGGCCGACGCCGGTGTGGCACTGGCGCGCAGTGAGCGCCATCGCGACATCCAGCTGGGTGTGGAGGCCGAGCGCGAGCCGACCGACATCAGCGGTGTCACTTGGGGAGTGTCATTGACCATTCCGCTCGGCGGCCCGTCACGTGCACGCGGCGCGATCCAGCGTGCCGAGGCCGACCGTGACAGCGCCGCGCTGGAGCTGCAGGTGCTGCAGCGCGAAGCGCGTGCCGAACTGGACCAGTTGCAGGCCAGCGCCCAGTCCGCCGCGCAGCGCCGGAGCGACTACGAAGGACTGCAGTCCGACGCCGCACGCAGGGCGGTGCAGGGCATCGAGCTGGCCTACCGCCGCGGCGCCGCCAGCCTGACCGATCTGCTGGATGCGCGCCGCAGCTGGCGCGAGTTCGAGGCCGCGTTGATTGAAGCGCGTGCCGATCATGCCATTGCTCTGGCGCGCTGGGAAGCGGCCACATCCGTTGCTGAAGGAGAGTCCCGATGAAGTCCACCGTCGCTTATCGACCGCAGGCGCGACAGGCCGTGCTGCCGGCCTTGCTGGCGCTGGCCCTGCTGGGCGGCTGCGGCCGCGAACCGGCGTCGTATACCGAGGACGCGCCGAAGGTCAGTGCTGGCCAGATCCAGTTTCCTGCCGGTAGCCGCCAGCTGGACGTGCTACGCAGCGAGGCGGTCACCGCCGGCGCCAGCGCCAGCCTGCAGCTGCCGGGCCGGGTGGTCTGGGACGAGACGCGCTCCAGCGCGCTGCGTACGCCGTTGGCGGGGCAGGTGGCGCGTATCGAGGCACAGCCGGGGCAGAAAGTGAAGGCGGGCCAGGTGATCGCCTGGATCACTTCGCCCGAATTCGGCCAGGCCCAGGCGGAGGGCGTGCGCGGCCGTGCCCAGCTGCAGCAGGCCCGCAAGGAGCTGGAGCGCACCCGCGAGTTGCATGCGGCAGGTGTGGCGTCGGGGCGCGAACTGGACGAGGCCGAGGCCAATTTCGCCGGCAGCCAGGCCGATCACGCGCGTGCCACCGCCTTCGCCAAGGCCTATGGCAATGGCCAGCACGTCGATCAGCGCCTGCCGTTGCGCGCGCCGATCGATGGCGTGCTGGTGGAGCGGCGGATGAGCCCGGGCATGGCGGTCAGCCCCGACAGCGAACGGCCATTGGCGGTGATTGGCGATCCGGACCGCCTGTGGTTGCAGCTGGATGTACCGGAGGGCCTGGCCGGACGTTTGAAGGCGGGCATGCAGGTGAGCGTGCCCGGGCCCGATGGACAGCCGCTGCAGGCGACCCTGCAGCACGTGGATGACTTCGTCGACAGCGAACGCCGCGTGGTGCAGGCGCGCGCCGAGCTGGACAACCGCGCACGCGGTTTCAAGGCGGGGCAGTACGTGCGCGCCCAGGTGGCGTTGCCGGCCGAAGGCGGTGTCTCGCTGCCCGATGCGGCCGTGTTGTTGATCGACGGCAAGCAGGTGGTGTTCGTGGAGGAGGGCAAGGGCCGCTTCGTGCGTCACGCGGTGCATGCCGAGGAGCTGGGCGATGGCCGGCTGTGGGTGCGTGAGGGCCTGGCCGCAGGCGCCAGGGTGGTGGTAGAAGGCGGCCTGCTGCTGCAGCAGCTGGCGGACAGCGCACCGGCCGCCGCCAGCACCGGCACGGGGAACGCCGCCCCATGATCGATCGCCTGATTGCCTACTGCCTGCGCCAGCCATTGATGGTGATGCTGGCACTGCTGCTGTTCATGGGTGCCGGCATTGCCGCGTTCCGCGTACTGCCGGTGGAAGCCTTCCCGGATGTGTCCGACACCCAGGTGACCGTGGTGTCGCTGCACCCGGGCCGTGCCGCCGAAGAGGTCGAGCGCGAGGTGACGATGCCACTGGAGGTGGCGTTGTCCGGCATCCCGCATTCGGTGCGGGTGTTCTCGCATACGCAGTTCGGCCTGTCGATGATCATCCTGACCTTCGACGACGAGGCCGATGACTACTTCGCACGCCAGCAGGTCCTGGAGCGCCTGCAGGGCGTGGAGCTGCCGGAAGGGGTGACCCCGGAACTGGAGGCGATGAGCTCGGCGGTAGGTGAGATCTACCGCTATGTGCTGAAAGGCCCGCACATGACGCCAACCCAGCTGCGCACCGTGCAGGAATGGACGATGGAGCGCAGCCTGCGCACCGTGCCGGGCGTGGCCGATGTGATCAGTTTCGGCGGCTTCGCGCGTACCTTCCAGGTCAAGCCGGACCTGGACAAGCTGCGTGACCGCGGCATCAGCCTGGGTGAGTTCGCCGAGGCGCTGGAGAGGGGCAGCTCGAATGCCGGCGGCGGCTACGTGGAACGCGGCCAGCAGCAGTTCCTGATCCGTGGCGTGGGCCTGATGCGCTCGCCGGCCGACATCGGCAACGTAGTGGTGGCGCAACGCGGGGGAACGCCGATCCTGGTACGTGACCTGGCCGGCATCGCCGATACCGGGCTGCCCCGGCAGGGCCTGGTCGGCCAGGACGACAACGACGATGCGGTGTTCGGCATGGTGCTGATGCGCAAGGGCGAGAACCCGTCCGACGTGCTCGACGCGCTGCATGCGCGCATCGCCGAGATCGAGGCCAACCAGCTGCCGGCCGGGGTCAGCATCGAGCCGTTCTACGACCGCTCGTGGCTGGTCTCGACCACGCTGAATACCGTGTTCCGCAACCTGCTGGAAGGCGCGGTGCTGGTGTTCCTGGTGCTGTGGCTGTTCCTGTACAACGCCCGGGCCGCGCTGATCGTGGCGGCGATGATGCCGCTGGCGCTGCTGTCGACCTTCCTCGGCCTGCATCTGTGGGGCGTACCGGCCAACCTGCTGTCGTTGGGTGCGATGGACTTCGGCATCATCATCGATGGCGCGGTGATCGTGACCGAGCACATCGTCTCGCGATTGTCGAAGCTGCCCCCTGCGGCCGATCGTAAGACACGGTTCTCGACCGTTCTTTCAGCTGCATCGGAAGTGGGCCGGCCGACGTTCTTCTCGATGCTGATCATCATCGCCGCGCATATCCCGATCTTCACCCTGCAGCGCCAGGAAGGCCGCATGTTCGCGCCGATGGCGTACTCGGTGACCTCGGCATTGATCGGCGCGCTGATCCTGGCGCTGGCCGTGGTGCCGTTGTTCTGCTACTGGTGGCTGCGGAGCGACCGCATGCGCGACGGCAATCCGCTGATGGACCGCCTGACCGGCTGGTACCGGCCGGTCCTGGAGCGCGCACTGGCCCGCCCGCGTGCGGTGGTACTGACCGCAGTCGCGCTGCTGGTGGGCACGCTGGCGCTGGGCACCCGCCTGGGATCGGAGTTCCTGCCCGAGCTGGACGAAGGCTCGATCTGGCTGACCGCCACGCTAGACCCCAGCACAAGCCTGGCCGAAGCGCAGCAGCAGTCGCGGCGCATCCGCGAACTGGTCGGCACGTTCCCGCAGGTATCGACGGTGGTGGCCAAGCTGGGACGCCCGGAAGACGGCTCCGATGCCAAGGGCGCCAACCAGATCGAGGCGCTGGTGGCGTTGAAGCCGGAGAAGGAATGGCCGAAAGGCGTGGACAAGCGGCAGCTGGTGAGCGACCTGCAGCGCACGCTGGAGCAGCGCATTCCGGGGCCGGAGTTCTCGATCTCGCAGCCGGTGCGCGACAACATCCTGGAGAGCATCTCGCAGATCAAGGGCCAGGTGGTGATCAAGGTCAGCGGCTCGGATCTGGACGTGCTGAACCAGCAGGCGCAGGCGATCCTGGGCCAGGTACGTGGCGTGGAGGGCGTAGAGAGTGCCTTCATTGATCGTGACGGATCGTTGCCGCAGCTGCAGATCGAAATTGATCGCGACCGTGCTGCGCGCTATGGCCTCAATGTGCGCGACATCGACGAGGTGATCGAGACCGCACTGGGCGGGCGCCAGGTCGGTGAACTGTGGGAGGGCGACCGCAGGTTCCCGATCACGCTGCGCCTGGACGACGCCGATCGTGACCTGCAGCGGCTGCGCACGGTGCCGGTGGGCATCGGCGATGGCCACACGGTGACGCTGTCCGACGTGGCCGAGTTCCGCATGGCCAGCGGCGCGATCAACATCTCGCGCGAGAACGCACAGCGGGTGAAGGCGGTGAGCATCTTCATCGCCGGCCGCGACATGGGCAGCGTGGTGGCTGACATGCGCAAGCGCGTGGATGCCAGCGTACAGCTGCCGGAAGGCTACCGGCTGGAGTGGTCCGGCGAGTTCGAGAACCAGCAGCGTGCGATGAAGCGCCTGGGCTGGGTGATTCCGCTGTCGGTGTTGATCATCTTCGTGCTGCTGTTCGATGCCTTCAAGGACATCAGCAGCGCCGCGCTGATCCTGGCCAACGTGCCACTGGCGATGATCGGCGGCATCCTGGCCCTGTGGCTGACCGGCATTCCGCTGTCGGTGTCGGCGGCAATCGGCTTTATTGCATTGTTCGGGCAGGCGGTGCTGTACGGCGTGGTGATGCTCAGCCGCTTCGCCCAGCTGCGCGAGCAGGGCATGGACCTGCTGCAATCCGTGGTGCAGGGTTCGCTGCAGCGCCTGCGCACGGTGCTGATGACCGCACTGCTGGCGATGTTCGGCCTGCTGCCGATGGCCACCTCGCATGCGATCGGTGCCGAGACCCAGAAGCCGCTCGCGGTGGTGGTGATCGGCGGCCTGCTGTCGGCGATGCTGCTGACCCTGCTGGTACTGCCCACGTTGTACTACTGGGTGCATCGCCGCCGCGAGGCGCGCATCGCCTGACCTACCTGTAGAGCCGAGCGCATGCTCGGCTGCTTCTGGCCTTTGCGCGAAGAGCCGCCGAGCATGGGCTCGGCTCTACAAGGGCGTCGCGCCATGCGTGGATGCCACCTGTGCGGACTACACCATCCCGCCATTGGCGCGCAGCACCTGGCCGTTGATCCACCCGCCATCGGCACCAACCAGGAACGCCACCGCACCGGCGATGTCCTCCGGCGTACCCAGCCGCTCCAGGGGGTTCATCTTCGCCAACCGCTCGATCAGCTCGGGCGATTTCCCATCCAGGAACAGATCGGTGGCGGTCGGGCCCGGCGCCACGGCGTTCACGGTGATGTTGCGCCCGCGCAGCTCCTTGCTGAGGATCGCGCCCATGGTCTCCACCGCCGACTTGCTGGCCGCATACACACTGTAGTCCTCCAGCCGGGTCCCGACCACGCTGGTGGACAGCGTGACGATGCGCCCGCCGTCGCGCACCCGTCGCGCGCTTTCGCGCAGCACGTTGAAGGCGCCCTTGAGGTTGATGCCGATCACCCGCTCGAACAGGGCGTCGTCGGTGTCGGCGAGCGGCGCCAGCTGCAATATGCCGGCGCTGTTGACCACCACGTCGATGCCGCCGAAACGGGCCTCGATGGCGTTGAACAGCTGGTAGACCGCCTGCGGATCGGCCACATCGGCCTGCAGCGCGATGGCCTGCGCGCCGGCTGCGTTGAGTTCGGCCGCCAAGGCTTCGGCGTCGTCGCAGCGGCCCGCATAGTTGATCGCGACCGCGTGGCCATCGGCGGCCAGGCGGCGGGAGATGGCCGCGCCGATGCCACGGGAGCCGCCGGTGACCAGAGCGACAGAGCGGGCGGGGGAGAGGGTCATGGTGGCTTCCACTGGGGCGCGCCGGAGCGGCGCAGGGCCATGTTCGCGCCATCGCACGTTCGGATAATCCTGCATAATCCGCCAACATCATCCGGATAGCCGAACAATGGACCGCTTTACGGCCATGCGCGCCTTCGTCCGTATCGTCGAGCGCCGCAGCTTCACCCGGGCCTCCGAGGACCTCGGCCTGCCGCGGGCCACGGTGACCGACGCGATCAAGGCGCTGGAACAGCGGCTGGGCGCGCGCCTGCTGCACAGGACCACGCGGCTGGTGGTGCCGACGTTGGAAGGCGAGGCCTTCTATGGCCGTTGCCTGCGCCTGATCGCCGACATGGACGATGCCGAGGCCGCCTTCCGTGACGCGCCGCCGCGCGGCCCCTTGCGCATTGAAGTGCACGGCACGCTGGGCCGGCACCTGCTGTTTCCGCAGCTGCCGGACTTCCTGCAGCGCTACCCGGAGATCGAACTGGACGTCAGCGAAGGCGACCGCTATGTCGACCTGCTGCGCGAAGGCGTGGATGCGGCGTTGCGGGTGGGGACGCTGGCCGATAGCGATCTGGCGGCGCGCCGGTTGGCGATGCTGCGCGAGGTCACGGTGGCCGCGCCGGGTTACCTGCAGGACAAGGGTGTGCCCGGCAGCATCGCGTCCCTGCTGGGCGGCCATGAAATGGTGGGCTATCGCTCCAGCGCCACCGGCCAGCTGATTCCGCTGGAGTTCCAGCAGGGCGGGCAGGTACGCTACGTGCCGCTGCCGGCGCGGGTGCGTGTGTCCGGTGCGGATGCGTTCCTCGGCGCCGCGCTGGCGGGCCTGGGCATCATCCAGGCGCCGCGCTACCGGATGGACCCGTATATCGCGCGCGGGCAGCTGGTGGAGCTGTTGCCGGACGCGCCGCCGACCCCAAGCCCGTTGAGCCTGGTCTACCCGCGCAACCGCACGCCGTCGCCGCGCTTGCGGGTGTTCATCGACTGGGTGGCCGGGGTGTTCGAGCAGACCGGGGTTGCCGGCCAGCGGCCGGCACTACCGGAGCGGCACGCGAAGCTGTCCGACCGCAGGGGGTAGTGCCGGCCGCTGGCCGGCATCACAGCGCGTGCAGCGGCCCCTGCATGCGATGGAAACTGCCATCGGTGGCGGTGAACCAGGCCAGCGAATGCCCGCACGCGAAGTCATCGACATGCACGACCGTAGCGCCATCGGCTTCCTGCCACGAAATGGCATAGATCCCTTCGCTGATCTGCTGCCACTCGCAGGCGGCTTCGCCCTGCGCACCGGCATAGGTGCCGGAGATGATGGCGTACTGCACGTGGCGGCCATCGGCGCTGTAGACATTGTCGGCAGCCAGGCCGTCATAGCGGACGCGGAAGCGGCGGCCGGCGAACAGTGGCAGGGTGGACGCCGCGTTCATCGGATCGCCACCGGGTTTATGTTGACCTGGGTCGAGCCGACGTACAGCGGCTGGCCGAGCACGAACAGGAATTCCCAGGCCTTGTCGCGCACCAGCGCACGGCTGTCGATCAGCTCCAGGTTGTAGATGCCGCGCTTGGCCAGCATGTACTGGTTGATCGGGAACTCCTCGGCACCGTTCGGGTTCGGGTAGACCTCCGAGGCCCAGGTGTCGCCACCGAAGGCGACGACGCCCTGGTCGGCCAGCCACTTCGCCGCCTGCATGCCGATGCCCGGTTCCACTTCCAGGAACTGTTTGTCGTCCTTGCCGATCAGTTCCAGCCAGCCGGTGTTGAACAGCACCACGTCGCCCTTGCGCAGGCTCAGGCCCTGCTTCTTCAGCACGGCCTGGATGTCGGCCACGGTGAACTCGGTGCCACCGGGCACGATCGCCTTGCCGTAGTACGCGGTCATGTCCAGCACGACGCCGCGGGTGACCATTGGCGGCACCTTCTCGACGCCGAGCTTGCGCACACCGTCCACGGTGACGAAGTCGGCGGCCTTGTTGCCGTTGTAGTAGACGTTGTCGATGCCGATATGGCCGATACCGTTGAGCTGGGTGCCAACGCCGGTCCAGGCGTTCACCAGTTCATCGTTGAAGGTGAACCTGTTGGGGCCCAGCGATTTGCCGGCCTGCTGGCCGACCTGAACGTTGTACAGGCGGAAGCTGCGGTGGCGGAACGCGGGCAGGTTCTTGTCCACCGGCACCGCCAGCGGATAGGTCTTGCCGGTCCTGACCAGCGAGACCGCGTGCTTGACCACGTCGGCGGTCAGCAGGTTGGCCGCGCCGATCTCGTCGTCGGCGCCGTAGGCGGAGGGATACCAGTCCTCGGCGGTGGCCTGGAAGGACAGCGGCAGGGTGGCCAGCGCAAGCGCGGCCAGAGTCTTCATCTTCATGGCAAAGCTCCGGTAACTGTCAGACCGTCGCGGCGGCGCGGGCATGGGCCGGGAAGTGCGGCAGCACGTACTCGGCGATTTCGTGGAAGGTTTCGGCCAACGGCCGTTCATTGCGGCGGAACTGCAGGCCGATGTGGTCGACACCGGCTGCCTGCATGGCGTGCAGCTCGGCCAAAAGGGCGTTGCGGCCGCCACGCAGGCCGAAGCGCCAGCGCTGCAAGGGGGCATCAGCATCGGCCACCAGGTCCAGGTGGATGAAGCTGGCATACGGCTTGTTGCCGGCCACGGCGCGCCAGGCCGCCACGCGCTGCGCATGGTCCTGTGGCGTGCCCGGGTAGGCCAGGCAGCCATCCATGTGCTGGCCGATCCACGCCGGTTGCTGCTGGGCCAGGCCGGCCACGAACAGCGGCAGGGCCGGGCCATCCGCGGGCAGCACGTCCAGGCCCTGCGGCAGGTGCGCGGCGGCGCCTTCGCGCAGCATTGCGATGTGCTCGCGGAAGCGGTTGCCACGGCTGTCGAAGTCGCGGCCGAACAGCGGGTACTCCACCGGGCGGTCGCCACTGGCTACGCCCAGCAGCAGGCGGTCTCCGCTCAGCCGCTGCACGCTGCGCGCTGACTTCAGGGTCAGCAACGGCTCGCGGATCGGCAGCACCACCGCACCGGTACCCAGCAGGATGTGCTCGGTGATGCCGGCCAGGTAGCCGAGGTAACTGAACACCTCGAATACCTGCGCCGCATCGCCGAAGGCCGGGTCGTACACGGGCACGTCGCGTACCCACAGCGCACGGAAGCCGAGGCGGTCGGCTAGCCGTGCCAGTTCCGCATGGCGCTGCAGGTCCGGTTCGCCGGGCAGGCGTCGCGCGGCGCGTCGTGCCTGTTCGCCCAGCGGCGTCCAGTCATTGTCCAGCGGTGCTTCGACGCCGATGCTGAAGCCACCGGCCTGCAGCCGCGTCAACGCACTACCCATGGCGAGGCGCCTCAGTCCCAGGCCGGGGCCAGGCCCGGCGGATCGACTTCGCGGCCGTTGCGGTCAAGCGCGGCGATCGCAGCCATGTCATCGGCATCCAGGCGCAGGTCCTGGGCGAGCAGGTTGCTGGCCAAGTTCTCGCGCTTGGTCGAGGACGGGATGACCGAGTAACCCCGCTGCAGGGCCCACGCCAGCGCGACCTGGGCCACGGTGGCCTGGTGCTTGTCGGCGATGGCGGCCAGCACCGGGTCCTTCAGCACCTTGCCGTAGGCCAGGGTCATGTAGGAGGTGACGGTGATGCCTTGTTCCTGCAGGAAGGTGGTCAGTGCCGGGTTCTGCAGGTAGGGGCTCAGTTCGATCTGGTTGGTGGCGATCTCGCCGGCACCGACCACCTCGATGGCCTGCCGGGTCAGCTCGATGTTGAAGTTGGACACACCGATCTGGCGGGTCAGGCCCAGCGTCTTGGCGTCGGCCAGCGCGGTCATGTATTCGCGCAGTTCAACGCCATTGCCCGGCGCCGGCCAGTGGATCAGCAGCAGGTCGACATGGTCGGTGCGCAGCTTCGCCAGGCTGTCGCGCAGGCTTGGGATCAGCTTGTCGGCGGCGTAGTTGTCCACCCAGATCTTGGTGGTCAGGAACAGCTGGTCGCGTGGGACGCCGGATTCGGCGATGGCCTGGCCGACTTCGGCTTCGTTGCCATAGATCTGCGCGGTATCGATCGCACGGTAGCCGACCTCAAGGGCGTTGCGCACCGAGTCGATGACGGTCTGGCCGGTCAGGCGGAAGGTGCCGACGCCAAAGGAAGGAAGGCTCATGATGGACTCCAGGGACTTCGTTGAGAGCCGGTGGGCTCGGGACAGGGCGAAGTGTGGGCGCTTTACATTTGTTGATTAAGCTGTGTATACAGGAAACGCTTTTGCGCCGAGGTAAAAAATGAAAACCACCCTGGATGAGCTGAAGGCCTTCGTGGCCGTGGTCGACAGTGGTTCGATCACGGCGGCGGCCGAGGCGCTGGAGCTGACCATCTCCGCCACCAGCCGCACCCTGGCGCGGCTGGAGGACAAGCTGCAGACCACGCTGCTGCGGCGGACCACGCGGCGGCTGGAGCTGACCGAGGAAGGCGCGGCGCTCCTGGAGTACGCGCGTACGATCCTGGCCACGGTGGACGAGGCCGAGGAACAGATGGCCGCGCGGCGGCTGCAGCCGGTCGGGCGCCTGCGCGTGGACGCCGCCACGCCGTTCATGCTGCACGTGATCGTGCCGTTGCTGGAGGGCTTCCGCGAGCGCTACCCGCAGGTCGAGCTGGAGCTGAATTCCAACGAGGGCATCACCGACCTGATCGAGAAGCGCACCGACGTGGCGTTCCGCATCGGTGTGTTGCGCGACTCGACCCTGCATGCGCGGCCGATCGGCCACAGCCGCATCCGCGTGGTGGCCAGCCCCGAGTACCTGCGCCGCCGCGGCACGCCAACGCGCGTGGAGCAGTTGCGCGAGCACGACCTGCTGGGCTTCACCCAGCCCAGTTCGTTGAACGAATGGCCGCTGCACGATGCCGATGGTGGGCTTTTCGTGATCGCGCCGGCGATCGCTTCATCCAGTGGCGAGACACTGCGGCAGATGGCGGTAACCGGGCTGGGCATCGCCTGCCTGTCTGATTTCCTGACCCGCCAGGATCGGCGTGAGGGCCGCCTGGTGCAGCTGTTGGCCAAGCAGACGCAGGAGGTGCGGCAGCCGATCAATGCGGTGTACTACCGCAACACCGCGCTGGCCGCGCGCATCACGTGTTTCGTCGACCACGTGACGCAGACGCTGGGACAGCGACCGTTCGACGAGTAGAGAAGGGTAGAGCCGGCCGCTGGCCGGCTTTCCCCACCTGCCGGATCACCGCAGCTGCCGGCCAGCGGCCGGCACTACCGTTGGCTGCGTCGAGCGCATCGGTAGATCCACGCCATGCGTGGATGGCGTGTTCCAACCGACCTGCGGCCGGT
The DNA here is from genome assembly GCF_059369815.1 of Stenotrophomonas sp. YJH_SMC_27. NCBI lineage: Bacteria > Pseudomonadati > Pseudomonadota > Gammaproteobacteria > Lysobacterales > Lysobacteraceae > Stenotrophomonas > Stenotrophomonas sp. YJH_SMC_27. The sequence goes on along the minus strand of NZ_JCAFTA010000002.1, from coordinate 156,624 downwards.
GTTAGCGGTTGCGCAGCGCCCGCCGGTTGCCGATGTGAGCGAACGCCAGCAGCGCGCCACCACTGGCTGTCGCTACGCCATGCCAGAGCAGCGATTCCTTCAGCGGCAGATACAGAGAGGCCGACAGCAGCAGGATGGCGCCGGCGCAGGCCAGCCGCAGGGGCTGCCAGCGCCCGTGCCGGTGCACCCCGGCCGAGGTGCTCGCCAAGGCCAGCGAGGAGGCCAGCAGCGCGAACAGCCACTCCCAGCGCGACATCATCAGCAGCAATGTCATCGCGCCATGGCCGGGATGCTGGAACGAGCGCAGCGCCATCATCGCTGCCGGCACGAAGGCCAGCAGCAGGGGCAGGGCGATGCAGTGGGCGGCGCAGGCCAGGGACAGCCAGGCACCGGCAAGATCGAAGCGGGGGTGCCAGCGTGCCGAAGTTGGCGGCTGGGCCAAGGCCCTTGCGGGCGTCGTGGGGATATGGTCCATAATGTTACATAGTAACAATTGGAGACTCCCCCATGAAGCTTCCTGCTGTTCTATTCCTGCTGCTGGCTGCCAGCGCTGCACAGGCCCATGACATCCGCCAGCACGCACCGCACGTGCATGGCCAGGCGACCGTCGAGGTTGCGCTTGACCAGCAAACCCTGGAATTCGCCCTTCAGGCCCCCGGCATCGGCATCCTCGATTACGAGCGGCCGCCGGCCAATGCAGCCGAGCAGGCCGCGCTGGCACGGGCTACGACAGTGCTGAAGGGAGGCAGCTGGGTCACCCTGCCCACCGCTGCGGGCTGCCGTCTGGCCACCAGTAAAGCCGATGCGGAGGGCTTCGACGCGACGGCCGCCGCGCCGCCGCCGGGACAGCACCGGCACGCAGGTTTCAGCGCGACGCTGCAGTACCACTGTGCCAAACCTGCCGAGCTGCGGGCGATCGTCGTGCGCTTGCCCGTGCTGTTCCCGGGCCTGCACGAAGTCATCGTCAACAGTGCAACCGCCAATGGCCAGAACCGCAGTGTGCTGACGCCCGACAACCTGCGCGTGGTGCTGGCACCGTGAGCGCGGCACCGGTGATCTCGCTGGAAGACGTGCAGTTCGGCTACGGCACGCGGCTGGTGCTGGACATCCCGCGGTTGTGGGTCGAGCAGGGCAGCAGCGTGTTGCTGCGCGGCATCAGCGGTGGCGGCAAAAGCACCCTGCTGGGCCTGCTGGCGGGCGTGCTGCTGCCCGGCAAGGGCCGTGTCGAGGTGGCCGGCCACGCACTGCAGGACATGGGGGGTGCGGCGCGGGATCGTTTCCGTGCCGACCAGTTGGGCGTGATCTTCCAGCAGTTCAATCTGCTGCCGTTCCTCACCGTGCGCGACAACATCGCGCTGGGCCTGCGCTTCTCGCGCCTGCGCAGCGCACGCATCAGCGGGCCGCTGGATGCCGAGATCGCCCGCCTGCTGCAGGCCCTGCAGCTCAATCCTGAGCTGATGCAGCGGCGGGCGGGTACGCTCAGTGTTGGCCAGCAACAACGCGTGGCGGCAGCGCGCGCCCTGATCGGCCGTCCGACGTTGCTGCTGGCCGATGAGCCCACCTCGGCGCTCGACCGCGAAGCGGCGACCGCCTTCCTGCAGCTGATGTCCGCGCAGTGCCAGGCGGCCGGCACCACGGTGCTGGTGGTCAGCCATGACGACAGCCTGCAGCCGTTGTTCGACCGCACCATTTCACTGTCCGAGATCAACCAGGCAGGTGCCGGCCATGCTTGAGCTTGCCTGGGCCAGCCTGCGCAGCCGCGCGTTGAGCGTGGGCCTGACCGTGCTGGTCATCACCCTCAGCGTGGTGCTGCTGCTGGGCGTCGAGCGTGTACGCACGCAGGCGCACGAGGGGTTTGCCAGCACCGTATCGGGCACCGATCTGATCGTCGGTGCGCGTTCGGGACCGGTGAACCTGCTGCTGTATTCGGTGTTCCATATCGGCGACCCGACCAACAACGTGTCCTGGCAGTCCTACCAGGAGCTGTCCGCATTGCCGCAGGTGAAGTGGTCGGTGCCGTTGTCGCTGGGCGATTCCTGGCGCGGCTACCGGGTAGTGGGTACCACTGGCGGCTACTTTGAACATTATCGTTATGGTTCCGGCCACGCGCTGGCCTTTGCACAGGGGCGGCCCTTCGATGATCTGTATGACGCGGTGATCGGCGCGGAGGTGGCTCGCGCGCAGAAGGTCGGCCTCGGCGACGAGATCGTGCTGGCGCACGGCACCGGCGCGGTCACGCTGGCCACGCATGCCGACAAGCCGTTCCGCGTTGCCGGCATCCTGCAGCGCACCGGCACGCCGGTGGATTCGTCGCTGCTGGTCTCGCTGCCGGCCATCGAGGCGATCCATGTTGACTGGCGATCGGGCGTGCAGCTGCGCAGCCAGAGCGTCAGCGCCGAGCAGGCGCGCCACCTGGACCTGACCCCGACCAGCATCACCGCCTTCATGCTCGGCCTGAACTCGCGCATCGCCACGTTCTCGGTACAGCGCAGGATCAACGAGTATCCGGACGAGGCGATGCTGGCGATCCTGCCCGGCGTGACCCTGCAGCAGCTGTGGCAGTCGCTGGGCACCGCCGAGCGAGCCCTGCAGCTGATCAGTGCAATGGTGGTGCTGCTGGGCATGGTCTCGCTGGTGGCGCTGCTGGTCTCCACCCTGCAGGAGCGGCGGCGCGAGATGGCCATCCTGCGTGCCACCGGTGCGCGACCGGGCTACATCGCTGGCCTGCTCGTGGTGGAAGCGGTGGCGACCAGTGCGGTGGCCAGCGTGCTGGCCCTGTCGCTGCTGGTGGTCGCCAGCATTGCCGGGCGCGGCTGGGTACTGGCCACCTTCGGTCTGTCGATCACCCATGTCTGGCCGGATGGCCGTGAACTGGCATGGGCTGCGGGCGTGCTGCTGATCAGCGCCGTAGCCGGGCTGGTCCCGGCGTTGCTCGCTTACCGGCGCACCTTGGCCGATGGCCTTTCACCGGGAGGCTGAGCATGCGATGGATGCGGGTAGCGGCAATGGTGCTGGCGCTGGCCGCCTGTGAGCGGCCGGTGGATACCGGCGTACAGGCCTTGCCACCCTCGCCGGTCGTCGACCGCGATGAGCCTGCAGGCGCTGTGGAGCAGGAGCTGGACTGGTTGCAGATGATGCCCAAGGACGAACTGGCCGCGCTGGAGCGGGGCGAGGGCCCGGAGGTCGAGCACAGCGGCAACCGGCGCATGCCGCAGTTCGGTACGTTCCGTACGGTGGAGACGGTGCTGCAGCGACCGGTGCGCCTGCCGGGCTACGTGGTACCGCTGGCCAACGCGCAGGACGGGCGGCTGACCGAATTCCTGTTCGTGCCGTACTACGGCGCCTGCATCCACGTGCCACCACCACCACCGAACCAGATCGTGCACGTGGTGCTGCCGCGCCCGATCGAGATGCCCGACATGTACTCGCCGTTCTTCCTGGCCGGCACCCTGCGTGCCGAACGGTTGGACGACGATCTGGCCGGTTCGGCCTACACCATGCGTGACGCACAGTTGAGGCCCTATGAACCGTAGTTGCCTGCTGCTGGTACTGGGGTGCGTCGGGTTGGCAGGCTGTACGGCGCCGGGCGGCGACGCCGTGGTGGTCACGCCGCAGGACAAACCGGCGCCCTCCGCCACGGCCGAAGCCCCCATCGACCGCTGGGACGCGTTGCGGCCCGACGAAGTGACCTACCAGCGCCCGCCGCCGCAGATCGGCCTGTCACGCGGTGGCATGGACGGCGTGGGCGGGCTGATCGACGACACCGGCTCAGGCACGCCGCCGGGGCAGGAGATCGACCATTCCAGCCCGGATCGCGCCAAGCAGTTCGGCTCTTCGCGCGTGGTCGACGCTGTCGATGGTCGCGTGGTGGATCTGGATGGTTACGTGGTACCGCTCGGCACCAACGATGCCGGCCTGGTCGATGAACTGCTGTTCGTGCCGTTCTACGGGGCCTGCATCCACGTGCCGCCGCCGCCACCCAACCAGATCATCCACGTGACCCTGGCGACGCCGATCGCGCTGGGCGATCTGTGGGATCCGTACCGGCTTGCCGGCCGCCTGCAGGTGAAGCGTTTCGACGCGGACATCGCCAGCGCGTCCTACGATGCTGCGGCGGCCACGCTGACGGCGATCCACAACTGATGCGCCGGCGCCGGATCATGGCTGCCGGGGTGCTGCTGGGCGCAGTTGTGCTGCTGGTGTGGTGGCAGCGGCAGCGCGCACCCACCGCGCCGCCGGCGGTCGCGTTTCCGGCACCGGCGTCCGATGCCAGCCAGCGCATCGAACAGCGCCTGGGTGATGACCCCGCGTTCCGCAACGACGTGCTGTTCCTGCTCGCGGCGACCCTGCGCGACCGCTGCCAGCCGGCGCAGGCCGGGCTGCTGGCGCGCATGGCCAATCGTGCGTCACTGCCGGTGCTGGCGGCGGTGAGTGCGGTGACCCAGCAGGATCCAGCGCTGGACCGACCGATCTACCAGTACATCCAGCATCGCGCCGATGCGACGCCATGCGGCCAGCCGCTGCAGATGCCGTTGGCCGGTGGGCGCAGCATGGCCGTGGACATCGAACAGTATGCGCGCACGTTTCCGGACAGCTACTTCGACCCGCAGCGCAGCAGCGAACCGCGGGATTTTGGTGGACTGCCGTTGCAGCAGCGTGCCGGCAATGCCTGCAACAGCGTGGTGTATTCGGTGTTGCCATTGGGCGGTACCGATTGGCGGTGCAGCAGCCTGCGCGCGAATGCCCGTGCGCGGGTGCGCGGCCTGTGCGAGGACGAACTGCGGCGCCAGCACGGTGGCATCGGCGGCGAGCTGGACGCCGCCGTGGGGCAGGGCATGCAGAGCGCGGTGGTGTCGGCGGTTGCCGTGCTGCCCGAAGACTGCCGGTGAGCGTCCACCCACAGTGCCAGGCCACCCCTGGCCCGCTTCAGTAGAGCCAGGCCATGCCTGGCTGGCGGCGCAGTCGAGCAAGCCCGCCTCTACAAAAGCTGAATCGGTGGGCTTTGAAGGTCATAACTATACAGGACATCCGGTATAGTTATGGCCGTATTCCACCCCACCAGGTTCTCCCATGGCTTTGTCCCAGCCCCTGGCCGGTGCTCCGGCCCTGTCGCGTGCCCGTCGCTGGGCACTGCTGTTCACCGTCGCCGCCGGCCTGCTGCTGGTCACGCTCGACAACTCCGTGCTCTACACCGCACTGCCCACGCTGACCGAAGAACTCTCGGCCAGTGCCGGCCAGGCGCTGTGGATCATCAACGCCTATCCGCTGGTGATGGCCGGCCTGCTGCTGGGTGCGGGTACGCTGGGCGACCGCATCGGCCACCGCCGCATGTTCCTGATCGGCCTGGTGGTGTTCGGCGTGGCCTCGCTGGCGGCGGCGTTCGCCGACACCGCAGCGCAGCTGATTGCCGCACGCGCGTTCCTGGCGGTCGGCGCGGCCGCGATGATGCCGGCCACGCTGGCGCTGATCGGCCTGAGCTTCCACGAAGAGCGCGAACGCAACATCGCCATCGCGATCTGGGGTTCGGTGGCCATCGTCGGTGCGGCGCTCGGCCCGATCATTGGCGGCTGGCTGCTGCGGCACTTCTGGTGGGGCTCGGTGTTCCTGATCAACGTGCCGGTGGTGGTGGTCGCCTTCGTGGCCACGCTGCTGCTGGCACCGGAAGGCCAGCGCGACACCTCGCGGCCATGGGACCTGGTTTCGTCGCTGCTGGCTCTGGCTGCACTGTCGGGCCTGGTGCTGGCGATCAAGTCGCTGATCGCTACGCCGCCGTCGTATGCGCTGGGTGCAGGCGCGCTGCTGTTGGCCGTCATCAGCGGTGCGGCGTTCGCGCGCCGCCAGCAGCAGTTGCCGTACCCGCTGCTGGACTTTGCGATCTTCCGTAATCCGGCGTTCCTGGCCGGCACGCTGTCGGCGGTGTTCACCCTGTTCGCGATGGCCGGCCTGCAGTTGGTCACCACGCAGCGCTTCCAGCTGGTGGCAGGTTTCACGCCGCTGCAGGCGGGCCTGCTGGTGTCGGTGGCGGCACTGGGCAGCCTGCCCAGTGCGCTGCTCGGCGGCAGCATCCTGCACCGGGTTGGCCTGCGCCCGCTGATCTGTGGTGGCCTGGCCGGAGGTGCGCTGGGCGTCGGCGTGGTGGCGTTCGGTTTCCCGCATGGCCTTGGTTGGGTGGTGGCTGGCATGGCCATCACCGGCTTCGGTATGGGTTCGGCCATCTCGGTGGCGTCCACCGCCATCCTCAACAACGTGCCGGCGCACCGTGCGGGCATGGCCTCGTCGGTGGAAGAAGTGTCCTATGAGTTCGGTGGCCTGCTGGCGGTGGCGATGCTGGGCAGCCTGAGTGCCGCAATGTACAGCGCGTTCCTGCCGGTCTCGGCCGATATGCCCGCGCTTGCCCGCGAGGGTTTCACCCAGGCGCTGCATGCCGCGCGCGAGAGCGGGCAGGGCGAGTGGTTCGCACTGGCTGCGGCCGCGTATGACCGTGGCTACCAGATCGTGCTGCTGGTGATCACGGCGGTGCTGGCGCTGGGTGCGGCGATCATCGCGCGCCTGCTGCGCGGCCGCGTCGGCAGCCGCGAGGGCGCGGCCGATCGCGTAAAATGAGGTAATGAGAACCAGCAAGCGCGACCGCATCCTCGACGCCGCCGTCAACGTGATCAATCGTGACGGCGTGCGTGCGGTGACCTTCGAGTCGGTGGCGGCCGAGGCCAAGCTGACCCGCGGCGGCCTGCTGTACCACTTCCCTTCGCGCGAGGCGCTGCTGCGCGGCATCGACGAGCACCTGGTGCAGGCCTGGGAGACGTCGATGGAAGCGTTGCTGGGCAAGACCGCCGAGCAGGCCACTGCGTTGGAGCGTTACCAGACCTTCGTGCGCGTGTCTGCCCAGAGCGCCACCCGTGCCGAACTGATGTTCATGCTGGAATCGGCCGACCCGGACGCCGAAGAGCGCCCGTGGGGACCGGCGGTGCGTCGCTGGGCACCGCTGCCGCCGGAGGCGGGTACAGCAGAAGACAGCGCAGCGCTCGACAATTTCGTGGCGCGGCTGGCTGCCGATGGCCTGTGGATCTACGAGGCGATGTACCAGGGCCAGCTGGATGCAGGCGTGCGCGCCCGTGTTGCCGAGCGCATCGCCGGGCTGTTGGCGAAGTCTGACGGATCGCCGCACTTGTAGAGTCGACTGTCAGTCGACTGCCCTTCGGTCAGACAACGAAAACCCCGCGCTTCGCGCGCTAGTCGACTGACAGTCGACTCTACCGCTCGCGCGTCTGCCCAGCCTGCGCGGCGCTCGCGGCCAGCCACGCCCTCGGCGATACCCCCAATCGCTTGCGGAACGCCTTCGACAGCGAGGCGGTATCGGCAAACCCCACCTCGATCGCCACCTGCTTGACCGCCACGCCTGCCCGCAGCTGCGCGCAGGCCAGGCTCAGCCGCCAGTCCAGCAGGTAGCTGGCTGGCGTTGCCTCCATCACGTCCTTGAACACGGCCGCGAACGCGCTGCGCGACATGCCGGCGGTCGCGGCCATGCGCGGCAGCGTCCATTCGTCCTGCGGTGCCTGGTGCATCGCCACCAGCGTGCGTGCCAGCCGCGCATCGGACAGCCCCCGCATCAACCCGTGGCTGACGCCGGCTGCATCCGGGTGGTCGACCACCCAGCGCAGGATCTGGATCAGCGCCACCTCGAACAGGCGGTTGGTCAGCAGCCGTGACCCGCAGCGCTGGCGATCGGCTTCGGCGAACAGCAGCTGCAGGGTGTCATCCAGTTCGGTGATCGCGGCCAGCGGCACCACCATCACCGGTGGCAGCGACAGCACGATCGGATTGCGCGCGCCACCATCGAAATCCAGCGTGGCACAGGTGAAATCCGGGCCGTCCAGCGGAGCGTTGAAGAACACATGGTGCAGCGGCTGCGGATACAGCAGGAGGCTGGGTGTATCGATCTTCAACCGGGGCAGCGTGCTATCGCCCCCAGGATGACGGACTTCCATCTCACCCTGGCGCAGGATGTGCAGGAACGCACGACCGGGCTGCGGCTCGAAGACATGCTGCCCGCACAGCGGGCCACTGTGGAACAGGGCCGCCTGCACCCGGAAGCGTTCCAGCAGGGAGGAGAGTCGATCTGGCGCAGGGGTGGCGGCGCGCATGCTCATGGACGTATGGACAACATATGTGGCGCATTGAGGATGTTACGTCCAGGGAGTCTACCTAGGATGGGCGGGTCGTCCAATCCCGGGCGCTTTCCCAAGGAGATCCACCATGTCCCGTGTCCCCCTGATCGATGCCGCCAACACCACCGCCGACCGCCAGGCCCTGCTGGGCCAGGTCCACGCTGCCTTCGGCGCCACCCCGGCCATGTTCCGCGCCGTGGCCAACTCGCCGGCTGCCCTGCAGAGCATGTGGGGTTCGTTCGGCGCGCTGGGCGGCGGTCGCCTGTCGCCGCTGCTGGGCGAGCAGATCGCCGTGGCCATCGCCAACCGCAACGCCTGCGAGTACTGCCTGGCCGCGCACACGGCATTGGGCCGCAAGGCCGGCGCCAGCAGCGAGCAGATGGCTGCCGCGCAGATCGGCCAGTCCAGCGACCCGGCCACTGCGGCGGCGCTCGACTTCGCGTTGAAGGTGGTCGAGCAGCGTGCGCAGATCGCCGACGGCGACGTGCAGGCGCTGCGCGCGGCTGGCTTCGATGATGAGCAGGTCGTCGAGATCCTCGCGCATGTGGCGCTCAACCTGTTCACCAACTACGTCAACGTGGCGTTCGACGTGCCGGTGGACTTCCCGAAGGTCGCGCTGCGCTGAGGTGTACCGGGCCGGGGGACGCAGTGCTCCCGGCCATCCTCAGCGGGCGTGGCCGTCGTGCGCCTGCAGCCGCTCCGGATGGGTATACACATTGAACCCGCTTTCCCGCGCGAACCCGACCAGGCACAGGCCGGCGCTGCGGGCCAGATCGATCGCCAGCGCGGTCGGCGCGGACACCGCCGCCAGCACGCTGGCGCCGGCGCGCACTGCCTTGCTGACCATCTCGTAGCTGGCCCGGCTGGAAATCACCAGCAGGCCGCCTTCGATGGCGTGTTCATTGTGGTGCAGGGCACCGATCAGCTTGTCCAGTGCATTGTGGCGGCCCACGTCCTCGCGTACCCAGCCGATGCGCCCACTGGCGTCGGCCCAGGCCGCGGCGTGGATCGAGCCGCTTGCCGCATTCATCGGCTGGTGCTGCGCCAGGCTGGCCAACGCCCGCTGCAGGGCGGTGGCGGAATAGCTGCGGCGCTCGCGGATCTGCGGCAGTGGGCGCAGCACTTCTTCCAGCTGGCGCGTGCCGCACAGGCCACAGCCACCACGGCCGGGCAGCAGCCGCCCCTTGTCGGGGTCGAGGTTTGCGCCGGGCGCAGCCTCGTCCACGGTCATCTGCAGCTCGATGCCTTCCAGCTGTGGGTGGATATCGATCGACAGCAGCTGCGAGGGCGCACTGATCAGGCCTTCGCTGAGCGAAAATCCGAGTGCGAAGTCCTCCAGATCACAGGGTGTGGCCATCATCACGGCAAAGGCGGCATCGTTGTAGCGCAGCGCCACCGGCACTTCCTCGGCCACCACGTCGACCTGCTGCTGTTGCGTGCCGCCGCGCCAGCGCTGCAACGGGCGTTGGGCGGTGCCGGCAGGCGGGGTGTGCAGCGGGATCGAATCAGGCATGCAGCGCGTCCGGACAAGGGAGAAACGCGGGCGGGCCACCGCCTGCGGTTTCGAGGATAGCGCAGTGGTCGCGCGCAGACTCGGCTGTAACCGTTGCCATGGCAGGTTGTGCTGAAAACAGCCTGTGCCCTCTGGCGAAGCGCCGCGGGCCGTGCTTGACTGTGCGGCTGGTCGTGCCACTGAATGCACCGCCGGACCGCGTTGTGCCGTTCGTTGTTGCGTTCCTTCCGCCAGGTTCCCGAACATGTCCGAGCAGAAACCGCCGCGCTACAAGCCCTACAACCAGCCGGCCGGAGGCTGGGGTGCCGCTGGTGCCACGGCCAAGGTGCTGCTGCAGCAGAGTGTCATCGGCAAGGGGTCGAAGGCGCTGCTGGCGATGAACCAGCCCGGTGGCTTCAAGTGCCCCAGCTGTGCGTTCCCCGATGCCGACGAACGCAGGAAGCTGGAGTTCTGCGAGAACGGCGCGAAGGCACTGGCCTGGGAAGCCACGCAGTTCCGTGCCGGTCGTGAGCTGTTCGCCCGGCACACCGTGACCGAGCTGATGGCGCAGACCGACTACTGGCTGGAGATGCAGGGGCGGCTGACAGAGCCGATGCGCTACGACGCTGCGACCGATCACTATGTGCCGTGCAGCTGGGACGATGCCTTCGCACTGATCGGCCGTCACCTGCGGGCACTGGACAGTCCTCACCAGGCCGAGTTCTACACCTCCGGGCGCACGCCCAACGAAGCGGCGTTCCTGTATTCGATCTTCGTGCGCGAGTTCGGCACCAATAATTTCCCGGACTGCTCGAACATGTGCCACGAGCCGACCAGCCGCGGGCTGCCGCCGGCCATCGGGGTGGGCAAGGGCACCATCGTGCTGCAGGATTTCGATCACGCCGAGGCCATCTTCGTGATTGGCCAGAACACCGGCACCAATTCGCCGCGGATGATGAGCAACCTGGTGGAGGCACGCAAACGCGGCATTCCGATCGTGGCGGTCAACCCGATGCCCGAGCGCGCGCTGATCCGCTTCGCAGAACCGCAGGACGTGGTGCAGATGGCCACGTTCGGTTCGACAGAGATCAGCAGCGAGTTCGTGCACATCCGCATCGGCGGCGACCTGGCCCTGATCAAGGGCATGATGAAGGTGATGTTCGAGCGCGAGGCGCAGGGTGAGCGTGTGCTCGACCATGCATTCCTCGCCGAACACACGGTGGGCCTGGAGGCGCTGCGCGACGACGTGATGGCGCAGGACTGGGATCAGATCGTGCAGGTGTCCGGCATTTCGCAGGCGCAGATCCGTCGCTGTGCGGAGATCTACATCCGCTCCAATGCCACCGTGATCTGCTACGGCATGGGGCTGACCCAGCACCAGTACGGCTCGCGCCTGCTGCAGCAGGTCGCCAACCTTCTGTTGTTGCGTGGCAACTTCGGCAAGCCCGGTGCTGGCATCGGGCCGATCCGGGGCCATTCCAATGTGCAGGGCGACCGCACTGTCGGCATCGATGAAAAGCCGAAGCCGGCCTACCTGGACCGCGTGCAGCAGGTATTCGGCTTCGACCCGCCACGCGAGCATGGCCATCACGTGGTCGAGTCGATCGAGGCGATGCTGGATGGCAGTGCCAAGGTGTTCATCGGCCTGGGTGGCAACTTCATTCATGCGGTGCCTGATACACCGCGCGCGTACGAGGCAATGCGCGGCCTGGACCTGACCGTGGGCATCGCTACCAAGCTCAACCGTGGGCATCTTGTTCATGGCCGCGATGCGCTGATCCTGCCGGTGGTGGCGCGCTCGGAGCGCATCGTCACGCCGACCGGCGAGCAGTTCATCACCATTGAAGACGCGATGTCCAATGTGACCGACTCGCGGGGCGTACTCGAGCCGGTCAGCCCCGATGTGTTGCCCGAGGTCGAGATCGTCTGTCGCATGGCGATGGCCACGCTGCCACGCAGCAGGGTCGACTGGGCAGGCTGCATGCACGACTACGCACACATCCGTGAGTTGATCGCGGCCGTGTACCCGGAGATCTACACCGGCTTCAACCAGCGCATCCAGCAGCCGCACGGCTTCCATCTGGATATCCCGCCGCGTCGCCGCGTCTGGCCCACGCCCAATGGCAAGGCCAACATCCTGGTGATGCCTGGCCTGGACGTGGATGATCCGGTTCACGACCCCGACATGCTGCGGCTGGCCACCGTACGCTCGCACGATCAGTACAACACCACCATCTACAGCTACAACGATCGCTATCGCGGCGTGTACAACGATCGCATGGTGCTGTTCATGAACATCGAGGACCGGCTGGCGCGCGGGCTGCGGAAGGAGGCGCTGGTCAGCCTGGAGACGATCAGCAGTGATGGCGTGCAGCGACGCATCGAAGGCTTGACCGTGCTCGATTACCCGATGCCGCGCGGCGCGCTGGCCGGCTACTACCCCGAACTGAACCCGTTGCTGCCGCTGGATTACCACGACCGGATCAGCGGCACCCCCGCAGCCAAGTCGATCCCGGTGCGGATGCGGGCGATGCCGGCGGTCACCTAGCAGTGGATCAATCCAGTCCTATGGGCTTCCGGCATGTGGATTGGGTTCATCCAGCGCAAAGGAGCAACGGAAATAGTTGGCGCTATCCCGCCAGGCGCCCACGATCGGTTCCTGGATCTGTGCCAGCAGTTCACGGGCCTTGACGGGATCATTGGCCTGGCAGGCGAAGTAGGCGAATGATTGCAGGTTCCATGGCGAGGGATAACGTGACAGCACGTCTTCGAAGCCGCGTTTCATGGTCGGCCAGTTCACTTTCGACTCGGTGAACAAACGGTCCTCGTACTCCCGCTGCGAGGCGACCCAGTAGATACGGGCGTACAGCATGTATTGGTCCTGCGGTGGGGCCGCAGCCATGACCCTGCGTGCATAGGCTTCCAGGCCAGCCGGATCGCCGCCCCACTTCGGAGCGAAATAGCGCACGGCAGCAAAGTAGAGCGGGAAGTAGCCCGGATAGCGCGCGATGCCTTCGTCATGCAATGCGAAGAAGCGGTCTGCATCCCAACTCTGTTCGATCGCCCGGTGTTCCATCGACTCGTACCAGTACGGGTCCGTGCTGGCGATGTCCTTGTACTTCAGCAGGTAGTCAACGGCCTGCTGCTGCAGCGCCTTGAACGGTGCCCAGTCCTCTTCCTTCACCGTATTTGCATAGCCGGGGCCGCGGATGCTCCAGCCTTGGCGGCTGAGCATCTCAGCCATGGCCAGGCGCGCCGACGGCGACCTGGGGTAGCGCGAGATCCATGCCTGCACGAGTTTCTCGCGACCCTGCCAGTAGGCCGGGTCACGGTTGCTCATGCTGAAGGCATAGCCGATGCCAACGTAGTACGCCGAGAGCTTCCAGACACCGCTGCTGAAGTAGCGATCCGTATCCCGGTAACGACTGGCGAGTTGCTCCAGTCTGGCGAAATCCTGCTTCTCCAGCAGTTGCTTTGCCTGCCGGGAGACTTCGGCGCGTTCGCTTGCTTCATCTTCACCGGATGCACCGGCGTGGGCGATGGTCGCGCACGACAACAACAGCATCACAAGCAGTGTTCGCATGAATCCATTCATGGGAGAAACTCCGTGTCAGGGACAGGGGCATGGCAAGGCAGTGGGCCACGATCGCCATCTCGCCATAGCAGGGGCCGTCGCGCAAGTCGGCAGCGTGGCTGCCAGGCGGGCGTGGGCGCTGCCACCCCATGCTGTGCAGTTGTGCATCGGCTATCATCGGCGGGTGAACCTGCCTGGCCTGCTGCTGCGATGGATGCTGCTTGTTGCCCTGGTGCTGAATGCACCGGCGCTGGCGCTCGCCGCGTCTTCCTACAGCGGTCCGGCCAGCCAGGACCATTGCGTGGCACCGCACTCGGCCGGGATAGCTTCGGCGGGGTGTTGCGATGATGCAGGTCCGGCGGCTTGCCAGAGTGGCCAGTGCGAATGCCCGCCGGCGTGCTTGGGCATGTTGGCAACGCTGAACGGGACACCAGCCTCCCTTTGGCGCGAGGCGCCCGCTCCAGCCAGTAGCCAGCAACGCGCGCCCCCGTTGATGCCGGATCCGTTGCGTCCCCCCATCGCGTGAATTCCTGCAGGCCTCAAGCGCCTGCCATGACTGTTCGACTTTCTCTCAACGCTACCTGCGCCTTCAATGCGTGGGTGGCGGGCCGCTTTGCCCGCCTCTGCAAAGGAATCACTCAATGAACCGTACTCTTTCCCTCGGCCTGCTGCTGGGCACCGTGCTGGCCACGACCGCCTGCGCTCGTGCCGCCGAAGAATCCTCCGCGGCACCGGTCGCCAGCGAAGCACCGGCACCGGCCCAGGCCAGCCCGGCCAAGATCGATCCAGCCTTGCCGGTCGCCATCGTGCACAAGACCGCCAGCTGCGGTTGCTGCGGCATCTGGGTCGACCACCTGAAGGCCGCCGGCTTCCAGGTCGATGTGCGCGACACCGATGACATGAATCCAATCAAGGTCCGCCTGGGCGTGCCGGTCGGCAAGGCCTCCTGCCATACCGCCGAGATCGGCGGTTACGTGGTCGAGGGTCACATCCCGGCCGAGGACATCAAGCGCCTACTGGCCGAACGCCCGGCCGCGCGCGGGCTGGTGCTGCCCGGCATGCCAGCCGGTTCGCCGGGCATGGAAATGCCGGACGGCTACGTGCAGCCGTACACCGTCGAGCTGGTGCGCACCGACGGCAGCACCGAGCCGTTTGCCCAGCACGGTCAGGGCGGCTGATGGACGGAGGGTGCCGGTCGTCCTGACCGGCACTCTCCGACGCGTCTTGTGTAGAGCCGAGCCTATGCTCGGCTGTGTTTGGCCGGCAAGCCGAGCATGGGCTCGGCTCTACAGGATCAGCGTGCCGTGGCCGTTTCCTTGGCCAACTGGGCGTCGAACTTCTTCTCGGCCGCATCCGCGTAGGCTTTGCAGCTCAGTACCTTCTCGCTGGCGTTGCTGCCAGCAGCATAGTTCCAGTTGCTGGCGCCCGGATGCGGAGTCAGCAACAGGTCGCAGGGCAGGCCGCGCACCATGGCGAAGCTACGTCGGTAGTCCTGGACCAGGCGGGGATAGCGGGCGTTGCCCTGGAGCTGGTAGCCCGGCGCGCTCAGGCTGTCGGCATAGGCGATGCGCACCGGCTTGCCATCGCGGGTATCGGTCCAGGTCCAGGCAGTGCTGCCCGGGGTGTGTCCCGGCATGAAGTGCGCGGTGAACGCGATGCCGCCCACGTTGACCACCTCGCCATCCATGATGATGCGGTCGGTGCTGACCGGCGGAAAGGTGATGCTGTCGCCAAAGTGCAGGTCGTTGCTGCCACCGCGCGCCAGCAGCACCGCCGTTTCTGCATTGGCCGCCACATGCGCGCCGGTGCGACGCTTGAGCTCGGCGACCGGGCCGGCGTGGTCGGCGTGCGCATGGCTGAGCAGGACCAATCGCAGGTCCTGCGGGGCCACGCCGCGCAGCTTCATGTTGTCCAGCAGGTGACCGGCCATCTGCGGCATGCCGCCGTCAAGCAGCACCGCACCGTCGGCGGTCTGCACCAGTAGCGCGGTCAGGTCCTCGGTGCCGATCTGCCAGGTGTGGTCGGCAATCTGCAGCGGTGCCATCGGCTGCAGCCATGAACTGTCCACCGTGTAGGCCCGGAGCTGGGGCAGCGGTTCGTCGGCGGCAGTGACATCAAAGGCAAGCGTGGCAGCCAGGGCGAGGGTAGTCAGGCAGAGGCGCATGGCAGAAAGGTGTCTGGACTGGGGCCGATGAAGCTAGCACGTACCCTGGGCGGGCCGTTTCGCGAATAATTCATGGCTGCGATAAGCTCCGCCGCAGTCGATGCAGGGATTGTTCGCTTGCTGTGGATTGTGAATCCATCTCCACAGGCTGGAGCGCAGAATCGGCCGGGGCTAGCCTGCTTTCAGTCTCAAGGAGGTGGACCATGCATGTGCTCATGGTGATGCTGGGTGGCGTGCTCCTGCTAGGGGTGTTCCTGCTGTTTGGCCGCCTCTGGAGCGTGGGCACCTCGCAGCTGCCCACGGCGCTGATCGCCTTCATCGCCACCTGGCTTCTGGTGGCCGTGGCCAACATGTGGGTGGGGGTCAGCAGGGCCGGTTACGCAGTACGCGAAGAGCTGCCGATCCTGCTGCTGGTGTTCGCCGTGCCGTCGCTGCTGGCCGGTTTCCTGTACTGGCGCCTGGCGCGCTGAAGGAGTTGCATGAGTACCCGACTGCGCCTGCCCGCGCTGCGCCACCGCGATGGCCATCATGCCCGCGTGACCTACGAAGAACTGTTCTTCGACCTGGTCTACGTGTTCGCGGTCACCCAGCTCAGCCACCATCTGCTGCATCACATGGACCTGGCCGGCGTGCTGCAGACCCTGGTGCTGTGGTTCGCGGTCTGGCTCGGCTGGCAATACGCGTGCTGGGTCAGCAACTGGTTCGACCCGGAGGCGCCGCGCATCCGGGGCCTGATGTTCGCCACCATGCTGCTGGCGTTGTTGATGTCCTCGTCCATTCCCGAGGCATTCGCCGATCGTGCGTGGATCTTCGCCGGGGCGTACGCCACGATGCAGGTCGGACGCACCGCGTTCGTGTTGCTGGAGGTCGGCCGCAACCATCCGTTGGCTCCGAACTTCCGCCGCATGCTGGCCTGGGTCAGCGTGTCGGCCTGCTTCTGGCTGGCCGGCGCGGCGGCCGAGGGCCACCTGCGGCTGGCACTGTGGGCGATGGCGGTGGCCTGCGAATACATCTCGCCGATGTTTGGCTTCGCGTTCCCGGGCATGGGTCGTTCGCACACTCGCGACTGGACCATTGAGGGGGGGCACCTGGCCGAACGCTGCCAGCTGTTCGTCATCGTCGCACTGGGTGAGACGTTGCTGGCCACCGGGGGTGTGCTCAGCGACGTCGAGCACTGGGACCTTGAAGTGGTATCGGCGGTGCTGGCCACCTTCGCCGGCACGATTGCCATGTGGTGGCTGTACTTCGGCATCTCCAGCCACGATGCCACAGAGGCCATCACCCACGCGGAAGACCCCGGACGGATGGGGGCCAACTTCCATTATGTGCATGCATTGCTGATCGCCGGCATCATCGCCACCGCGGTGGGCAACGACCTGGTGATGGATCACCCGGAAGCGGCGGTGACGCCGGTGTATGCAGCGGTGCTGGCCGCCGGGCCGTTGATCTACCTGCTTGGCAGCGCCCTCTACAAGCGCGTTGTGTACGGGCGCGCCCCGTATTCGCATCTGTTCGGTGCCATGGCGCTGGTCGTGTTGGGCGTGGTCTTGCCGCACAGCCATCTGCTGGCCGCCGGTTGGCTGACCAGTGCGGTGCTGCTGGCCGTGGGGTTGATGGATACGCGGTTGAAGCGTCGCCTGCAGCGGGCGTGATCCGTTGCGTCAGCAAAGCGCTCCAGCCGCCATCGAGCGCAAGCGCCGAGCAGTCAACTGACACTCGACTTCAGCACCGCTGCACAAGAAATGCTGGCAGGCTAGGCCAACGCGGCGACCATCGCGGCAAGCTTGCCCACCGTGTTCATGTTGCGGGCAGTGCCTTGCTGGGCATAGGGCATCCGCAGGCGCGAGTCGGCCATGCCAGCACCGTAATGAACGAAGATCTCGCGCGTGCCGAGTGCGAGCTGTTCGTCACGCCGGCCGGTCACGCCGTCGAGCGGATCGGCGGGCAGGCTGCCGTCGAGGAACAGGGCGACCACACGATTGCCGGCCGCCTGCGGAAATGGATTGCGCGCCACCACGCCGGCGATCTCGTTGGCCGAGCGCACCAGCACGCCCACCGGCTTGCCAGCATAGACCTTGAGCCGCTCGCCGAGGGCCTGGCGCACGCCCGCCTCGTCGAGCGAGCTGCGGAACACCACGTTGCCGCTGGCGATGTAGGTGCGGACATCGGCGAAGCCTGCGTCCTCGCACATCGCCACCAGTTCGCGCATAGGGAGCTTGCCGGTGCCGCCGACGTTGACCGCGCGCAGCAAGGCGACGTAGGCGTTCATGGCGTCCCCGCCTGCAGGCGGTCGTACATGCGTACCAGGTCAACCAGGGTGCGTGCGCCCATCTTGCGCATCACCTGCGCACGGCGCACCTTGACCGTGATCTCGCTGACCCCGAGGTCAGCGGCGATCTGCTTGTTGAGGCGGCCGCGCACCACGCCATCGACCACCTCGCGCTCGCCCGCGCTCAATGAATCCCAGCGCTGCTGCAGGGCGCCCAGCACGTCGCCGTCGCGGCGGCGCTGGCGGTCGATCTCGATGCCCCTGTGGATGGCATCGAGCAGCTCCTGGTCACGGAAGGGCTTGGTCAGGAACTCGATGGCGCCGTCCTTGATTGCGTTGACACCCATGGCGATGTCGCCGTGGCCGGTGATGAACACCACCGGCAGCCGCAACCCATGGTTGCCCATCGTGCGGTGGAATTCCAGGCCGCTCTGGCCGGGCATGCGCACGTCCAGCACCAGGCAGGCCGGTGCGTCTACCAGGTCGTGTTCAAGGAACGCCTGGGTGGATGCAAAGGCGTGCACCCGCAAGCCCATCGATGCCAGCAGGTCTTCCAGCGCCGCGCGCACCGACGGATCGTCGTCGACCACATACACGATGGGTGCCGGATCGACGGCAGGGGTAGCGGGCCTACGCATGTTGGGCATCCGTGACGATGGGCAGGTCGAACACGAAGCAGGCACCGCCGCCTGCCGGCCGTTCGGCGCGGATCTGGCCGTCGTTGGCTTCGATCATCGAACGGCTCAAGCTGAGGCCCAGGCCCAGCCCGTGTGACTTGGTGGTCCAGAACGCATCGAAGACGCGTTCGGGATGGTCGGCGGGCAGGCCGACGCCACGGTCGCGTACGCTGAGGCTGACACGCTGGCCGTCGCGCCGGGTCAGCAGCGACAGACGGCGGTCGCCTGCGGGTATGGCTTCCATTGCATCCACTGCATTGAGGATCAGGTTGCCGATCACCTGCTGCACCTGCACGCGGTCGGCGTGTACCTGTGGCAGGTCGGGGTCCAGCAGCAGGGCTACGGCCACGCCATGCCGGTTCAGTTCGCTGCGCGACAGCGCCAGCATTTCCTCCACCGCCTGGTTCAGGTCGAAGGCGCGTCGTTCCGGTGCCGCGCCCTGGGTCAGGCCGCGGATGCGGGCGATCACGTCACCGGCGCGGTGCGCGTCGGCGAGGATGCGGGCCACGGTCTGCCGGGCCTTGTCCACGTTCGGCGGGTCCTGCGCCAGCCAGCGCTGGCAGGCTTCGGCGCTGCTGGCGATTGCGGCCAGTGGCTGGTTGACTTCATGGGCGATGGAGGTGGTGAGCTCGCCTACGGTGGACGCGCGTGCCACCCGCAGCAGGCGGCCCTGCGCTTCCTGCACTGCGGCCTTGGCCGCTTCCATGTTCAGAGCGAGATAGGTGGTGATGCCGATCACCAGCATGCCGATCACCGAGTTGACCAGGCCGATGCGGTAGGTGCCGAAGCGGGTCAGGAAGAAGCTCAACCCGGTCAGCGCGATGCAGGCGATGGCCAGGGTGATCAGCCCGCGCGCGCCCAGCACGCGCGACGCCGCAAGGATGACCGCTGCATAGAAGCAGGCCGCGGCAACCGCATAATCGGTGACGGTGTCGATCAGGAAGATCGCCGCCATCACGACGATCAGGGCCAGCAGCACCAGCGGGCGGCGGGGCGACAGCGATGGCATCGGGGAGCTCCCTTGCGTGGGGGAAAAGGATAGCAAAGCCATCACCGTTGGATGCCGACCTTGGTCGGCGTGCTCTCGTGCGGTGGGTGCCGACTCCTGGTAGGTGCCGACCGTTGGTCGGCACAGCAAGTGAATGGCGGGGGCGATGAGGGTTTGTGCCGACCAACGGTCGGCGCCCACCAAAGCGATGCACGGTGCGTCCGGGGATCATGGGGTTGCCGGCCGGCGGCCGGCACTACTCCTCAAGGCTGGCGTTCCAGAAGCCCTGCAGCACACCGGGCGTGGTCGCCAGGGTGGCCAGCACGGCATCGAGCTCACCGGCATCCACCGTGGTGGCGTACAGCACCGCTTCGATCTCCACGTCACGCTCGCCGAACGGGCGCTGGTCCACCGCGCGCACCGGGTAATGCGCCTGCTCAAGCAGCAGCAACAGCCGGTCCAGCACCTCGGCCTGCTGCTCGCGCTGGCAGACCACGTTGATCGCATAGGTCGCCTCGCTGAACGCTTCCGGCAGCGGCTGCCGCTGGATGCGGTTCACCACCGGCCGCAGCAGGGTGTTGGCGGCCAGAACGAACACTGCCGCCAGCACCGCTTCGGGCAGCAGCTTGATTCCGGCACACGCACCCACCGCCGCCGAGCCCCACAGGGTGGCGGCGGTGTTCAGGCCGGACACCTGGGCGCCGTCCTTCATGATCGCACCGGCGCCGAGGAAGCCGACGCCGGAGATCACATAGGCCACCACATGCAGCGGCGAGGGTGGACCACCGTACAGGTCATGGAAGCGCACCGCCAGATCGACGAAGACTGCCGCGCCCACCGCCACCAGCGTGTTGGTGCGCAGGCCTGCGGTGCGCTGGCGCAGCTGCCGCTCCAGGCCGATGACCGTGCCCAGCACGAACGCCACCGACAGGCTGATCAGCGAGCTCAAGGTCGCGCCGGCGTTGAAGGCCGGCAGGTTGGGATTGATGTCCATTGTGTTTCTCCCTGGACAAGCGGCGGGCGTTTACTGCCAGCCGTACCGGCGGATGTAGAACTTCTTCAGCGCGGTGGTCAGCACCGCATAGCCGAACAGGATCGCCACCAGGAACGGCCAGTAGCCAGCCGGCAGCGCCTGCAGCTTGAAGTAACCGGCCAACGGGCTCATTGGCAGAGCCACGCCGATGGCCATGATCAGGCCGGTCATCAGCAGCAGTGGCGGCGCGGCGATGCTCTGCAGGAACGGTACCTTCGGCGTACGGATCATGTGCACGATCAGGGTCTGGGTCAGCAGGCCGACCACGAACCAGCCGGACTGGAACAGGCTCTGGTCGCCGGCGGTGCGCGCATCGAACACGTACCACATCAGCGCGAAGCAGGTCAGGTCGAAGATCGAGCTGATCGGCCCGAAGAACACCATGAAGCGGCCGATGTCCGCCGGGTTCCACTTCAGCGGCTTGCGCACCAGTTCCTCGTCCACGTTGTCGAACGGAATGGCGATCTGCGAGATGTCGTACAGCAGGTTCTGCACCAGCAGCTGCAGCGGCAGCATCGGCAGGAACGGCAGGAAGGCCGAGGCTACCAGCACCGAGAACACGTTGCCGAAGTTGGAGCTGGCGGTCATGCGGATGTACTTCAGCATGTTGTTGAACGTGCGCCGGCCCTGGATGACACCTTCCTCCAGCACCATCAGGTTCTTTTCCAGCAGGATGATGTCAGCCGCCTCCTTGGCGATGTCCACTGCACTGTCCACGCTGATGCCGATATCGGCCGCACGCAGTGCCGGGGCATCGTTGATGCCGTCACCGAGGAAGCCGACCACCTTGCCTTGGGCGCGCAGCTCGCGTACCAGCCGTTCCTTGTGCAGCGGCGTCAGCCGCGCGAACACGCGGTGGTGGTGCAGCGCCCGTGACAATGCGCCATCATCCATGCGCTCGATATGAGGGCCGGTCAGGATGGTATCGGCGTCCAGCCCCACCTGCGCGCAGACGCGGGCGGTCACCAGTTCGTTGTCGCCGGTGAACACCTTGACCTCCACGCCATGCGCGGCCAGCGCCTGCAGCGCCTGCGCTGCCGATTCCTTCGGCGGGTCCAGGAAGGCGACGTAGCCGACCAGGGTCAGGCCACATTCGTCGGCCTGCGAATAGGTGGTCTGGCTTGCGGCGGTCTCCTTCATCGCCACCGCCACCACGCGCAGGCCCTGTTCGTTCAGTTCCTCGGTGGTCTGCCGCACGCGGGCCAGGCGGTGCTCGTCCAGTGGCATGTCCTGGCCGTTCTCGCGCACGGTGCTGCACACCGCCAGCATTTCTTCCACGGCCCCCTTGCAGATCAGCTCGTGGTGATCCTCGCGCTCGGAGACCACCACCGACATGCGGCGGCGCTCGAAGTCGAACGGGATCTCATCCACCTTGTGGTAGTCCTGCGACAGCCGCAGCGAGCTTTGCAGCTCCACGTGCTCCAGCACTGCACGGTCCAGCAGGTTGATCAGCCCGGTCTGGAAGTGGCTGTTGAGATAGGCGAACTTCAGCACGTCTTCCGAATCCTGGCCGAACACATCGGTATGACGCTCCAGCGCGATCCTGTCCTGGGTGAGGGTGCCGGTCTTGTCGGTGCACAGCACTTCCATCGCGCCGAAGTTCTGGATGGCATCCAGGCGCTTGACGATCACCTTGCGCCGCGACAGCAGCACCGCACCCTTGGCCAGGGTGGAGGTAACGATCATCGGCAGCATTTCCGGCGTCAGGCCCACCGCCACCGACAGCGCGAACAGGAATGCTTCGGTCCAGTCGCCCTTGGTCCAGCCGTTGATCAGCAGCACGAACGGCACCATCACCAGCGCGAAGCGGATCAGCAGCCAGCTGACACTGTTGACGCCGGCCTGGAACGCGGTCGGTGCACGGTCGGTGGCCGTGCTGCGCAGGGCCAGCGTGCCGAAATAGGTGCGGTTGCCGGTGGCCAGCACAACGGCGGTGGCAGTGCCGGACACCACGTTGGTGCCCATGAACAGCAGGTTGTGCTGTTCCAGCAGGCCAGCCAGGCCGTCGCCCGGGTGCGCGAACTTTTCCACCGGCAGCGATTCGCCGGTCATCGCCGCCTGCGCCACGAACAGATCCTTGGCGGTCAGCACGCGGCAATCGGCCGGAATCATGTCGCCGGCCGACAGCACGATGTGGTCACCGGGCACCAGTTCGCGGATCGGCAGGTCCAGCAGGCGCGCCGGGCGCCGGCTGTGCAGGTGCGCGCCGAAGTACTGGTCGGCCACATCCGCAGCCTCGGTGCCCGGATTGCGGCGCAGCACGCGTGCGGTATTGCCGACCAATGCCTTCAGTCGCTCGGCGGCGCGGTTCGAGCGACCTTCCTGCACGAAGCGGATCAGCGTCGACAACAGCACCATCGTGCCAATCACGATCGTCGCCTTGATGTCCTCGGTCAGCCAGGACACCGCCGCCAGCACGGTCAGCAGCAGGTTGAACGGATTGCGGTAGCACTGCCACAGATGGCGCCACCACGGCAGCGGCTTTTCGTGATCCACCTCGTTGGGGCCGAGCGTGGCCAGTCGCTCCTCGGCCTCATGCGGGCTGAGGCCATCGGCATGCGATTCCAAGGTGGTCAGCAGCTGGGTTTCATCCTGCTGGGCAAGGGTGACCAGGCCGGTGGTGAGCGCGAACGGCGCCGCTTCGGCGCTGCCCGGGCCAAACCCGGCTTCGGGCATCGCGCGGCGGCGGAACAGGTTGCCTGCGCGACGGCTGCGCAGGAAGGCGTTGAACCAGGCATTGAGCAGGCTCATGGGACGCTCCTCGAATGTCAGAGCCGGCCGCAGCCGGGACACGAACGGAATGAGTGAGGCAGATCAGGCGTGGCGCATCGCCAGCACTGCCGGCGACCACGGCTGCATGTGCAGGCGCTGGCTGCCGCCGATGCACAGCGGCTTCATTGCATCGCGCAGGGGATAGGGCAGGTGGCGCAGCACGGTGATGCGCTCGCTGATCGGCAGCAGCGACAGCGCGTCGGCCACCACGCGTGGCGAACCGAGTGACAGCGAACGGGCGAACATCACGGGGCCGTGCTGCAGCAGCTGGCTGCGCAGGGCGGCGACATCGCGCTCGCCGATCAGGCGGCGCAGGGTGATGTAGAGGATCTTGTAGGACATGGGGCGATCTCCAGACAGGCGGCGCCTGGCGGTCCCCCGTCACTCAGGCAGGCAGGGACCGGCGGGCAGGCGCCAGGAACAGGCAACAAGCGGTCATCCGGGGCGCGGTGCGCCCAGCAGGGTCGGGGTCCATCTGCGTCTCCATGAGGGGAGGGTGCCAGCCAGGGTTGCCCTGGCCAGTGGCGCTATTGTCCGCCCCTGAATGGGGCAGGCCTAGAGGCTCGTGGGTTAGCCCGGCTATACCTTGGTATAGCCGGCATGCGCAGCGCCAGTCGAGGGCTCAATGATGGATCAATGCGAAGCGCTGGTCTGCTTGCACACGTCGTACTCGCCGCGGCTCAGCGTCTTGTTGCGGTCGGTGTCGCAGGCGTGCAGTCGTTCGGCCCAGTCCGGTGCCACGGCATCCACCTCGGCCAGCGTGACGATGCCGTCCTTGTCCTTGTCCAGCGATTCGTAGGCAGGGATGAGCCTTACTTCTGTCACGTCCTCGGCGGCGGTGGCCTTGCTGGCCTCCTGGGGATTGGAACAGGCGCCCAGCAGCAGGCCCCCACATAGCGAGAGAGCGATGGGAAGGCAGCGATAACCGGTCATGGTGTGCTCCTGAGGAAAGGGCGAACCACCGGTGCGGTGGTCACCGCCGGATCTTCTGCGCGGGGCTGTAAGCGGGCTGCGAAGAATGGGGCCGTGGGCCGTTGCCGGTGGGCCGCCATTCACCGGGCCGCGCAGCAGCGATTGCGCGGAGTCGACGCAACCCTCGAACGGTGGCATGCCGGCCAGCGGCCGGCACTACCATCTGCTCAGAAACGGTCGGCAAAGGCGTCCGTCGCCCGCACCAGCGCATCCACCGTGGCCGGCTCGTTCGCGCTGTGGCCGGAGGTCACCATCTCCAGCCGGGCTTCCGGCCACGCCTTGGCCAGATCCCAGGCGCTGCGCGGCGGGCAGATGATGTCGTAGCGCCCCTGCACGATCACGCAGGGCAGATGGCGGATGCGATTGATGTTGCGCAGCAGCTGGTCGGGCTCCAGGAAGATGCCGTTGCGGAAGTAGTGCGCTTCAATACGAGCCTTGGCCAGCGTATCCAGCGGATCATCGGTGGATTGCGCATCCACGTCGTGCTGCAGGGTGGCGGCGTTGTCTTCCCAGCCCAACCAGGCCTGCGCGGCTTCGATGCGGGTTGACTGATCCGGGCCATCCATGCGCGTCCAGTAGGCCGCGATCATGTCGCCACGCTCGGCTTCCGGGATGTAGGCCTCGTAGCGGTCCCAGCGCTCCGGGAAGATCCAGCGCGCACCACCGTCGGCCTCGGCGAACCAGCGGTTCTCGATCTCACGACCGAGGAACACGCCACGCACGATCAGGCCCGTGGCGCGCTCGGGATGTGCCTGTGCATAGGCCAGCGACAGCGTCGAACCCCAGGAGCCGCCGTAGACCAACCAACGCTCGATGCCGAGGTGCTCGCGCACCTTCTCGATGTCGGCCACCAGGTCCTGCGTGGTGTTGTCGCGCAGTTCGCCAAACGGCGTGGAGCGGCCGCTGCCACGCTGGTCGATCAGCACGATTCGGTAGCGCGCCGGGTCGAAGAAGCGGCGATGGGTGGGTGAAATGCCAGCGCCCGGGCCACCGTGCAGGTACACCACCGGGATTCCCTCCGGCGTGCCGCACTCTTCGATGTGCAGCGTGTGCAGATCGCTCACCTGCAGGGTGAACTGGCGGTAGGGCTCGATGGCCGGGTACAGGGTGCGCATGGCAGGTGTCTCACAAGCAGGGGCGGCCAGCATAGCGCCGCCATCTACGGCTTGCAGTGGCGGGCTCCTGCGCGGCGCTGGAAATGCGCTGGCCGATGCGCATAAGCTTCCGCGATGCTAGCGACCACGACCGGGACGTCCACGTTCAACCTCAGCCTCGGCAGCGGCGCGCGCGAGCTGTTGAAGTGGATCGCGCTGCTGGCCATGACCGGCGACCACGTGGCCAAGGTGGTGCTCGGGGGCTACGTGCCGGTGGTCAGCGAACTGGGGCGTATCGCCTTCCCGCTGTTCGCGCTGGTGATGGCCTGCAACCTGGCCCAGCCGGGCGCCGACCTGCGCAAATCGATCCGCCGGCTCGCGCTATGGGGGCTGATCGCGCAGCCATTGCACGCATTCGCGTTTGGTTCCTGCCTGCCGCTCAACATCCTGCTTACCTTCACTTTGGCGGTTGTGGCCGTTCATGCGCTGGCGAACCATCGGCCCGTTCTGCTGTTGCTGGCTGCCGGCGTGCTGCCGATGTTCGTGGATTACCAGTGGGCGGGTGTCGGCTGCGTGCTGCTGGGATGGATCGCGTTCCGGCATCGGGCGTGGTGGCTGTTGCTGGTTGGGCTTGCAGCGGTGTGCTGGGCCAACCACAACGGCTGGGCAATGCTGGCTGTTCCTATGGTCGTGCTGGCGACGCGGGTGCCGAGGCAACTGCCGCGCTGGCGTTGGGCGTTCTATGGGTACTACGTTGGGCATCTGGCGGTGCTGGCATTGGTTGCCCATCTGCTTGCGTAATGTCGGAACTGGCATGTGGCATGTCCTGAATGCCGGATGCGGTCAAGGAATGCGCGGTGCCAATGCGTGTGAAGCATGCCGCCATCGGCATGGTGCGAGTTATTGAATTTTCGGCGCGATTGTCGATATGCGACAATGCTGCCACTGCGTGAACGTTGCTGTCTTTGCACTTGGGTTGTTGTCGCCTGCCACCCCGCTGTGCACGTGATGGATTGCCACCGAAAAAGGGTGGCCGGGTGTGGAAACCCGTTTAGCTATGCGTTGTCTACGCTTGCCAGCGGGCGTCGCCTTGCGCGGCGCCGGCTGGCATTCCGTTCGCGTTCTATGGCGGGCGGTACGTGGGGTGCGCGCAAGCGAACCCACCGGGTAATGACGCTTAGCTACCGGTTTCCACACACGTACCGTCCGCCGCCTTTGTTAAGGGTCCCGCATGCCTTGCACAGAGACCTGCCATGAACGCATCGGAGTTCCCCCATCAGCGCGCCCCGGCCAATGCCGATGAGGGGCACGACATCCCGCCCGATCCCAACAACCTGACGGCCCTGCTGCACAGCATCGGGCTGGGCGCGGCCTCTGACGGCCAGCCTTGGCCCGAGCGCCACCAGCTGCCGGGCCGGTGCCTGGCGTTGGCCGACGCCGACGGTGCGCTGGCCGGGCTGCGTGTGGTGCAGGAGATCCTGCTGGCGGCCGAACGCGCCCGCCAGAATGGCGGCCCGGAACAGTACGTGGGTGATCGCGTAATGGAAGGGCTGAAGCTGGCGGCATTCGCGTTGACCAGCCACGCCATCTATCGCCTGCATCCGGAATGACACGTAGATCCACG
This sequence comes from Stenotrophomonas sp. YJH_SMC_27, assembly GCF_059369815.1. Taxonomy (NCBI): domain Bacteria; kingdom Pseudomonadati; phylum Pseudomonadota; class Gammaproteobacteria; order Lysobacterales; family Lysobacteraceae; genus Stenotrophomonas; species Stenotrophomonas sp. YJH_SMC_27. The sequence continues at coordinate 129,800 of NZ_JCAFTA010000002.1, read as the reverse complement.
CCATGCGTGGCTGCCGTTCGCGGATTGCCTGACGACCTGTAGAGCCGAGCCTATGCTCGGCTCTACAGGGGTTCCACGCCAGCTTAGAAATCCATCGTTGCCGACACCAGCACCGTCCTCGGTGCACCCAGCGCCAGGCTCGACAACAACGGCATGCCCCAATACGACTTGTTGGTCACGTTGTTCACGCTGGCCCGCAGCGCAAGCGATCGACCCGCCACGGTGGTGCTGTAGCGCGCGCCCACGTCGAACAACGTACGCCCCGGTACCGACAGGCGGTTGTCGGCACTGATGTACTGCTTGGACATCGCCGTGGCAGTGCCGGTCAAGGTCAGGCCCTGCAAGGTCGGCACATCCCACTCCACGCCCAGCTTGGCCTGCCGCTGCGCCACGGCGGTAGCGATGCGCCCTTCATTCACGCCACCGGCCGTGCGGGTCAGCTTCGGCTGCACATAGGCCACGCCACCGAGCAGGCGCACGCCGTCCAGCGGTGCGCCGAAGAAGCCCCATTCCACGCCGCGATTACGTTGCTCGCCGCCAAACGAGAAGATATTCGTGACCGGGTCGGTATAGCTGCTCGGTCGCTTGATCTCGTACACGCTGAAGGTGTGCGCGAAGCGGCCCAGGTCCAGCTTCAGGCCCAGCTCCTTCTGCTTGGTGCGGAACGGTGCGAACACATCACCGGCATTGGCAGCGGTCATCGGCGCGGTGGCGCCCTGGCTGAGGCCTTCGATGTAGTTGGTGTAGAGGGAGATCGTGTCGGTGGCCTTCAGCAGCAGCGCCGCAGCCGGGGTGGTGGCGCTCTCGTCGTAGCGTGAAGTGCGTGCGCCCGTGGCCACGCTGAAGGTCTCGCTGACTACCTGCTGGCGGCGCACGCCCAGCGTCAGCTGCACGCGGTCATCGGCGAAGGAGAGGGTATCGGCGAAGCCGAGGCTGTCCAAGCGCAGCTCGGTATGCGAGATGTGCGGTGCCACGAACGGCGCGGCCGGGCCCCATACCGGGTTGTACAGATTGGTGGTCCAGTCCCAGCCGGGTACGCTGCGCCGGCCGTAGTCGTTCTGGGTGTGCTGGTAGTGGGTCACGTTGGCGGCCCACTGGTGGCCGACAGCGCCGGTGCGGAAACTGCCACGCAGACCAGCATCTGCGGATTGCTTCTTGATATTGAAGGCGAGCTGGCCGATCACTGTGGTGAAGTCGCCGGCTGGATTGAGGATCTGCGCGCTGATCGAACCGTTGTAGCGGTAGTCGGTCTTGCTGGTGCCGTAGGCCAGGTAGGCCATCAGGGTGTCATTGATGTCCAGCTCGCCGCGCAGCATCGCGCCCTTGTCCTGGCTGTCCACGTAGGCCCAGTCCGGGTTGATCAGCGTATCGCCGCGCGGCGGGCGCGGAATGGCCACACCCGGTGCCAGGCCGACGCCACGCGAGGGGCCGTCAACACGGTCATCGGCGCTGTACAGATCGGCCGACAGCCGCGCACGTTCGCCGCGCCAGTCCAGTGCCAGCGAACCGAGCTGTACCTTCTTGCGCTGCTTGCCGACGGCGCCGTCACCATCACGGTAGGCACCGTTGAAGCGGATGCCGAACTGCTTGTCGGCACCGAGGCGGCGACCCATATCCACATGGGTACCGAACTGAGCATCGGAGGCGAAATTGGCACTGACCCGCAGCAGCGGTTGATCGCCGGCACGCTTGGGGACCAGGTTGACGCTGCCACCGACCGAGCCGCCCGGCGGCATGCCGTTGAGCAACGCCGAGGGGCCTTTCAGCACCTCGATGCGTTCGAACATTTCCGGCGAAGTGCGGTAGTAGGGCGCCATGCCGCTGAGGCCATTGAAGGTGGTGTCGCTGGTGCTGGAGGCGAAGCCGCGGATCGCGTAGTTCTCGCTCCATGCGCCGGTGACGCCGTTGCTGAAGACGGTGGGGTCGGTGGCGGCGATGACGTCGGTCAGGTCCTTGGCCTGGCGGTCACGGATGAACGACTCGGTGTAGCTGACCGTACTGAACGGCGTGTCCATGAAGTCCTTGTCGCCGAGCAGGCCGACGCGGCTGCCAGCCGCGACCTGGCCGCCGGCATAGTCACCCGTGACGCGGCGCTGCTCCTGCACCTGCACCGAGGGCAGGGTGGATGGCGCGGTTTCGGCCAGCGCGGCTGGCGATGCCAGCAGGGCCAATGCCAGGGCCGAAACCCGGTAGCGCCGGGCCACGCCCGGCGGATGCCCCAGGACAGGGTCTGCAGGGGGTGCGGGACGACGCGGCGGGGAAGTGAGGTTGAACACGGGCATGCCAGGTTCCTGTGGATCGCAGGTGCGACGGCGCCCGGCGCGCGGCCATCGGCTCGCACGGGATTGGGGCGCGGTGCAGGGTTGTTGGCTGGGTGGAAACCTGGCGGGAAGGTGAGCATTGGGCTCGGTTGCCAACGGCGCGCCGGTGATGAACCAGACGCATTCCGAATTAGTTGAGTAAAATAAACTAAATTGAGCGAAGCGGACAAGAGGGTCCTTTTGCTGGCACCCTCAGCAGGGTATGAGCACGCACCCCGATCCAACGGCGCCGACCCGTGGCCGCCCGCCCACCATCACCCCGGAGCGCCTGGCCGACATCGGCATCCGTCTGGGCCTGCCCAACCTGACCATGGCCAACGTGGCCGCCGAACTGGCGGTGACCCAGGCGGCGCTGTACAAGCGCGTGGCCAACTTGGAGGCGTTGAAACGCCTGGTGGCCGAGGCGGTGTTCCAGCGCTGGGAGATTCCGCGCGCGTCGGTCGACGCACCGGGTGGGCTGGAGGCCTACCTGATGCGGTTCGTGGAGTCACTGTGCGAGGTGGTGAAGGCACATCCCGGGCTGCCACCGTACCTGTTGCGGCGCACGGTGGCGACCGCGCCGATGCTGGAAAAGATCGCCTCGCACCAGGCGCATGTGGCCGAGGTCTTCGGCCTGCCGATGGACAAGGCACGCTGGCTGCTGGCCACGATCGCGTTCTACTGCATCGCCGGCGCCGACACCATCTACGCGATTGCGGATGACGAAGAGGGCCAGGTGATCTCCGAGTTCAAGCAGGGCATGCGGGCGCTGGTGATCGGGTCGTTGCAGTTGTTGGATGCGGAGGACGCGGACGGATCACCGTGATGCCATCGACGCATGGCGTGGATCTACAATGCGGCCATGCCTGCCACGCCCACCCTTGAAGATCTGCGCCGCTACGCGGTGGCGCGCACCCTGTTCAAGCCGACCACGCTGCTGACCGCGATCCGGAAGCTGGGCTTCGTGCAGGCCGACCCGATCCGGGCGCCGGCACGCGCGCAGGACCTGACCCTGCGGCACCGGGTGAAGGACTACCGCGCAGGTGATCTTGAGCGCCGCTATGCGCGCCTGCCGGTGGAAGAGGACTGCCTGGTGAACTACGGCTTCCTGCCGCGCGAGCATCTGGCACTGATGCACCCGCGCGTGTCCAAGCGCGAATGGGACGCCGAGACCCAACGCCGCGCCGCCGACGTGCTGGCCTTCGTGCGCGAGCGCGGCAGCGTGCACCCGCGTGAGGTGGACCAGGCGTTCGCGCATGGGCGGGTGACCAATTACTGGGGCGGCACCAGCAACGCAAGCACGCATCTGCTTGACGGCATGCACTACCGTGGCCTGCTGCGGGTGCAGCGGCGCGATAGTGGCACCCGCATCTATGCAGTGGCCGAGCACGCCGAGCCGGACGCCAGCGAACAAGCGCAGGTCGAGCGCGCCGCCGCCCTGATCGACCTGGTGGTGCGCAAGTACGCGCCGCTGCCGTCGGCCAGCCTGACCTATCTGGTGCGCCTGCTGGGCTATGGTGCGCCGCATCTGGCCGAGCAGACCCGCAAGGCATTGGCGCTGGCCAAGCAGCAGCTGGCCAGCTGCACGCTGGAGGGCACCACCTGGTACTGGCCGGCGGACGAGAATCCGCGTTCGCGCCGCTATGCACCGGACGAACAGGTGCGCCTGCTGGCGCCGTTCGACCCGGTGGTGTGGGACCGCCGTCGCTTCGAGCTGCTGTGGGGATGGGTGTACAAGTTCGAGGCCTACACGCCTGCACCGAAGCGCCAGTATGGCTACTACGCACTGCCGGTGTTGTGGCACGACCAGGTGGTGGGCTGGGCCAATCTCAGCGTGCGCGAGGGTGAGTTGGTGTCGAACGTGGGTTATGCCGGCAAGTCGCTGGCCCGCGACAAGGTGTTTGGTGGCGCGCTGGACGACGAGCTGCAGCGCATGGCGGAGTTCCTGTAGCGTCAAGCGGCGCATGGGTACCTATCTGGTGCTGGCCGCGTTGATGTGTTGGTCTGTGATCGGGCTGGGCTTCGGCTGCTTCCCGGCACACAGTGCTGCACAGCTGGACCCTATCCAGGCATTGACGGCGGAATAGGGCCGCCCGCTATGCACCTGTAGAGCCGAGCCCGCGCTCGGCTGCACTCCGTTCAGGTCGCGCCGTACCGAGCGCTGCGCGCAGCAAGCCGAGCATGGGCTCGGCTCAACAGCTACTCAGCGCACCTTGCCTTTGATCGGCACGCTTCCCGGCAGCTGGGAATAGCCGCTGTCACCCCAGTGGCGGGTGATGCGCTGGAAGAACAACGAGTTGGGCACGCGCAGCAGGCAACCGCGCGCGCCTTCGCCACGATCACTCAGCGTGGTGTAGATCAGGTTGATGTCAACCACCTGACCGCACAAGCCCGGCTTGTCCACGCTTTCCAGCACTTCGATGGTGTCATTGATGCGGAACGGGCGCGTGGCGACGATCAGGAACGAACAGAACAGGTTGGACAACACGCTCCACGCTGCAAAGAACGCCACCGCACCGACCGCCATGAACCCGGTCAGCGCGGTCCACAGCACCGAGCGCGAAACGCCCAGCCGCTCCAGTATCAGCAGCGCGGCCGCCAGATACAGCAGCAATGCACCGCCGCGGCGCAGGCCCACATGAAGCTCTGGAGCCAGCCTGCCGCGCTGCCGGGCCTGCACCAGCATCCACGCCAGGGCGCGCACCATCACCCACGCGACGCCGAGGATGGCCAGCACCTCGGCCACCGGCACAACCACGGTCAGCCAATCCTGGATCCAGGCGGGCAATTCGGCCATGAGGGGTCACAGTGTTGCCGCGCCGCCGGAGATGGTCAGCAGTGCGCCGGAGGTATAGCTGGCGCTGTCCGAAGCCAGCATCACATAGGCCGAGGCCAGCTCGGCCGGCTGTCCGGGGCGGCCGAACGGCGTCTGCGCGCCGAACTGTTCGACCTCTTCGGCGGCCATGCCAGCAGGAATGAACGGCGTCCAGATCGGGCCGGGCAGCACGGCATTGACGCGGATCTGATGTTCGGCCAGCAGGCCGGCCAGCCCCAGCGTCAGGTTGGCGACGGCACCCTTGGTTGCAGAATAGGGAAGGATGTTCGGCGTCGGCCGTTTGGAGTTGACCGACGCGGTGTTGATGATCGCACCGCCACCGCGCAGGTGTGGCACGCACAGCCGGGTCAGATTGAACACGGCATGCACATTGGTATCGAACGTCCGCTTCCAGTCATCCAGGGTGATGTCGTCGAAGTGCTCGTAGTAGCGCTGGTACGCCGCGTTGTTGACCAGGATGTCGAGGCCGTCCAGTTCGCTGGCCACGCGGTCCACGAGCGAGCGCGCCTGTGCCGGGTCGCTGATGTCACAGGGCACCAGCACGGCCTTGCGCCCGGCCTGTTCGATCTGCTGCTGCACATGGCGGGCATCGTCCTGCTCACCATCGAGGAACGCGATGGCAACGTCGGCGCCTTCGCGCGCAAAGGCGATGGCCACGGCCGCGCCGATGCCGCTGTCACCGCCGGTGATCAGTGCTCTCTTGCCCTGCAGCAAGCCATGGCCGCGGTAGCTGTCCTCGCCGTGGTCCGGACGCGGTTGCATCTGCGTTGTCTTGCCGGGGAAGGGTTGCTGCTGGGCCGGGAAGGGCGGGCGTGGGTAGTCGGGCAGGGCCATCGTCACTCTCCGAAAGGAAACCTGCGCCAGTCTCCCTCCAAGTGGGTAAACGGCTGGAGGGCGCGGTGTCGTTGCAGCGTGGACGCCTGCGCGCGCGGCTTCACAATGGATGCGCGATGGTGGTCATGATGCTGTTTGCGGCCTGCCGGGAATCCAACCGGGTGTGCTGCACGATGATCGGCTGGTCGGATTCGACGAGGGTAGCGAAGCCGGTGCCGCGCGGTACCGGCGCCGGATCCTGCAGGTCATTGAAGCGCAGGTGACAAGTGCGTCGTGCCGGCACGGTGACCCGGTACGGGCCCACGGGATCTCGGTCTTCGAAGTAGAGGGTCAGGGTGACATGCGCGTCCTCGTTGCCGGCATTGAGGACACAGCAGGTTTCGTGACTCTGCATCTCCGGTGACGGTCCGTTGCTCCAGGCTGGAATGTAGCCTTCGGGGATAGCCCAGCGTCGATGCCCGATGCAGGAAGCGTTCGTTTCCATGACGCCGTTTTAGCCCGGCGGGTGTTGCCATCGTGTCCAGTCCCCGCACATCATCCGTGATGACCATCGGCTACCACGCATCGCATGAGCAGTTCCCGCCCGCCACTTTGCTGGGCCTGGCACTGCGCGCCGAACAGGCGGGATTCGAGGCTTTGATGTGCTCGGACCACTTCCACCCGTGGACGACCGCGCAAGGGCAGTCCGGCCACAGCTGGGTATGGGCCGGCGCGCTGGCGGTGCAGAGCGCATTGACCCTGGGCATGGTGACCTGCCCGATGCTGCGCCAGCACCCGGCATTGGTGGCACAGGCAGCGGCGACGCTGGAGCAGTTGGCGCCGGGCCGGATCTGGCTGGCGCTGGGTACCGGCGAGGCCCTGAACGAGCGCATCACTGGCCAGCCGTGGCCAGCCAAGCGCGAGCGGCAGAAGGCACTGCGCGATGCGGCCGAGGTGATGCGGCGGCTGTGGGGCGGCGAGCAGGTCGACCACGACGGTGGCTTCCGGGTGCGCCAGGCACGGCTCTACAGTCGCCCGGCGCTTCCCCTGCCGCTGCTGGGGGCGGCCGTCACCGAGGAAACTGCACGCTGGATAGGGGGCTGGGCCGATGGCCTGATCACCATCAGCCAGCCACTGGCGCAGTTGCGGCGTGTGGTGGCGGCGTTCGAGGACGGCGGTGGCAGGGGCAAGCCGATGTACCTGCAGGCCAAGCTGTCCTACGCGCGCGCCGAACAGGCGGCGCTGGAAGGTGCGATGGAGCAGTGGAGCGCCAACGTGCTGCCGCCGGAACTGGCCGAAGGGCTGGACCAGCCCGAACAGTTCGAAGCACAGGCCCGATCGGTCAGCGCCGAGGTGGTGCGCCAGCACGTGCATGTCTCGGCAGACCTGGGCCAGCATCGGGCCTGGCTGCAGGAGCTGCAGGGACTGGGCTTCGATCGCATCTACCTGCACAACGTGAACCGCGAGCAGGAACGCTTCATCGATGATTTCGCCGAGCACGTACTGCCTGCGCCGCGCACTCAGGCACCCTCGGCGGCCAGCCACGTATAGCCATGGCCTTGCAGGTAACAGCGGCGATCCTGCAGCTTGGCGCCTTGGCCCACCAGCGTGTTCAACGGACCGCGCAGGGGCACGTCCACCTCGACCGGCTCGTCGCCGAAGTTGATCAGTGCCAGTGCCTGATGGGGTGCCTCACCGTAGCGGAGCATCAGCAGCGCGGGAGATGGCGGGTCGAGCGTGTGAGGACCCTGCTGCAGCACGGGATGTGCATTGCGCTGCTGCAGCAGCTCGCGCACCCGCAGCAGCAGTGAACCTGGCGTCGTGCGTTGCGCCTCGACGTTCACCGTGCGGTAACCGTACGGGCCGTCTGCCGGTGGTGCGCGCCAGGCATGCCGCGGTTGATCGGTAAACCCCGCCGCTGGTCCACCGTGCCAGTGCATCGGCATGCGCACGGCATTGCGCTCTGGCAGCTCCAGGCAGTCACCGAGGCCGATCTCTTCGCCGTAGCGGATCACCGGTACCTGGCCCAGCGACAGCAATGCCGCCCACCAAGCCATACCCTGCCATGCGATGTCGCCCTCCAGCATCGGTGCCAGCCGGCGGCGGATGCCACGGCCATAGATTCGCATGCCACGCTCAGGGGCGAAGCGTCCCATCACCGCTTCGCGCTCGTCCGGCTCCAGCTGCTCCAGGTCAAGCTCATCGTTGTTGCGCAGCCAGGCGATGCGGGTGTGCGGCGGCGCCTGCGGTCCGTATTCGGCCATGACCCGGGCCACTTCGCTGGCGTCGCCGCGCGCCAGGGCCAGGAAGAAATGATTGTTGAGGTGGAAATCCAGCAGGTGCGAAAGCCGCCGGCCCTGGCAGAGGAAGTCACCGTAGCGCGACGCGGGGACGTCCGCTTCGCCGATCAGCGGCAGGCCTGGCTGCTGCGCGTCTGCCGTGGCGCGCATTTCCTCCAGCAGCCACAGCCCGTCGTCGCGGGGGTCGGCGTGTCGCGCGCGCTCGGCCATGTACGGCACCGCGTCCACGCGGAAGCCGGCCACGCCGCGCTGCATCCAGAACGTCATCACCCGCAGCAGTTCGTCGCGTACTGGCGCATGGGCCAGCTCCAGGTCTGGCTCGTGCCGGTAGAACATATGCCGGTTGAACGCGCCGGCCTCGGCGTTCCAGGTCCAGGCAGACGCCTCGATCGGCGGGAACATCGGCTTCAGGCCATCGTCGGGCACGTGGTCGCTCCACAGGTACCAGCGGCGCCAGGCCGGGTCGCCGCGCTGCGCGGCGACGAACCACGGGTGAGCGCTGGCAGTGTGCTGCATCACCAGCTCGACGATGATGCCGATGTCGCGTGCGGCGGCAGCATCGACCAGGCGCTGGAACGCCGCCTCGTCACCCAGGCGTGGATCGATGCGGTAGTGATCGGTGACATCGTAGCCACCGTCACGGCCGGCGTTGCAGTAGAACGGCAGCAGCCACAGGTGGCTGACACCGAGCCACTGCAGGTAGTCCAGCTTTTCGGTGATGCCATCCAGAGTGCCCCAGCCGCGCCCATTGCTGTCGCGGAAGAGGTAGGGGTCGACCTGGTAGATCGCACGCAGCGGACGCACCGCCATTGGGCCGCTCCAGCACCGTTCAAGGGTGACCAGCCTGCTGCGCGACATGGCAGCGGTCCGTGAACCGGACGGCACCGCATCATGACGTGGCATCCACGGTCCCTGCATGCCTGGGCGCGCAGAGTGAATGCTCGTCCCGCTGCGTCGAGGAACCTTTATCCATGCCCCGCCGCAAAACGCTTCGTATTGCGACGTTCAACGTCAACGGCATCGGCACACGCCTGCCGCAGCTGCTGGACTGGCTGCACAGGGAATCGCCGGACGTGGTTGCCCTGCAGGAACTGAAGGCCACCGACGCCGCGTTTCCCGCTGCGGCATTGGAAGAGGCCGGCTACGGTGCACTCTGGCAGGGTGAGGCGCGCTGGAACGGCGTGGCGCTGCTGGCCCGGGGCACCATGCCGGTCGAGAGCCGCCGACGATTGCCGGGCGAACCCAAGGATACGCAGAGTCGCTACCTTGAGGCAGCGGTGCACGGCGTCATCGTGGGTGCCCTCTACCTGCCCAACGGCAACCCGCAGCCCGGGCCGAAGTTCGACTACAAGCTACGCTGGATGGAACGCCTGATCCGGCATGCGCGCAGCCTGGTCGAGCTGCCGCACCCGGCGCTGCTGCTGGGTGATTTCAACGTGATTCCCAACGAAGCCGACGTCTACGACCCCAAGGCCTGGCGCCGCGATGCGCTGTTCCAGCCCGAGGTTCGCGATGCCTTCGAGCGGCTGCTCGCGCAGGGCTGGACCGATGCGCTGCGAAAGGTGCACGGCGACGCCACGATCTACACCTTCTGGGACTATTTCCGCCAACATGCCGAGCGCGACCGTGGGCTGCGCATCGATCATCTGCTGTTGAATCCGATACTGGCGGGGCGACTGAAGGATGCCGGCGTCGACCGCTGGGTACGACTGCAGGAAAAGGCCAGCGACCACGCGCCAGCCTGGGTGACGGTCAGGGCGTGATCAGCGTGCGGCCGGGTCTTCGCGCCGCTCGCGGCGTACCCGCGCGCGGGTGCGGTACAGGCGGCTGTCCGCCTTCTGGATGGTGTCGGCCACGGGTTCGCCGGGCGTGTTGATGGCCGCACCCATCGAGAACGCGCTGGGCGAAAGCGCGGCGTGGTCCTGGTACCAATGCTCCAGTTCGCTCAGGCGGCCATTCGCTGGCGCGACCAGCACCACCATGAACTCGTCGCCACCCAGCCTTACCACGGTCTCGTCCTTGCCCAGCGGCGAGCGCAGGAAGGTGGCGAACTCGACCAGCACGGCATCGCCACGGCGGTGGCCCTGGGTGTCGTTGATGTGCTTGAAATGGTCCAGATCGAACATCACGCACGCCCAGCGCTCGTCAATCAGTTCATCCAGCCGGTGCAGGTAACGCCGGTTGTAGCACTGCGTGAGCGGATCCTTGAAGGACATGTCGCGCAGCTGCTGCTCCTGCATCCTCAGCGCGGTGACGTCCTGCGCATGCCCCAGCACGTAGGGCGGGCTGGCTTCGTTGTCGAGCACGTTGTGGTACGCCCAGTAGTGGCGCGTACCATCGGCGGCAATCAGCTCGATCACGCCAGCGTCGGTGTGGTTTGCCTGGATCCGGGCGAGGTAGGCCTTGAAGCCCTCGCGCTTTTCCGGTGGCATCAGGTCACACAGGCTGCGCCCGATCATCTGGCTTTCCTCGAAGCCCAGCGACTGCACCGCCGCCGGATTCACCGAGGTCAATGTCCCGTCCAGCGTGTGGGTGCAGATCAGGCCCAGGCTGTAGTGGAACAGTCGCCGGTAGCGGGTTTCGCTGGCTTCCAGCGCGTCGAGCGCGGCCCGCTCGTCCGTGATGTCCTGGATGGCCCCGACCAGGCGCGGATGGCCGTCGACCTGTTGCCGGCTGCCGACCACCCGGGTCCAGATCGCGCGCCCGTCGGCGGTCGTCATTGGCAGCTGCACCTCCCAGGACGTGCCTTCGTCGATGCAACGCTGCACTGCCGCGCGGATGATGTTGCGGCTGTCTTCGCGATAGAACGACAGCGCGGTGTCGAGCGTCGGTTCAAAGTTGCTGCGCACGCCGTGCAACTGCTTGGTCTCGCGGGTCCAGCGCACTTCGTTGGTGACCAGGTCCATCTCCCAGCCGCCCACCCGCGCCGCGCGGTTGGTGCGCTCCAGGAAGTCTTCGCTGCGTTTCAGCTCGCGTTGCAGCGCTTTCGCCTGGCCCACCTGCGCCATCAGGGTACTGCGCTGTTCCAGCACCTGGGTGGTGACCCGCGCCAGATGCACCATCAGTTCGCGCTGGGAGGGGGACAGCACGCCGGGCATCGGGTCGAGCAGGCACAGCGTGCCGATACGTGCGCCGTGCGCCGAGCCCAGGGGGATGCCAGCGTAGTGGCGGATGCGCGGCCCACCTGTCACCAGCGGATTGGTGGAGAAACGTGGATCCTGGCGCGCATCGGGTATCTCGAACAGCTCGTCCTGGCGTATGGCATGGGTGCAGAAGGAAATTTCGCGAGCCGTCTCGCTGACGCCCTCAAGGCCGATGTTGGCCTTGAACCACTGGCGGTCTTCGGCCACCACGGTGATCAGGCCCATCGTCAGGCCAGTCGCGGCGCGGGCGGCGGCGACGATGGCATCGAACACCGGCTCCGGGGGCGTATCCAACAGGTGCAGTCCTTCGATTTCGAGCAGTCGTTCGGCTTCGTCCATGGCGCTTTTCAGGGCTGGGTGGCGAGGGCGGTTGCGGCGGCTGTCTTGGATCACGGTAGTGCGTGCGGCGTTATGTATCGCCATGGCAGGGTGATGCCGGCGTGAGGCGCGCGCGCCGACTCAGTGTTGCCGGTAGCCAGCGCGGCATCACCGGACACCAGGTCCTGCCAGCGCAGCGTGATGCCCTTGCGGCGCCCCTTTTCAACCAGCTTCAGTCCTTCGGGGTCCACGATGAGGGTGTAGGGCTGGCCATCGATGTCCAGTTCGCGTCGCAGCGGTTTGTCGAGCGGGGTCATCATCGTTTCCTCGCCGGGGAGAGAGCGCGGCGTGGCTGTATCGATACGTGACGATGATCACGGACGTGCCAACGCCAGGGGAAATCAACAGCGCGGGTGATGCCGATGCGGGGCCCGACCACTGGATCCTCCGGCGGCGGCACGCCGTCGCTGACGATGACAATGCCGTGGTTGCCGGTCACCAGATCAGCGCCGTCGAAGCTGCGGTCCAGCCCGAAGGCCTGCGAGAGCTTGCCGGGCCCGCTGGCCAGATCGTGGTCGCGGCGCGCAGCGGGGCGCAGTTCGCGCATGCGCTCCAGGCCCACCAGCGGCTCGATGGCCCGCAGCAGCACCGCCACGCCTTCACCCACTTCGCCGCAGACAACGTTGCTGCCCCAGTGCATCCCGTAGGTGAAATAGACATACAGGCGGCCGGCCTCACCGAACATGCTGGCCGTGCGCGGCGTCTGCCCGCGATAGGAGTGTGCGGCCGGATCGACACTGCCCGCGTAGGCTTCGACTTCAACGATGCGACCGGCCCGGCCATCGTCACGGACCAGGAGCTTGTTGAGCAGCTCGGGCGCAACCTCGACGGGCGGGCGCCGGTAGAAGCTGCGCGGGAGGATCTGAAGAGAGGCAGGCAACCAATCCGGCACGGTAGAGGCAGGCTCGGGCAAACGGTGATGGCACTGTGGCATCAGGCAGGTGAAACGGGCGCAGACGCAGTGTCATTGCTGCGCAGGACCGGCGGCCAGTGCGGCTCTCCGTGCGGCATAGACCTCCGGCGTCTGTGGCTTGATGAACAGTGCCACCAGTTCCGGATACTCGCGCTTCACCGCCGTTTCGATGCGGGTGATGCAGGCTTCGATCTGCGGGGTCCGCCGGTCATCCTCGAACTCGGCGCTGAGCATGGCCACGACCTGTTCCGGGCCCATCTGCATGGTGGTCACGCCATTGGCGCGGCGCAGGTCTGGATCGGTTTCCGCCACGGCCATGATCCGATCGGCCACCGCCGGGTGGGCCGGCTCACCCACCAGCAGTCCCTTGGTTTCGCGTGCGAGAAGAAAGGCGGTGGCGGCAAGCACGCCCGCGATGCACAGCGACGCCACACCATCAAGCACCGGCATGTCCAGGATCTGTGCGGCCACGAGCCCGATCAGTGCGAAACCCAGGCCCAGCAGGGCCGCGCTATCCTCCAGCAGCACGGTAAAGGTGGAAGGATCCTTGCTGCGGCGGAAGGCTTCGAAGTAGCCAAGCTTGCCCTTGGTACGCCGGAACTCGCGCAGCGCCACCCACCAGGAGGCACCCTCGAACAGGATGGAGATGCCCAGCACGCTGTAGCTCAACGCGTGGTTGGTGGCCGGCTCCGGCTGGCGGATGTGCTGGATACCTTCGTAGGCCGACACACCGGCGCCGGCAGCGAACACCAGCAGGGCGACGATGAAGCTCCAGAAGTACAGTTCGCGGCCATAGCCGAACGGATGTACCGGGTCCGGCGCCTTGCCGGCGCGGCGCAGCCCGTACAGCAGCAACACCTCGTTGAGGGTGTCGACCAGCGAATGCACGCCTTCGCTGAGCATGGCCGAGCTGCCGGAGATGCCGGCGGCGATGAACTTGGCGATCGCAATGGCGAGGTTGCCCGCGAGCGCGGCATAGATGACAAGGCGGGAACCGGTGGGAGCGGACATGTCAGCAGCGGGGCACGGTAGACGGCTGATCTTCGCGGTCTGCCCGTGCCCATCGCGTGCACGTCGCGGTCAACGCCCCCTGGGATTGAGATAAAGCCGGGCTCCATCCGACTCGCGGAACCCCGACCAGCGCCCGCTGCCCGACGCGCGGAAACGCCCGTACACCGTATTGCTGGTATCGGTCAGCAGCAGCTGGTTGCCCGACAGTACCCAGCGGTTGGCCGAGAAGAAGCCGTCCGGGCAGCCGGCAGGCACGTAGGCGCTGTAGCCACCGAACCACTCACTGTTCTTCAGCTCGATGGTGCAGGTGGTGCCGTTCTCCTGGCCCAGCGTCCAGCTGCCGAACAGATCGCTGTCGCGCACATCGCGGTCGCCGCGGTGGCGGTCATGGTTCCAGTCGTCGTTGTCGTCGTGGAAACCGAAGCCCACGTCGATCTCCTTGCTTTCGGTGCGCGACTCGGACTGGGAGCTGCCACTGGTGGTGGTCTGCGTGGTCATCGAACCACTGGTCTGGGTCTGGGTGCTGCTGGATTGCGTGGTCTGGTCGGTGTGGGTGGTCTGTTCGCCGAAGCCGGACGAAGCGTCCTGGGCAAGGGCGGGCAGGGCCAGGAAGTACAGCGCCGACAGGCAGCTACGGGCAAGCAGAGCAGCCATCGCAGGATCCTCGGAAGGGTGGATCGCGCGAGCATCGAACCGGTGGGGTGGGAGACGGTGTGAGGGCGCGCCCTGAGGCAAGCCAGCCAAGGACAGGTGCTGTCCGCTGAAGGGTAGTGCCGGCCGCTGGCCGGCTCCCCTTTGACGCCCAGAGCCGAAGGAATGCCGGCCCGCGGCCGGCACCTCCCGCAGCCAGGCATGGCTTGGCGCTACGGGTCGGGTTTCACCCTTACCACCCGTTTCCGGTACTCGTACACGTTGTCACCGCGGATGCGCTTTTCCTCGGTGCCGGTGACCCGGCCCACCTGCTGGTCCGAACCGGTCACGGGCTGTGCCTCGATTTCGGTCTCGTGCTCGAAGGAATGCGATTTGTCGGTGTTGCGGTAATAGCGGTACAGCGCCCAGTACAGCGCGGTCGCGCCGGCTGGACCTGCCGCCAACAGCCAGAGTCCACTGTCGTCGCTCATGTCGATGCTACCAGGAAGGCAATTGCGAGGGCTTCAATGATGGTGCCGGTGGCCAGTGCCGCCAGCAGCATCTTCCATTGCTGCACGGGCACGCTGCCCATGGTTTCGCCGGTACGGCCGTTCACCGCGATGTAGTGCAACATGCCGCCGTTCTTTCCGGGCTGGTGATACGAGTACAACCACACCGGCAGGTACATCGACACCCAGCGCGTTCCATGCACCTCCAGCTGTTCCTGTTCCCAACGCACGCCACGGTTGTAGCGCCTCACCGAACCTTCCACCTGTGCGCGGGCAATCGACAGAAGCTGGTCTTCCAGCCGCGGCCGCAGCTTTTCCACGTCGAGATTGCGTTTTTCAGAGGTGAAGCCGGCCAGGTACGAAGCGTTCCATTTCACCGCGTTCTTGGTGTCGAATGGCAGGATGGTGTTGATGATGTTGTTGGTGTTGGCCCGGGTATCCAGATTGCCGCGCTCGGCCGAGGATTCCAGGGGCAGGTCATCAACGGTGAAATCGACCTGGCGTTCGACCTGGTAGACATCGGCGTCGTAGAGGGTGCGCTTGTTCTTCTCGCTGCCCACCGTGTACTCGCGCGTCTTGATCTCGCCCTTGCCGGCCACGGCCGCGCTTACATTGCTGTCGACGATCATGTAGGGGAGGAACACGCCCACCACGTTTTCCGGGGTGAACTGGTCCTTGAACGCTTTCAGCGCGAACATCCGGCGCTTGTCGACGAACTGGCGGATGCGCGCGACCGCATCGTCCTTCTTGATGTGGAAGGGCAACACCGCATCGGGCACGGCGCCATTGCTGATCTGTTCGTTGACGCCGAAGACGTGGCGGCACCAGTGGCAGCGCGCCGTCATCGTGCTTTCGGTATTGACCGTGACCTCGGCACCGCAGCCGGTGCACTTGAACGTCATCAACGCCGAGGTGTCGGCGTCGATGTCACGCGCGCCGGAGGCGATGACCGTACCGCGCAGCTGGTCGATGGCCTCGCCCAGCCCGAATTCCTCCTCCACGCGCGCGCCATGCCATTCGTGACGGCAGTACAGGCAGACCAGGATATCGGTGCCGGCCTTGGGCCGGATGTCGGTGGCGCCGCACTTCGGGCAGCGGTTGAGACCGTCTTTCAGCTCGCTGGCCGAGGTATCGATGGCCACAGGATCGGGCGCTTCCACTTCATCGCGGATGGCCTGTGGCAGAGTCGACGTGTCCAGCGGGAAGCTGCCGGGCAGGGGAGGGACGTCCTGCGGCGAACCGGGCCCATCCAACGACGCCGCCGGCAGGGGCGGCGGCGTCGCGGGCACGGATCCGGGCAGCGGCGGTGGGCCGTTTCTGGGATCGGACATGTGGGTTGTGCGTTCCGCTGTTACAGGCCCAGTGCCTTGGCTTTCAGGGCGTCATAGTCGCCTTGGGTGATCAGGCCCAGGTCCAGCATTTCCTTTGCCTTCTTCAGCTTGGCCACCGGGTCATCCGCAGCCGGGGTGACCGGCTGCTGCATGCCGCCCACACCGAACATGCCCGAGGCCATGCCGACACCGACCAGGCCCGCCGCACCGCCGTTCTCGCCGGCCGACTGGATGCCCTGGGCGACGCTGGCCTGCAGGTTGGAATTGCCGCGCGAACCGGACAGCGCATCGGCGCGCTGCACGGTCTTCAGCAGTTCGCGGGTGTTGGCGTCGTACTCGATCGAGACGATGGCGGTCTTGACGATGGCCAGGCCGCGGTCGGACTTCCACTGGTAACCCTGCTCGACGGCGGCGGACAGGCTCTGCGCGAAGCCCAGCGAGTCCTGCTGCAGCTTGGTGATGCGGTTGCCCTTGCCCGGATCGTTGGTATACAGGCTGAAGGCCGGGGCCAGCGAACCGACCACTTCATTGAACAGCTGGCTGGCAGCGGCGTTGTCCAGATCGGTGAAGTCGAACACCTGGCCCGGCCGCAGGTAGCTGGCCGGCACGAAGTTCTTCACAAACAGGATCGGGTCGACGATCTTCAGGGTGTACGAGCCACGGGTGACCGCGCCTACCTGGGTGTTGAGGAAACCGTCGTCCCAGTAGATTTCCGACTGGGTGCCGAAGCGGTTGTCCGGCAGTTCCTTCAGCGAGACGAAATAGGCCGCCTGCTGCGAACCCGGCTGGCCGCCAAACTTGAAGCGTTCCCAGCTCTGCTTGATGAAGGTGCTGACCAGGCCGTCGCCGGCGAAGATCGACCGCGAGTTCAGGTCGTCCGAACGCCATTCGTAGCCACCCGGTTCGGCGACGAATGCGGTGATCGCGCCGTCCTGGAGCAGCAGCAGGCCGTAACCTTCGGGCACGATGATCTTCGAGCCGTTGGTGATGATGTTGGACGAGCCGCTGGTGTTGGAGCCGCGGCCGGCATTGGTGCCCTGCGGCACCGCCGCGAACAGGGCGGCCGTGGACGGCAGGCCCGCCGGCACGGTGTAGAAGTCCTTCCACTGGTCGGCCAGCACACCGCCAACCGCACCCTTCACCGCCTGTACCAGACCCATGACCAACTCCCTGTGATTCGAGGGCAGGCACCATGCCTGCCGAGCTGGACTGAATATAGCAGCGGTGGAGGACGGCAGTAGTGCCGGAACATGAATCCGGATCAGCGCCGGCCAGTGCCGGTTGGCCCGGCCCGTACCGCCTGCAGCACGGCCGCCATGTCCAGCGCCCCCGATCCGGACGCCAGTGCCTGTGCGAACAGCGCGTCGCTGGCGTCGATCAAGGGCGCATGCATGCCCACCTCATGGGCGGCAGCGGCTACCAGCCCACTGTTCTTGCGCACGTCGGTGATCGACGCCTGCACGCTGAAGTCACCACGGATCATTTTGTCCAGCTTGATTCGCGATACTTCGCTGGCCATCGGCCCTGCGTTGAGCACCTGCGCGAAGCGGTCAAGCTCGATGCCGTGTGCTTCGGCGAAGTACACCGCTTCGGCCAAGCCGGTGACCAAGGTGATCAGGTACAGGTTCACCGCCAGTTTCATGCGCAGTGCGGACGGCACTGCACCACAGCACACCGTTTGCCTGCCCATCGGTGCAACCAGTGGGGCGGCTGCCGCGAGGTCGACATCGGCACCGGCCAGCAGGATCACCAGCTGCGCCGCTTCGGCCTGCACGCGTGAGCCAGACACCGGCGCTTCCACGTAGCGGCCGCCCGCGGCACGGATCTGTTCGGCCAGCGCCTGTGAGTACGCTGCCGAGCTGGTACCCATGTTGATCAGCAGGCGGCCCTCGACCCGCTCGCCAAACGCCGCGCCATGCCGATCGAGCACGCTGTCGATGGCATCGTCATTGGCCAGCATCAGGATGAGGGTGTCGCAGGCCGCGAATACCTCGTCCACCGCCTCGCAGACGTTGATGCCGGCGGTGCGCGCGGCCGCATGGTTGCGGTCGGAGCGCGACCAGCCGCATACCTCGTAACCTGCGCGAGCCAGATGGGCCGCCATGGGCGTTCCCATCACTCCAAGTCCCAGGAATCCGATGCGCATGATGGACGTCCGCTGGCCGCAGAGCGCCCATCATGCCATGGGCAGTGGCCGCTAGAGCATGTAAGGAATCTTGAACGCCAGCGTGAAGTCCGGTGCGTCCGGGGTCAGTCCGATGCCCAGCAACGTCACCAGCGTGGTGTGCTGGTTCAACGCATAGGTCACGCCCAGGTTCAGTGATGCCGCATTGGCGTCACTGCCGATCACCTTCATCCACTTGCCACCCTGGAAGCGGGTGGAGGCGCGGGCGCTGATGCGGTCGCTGAAGGACAGGCTCAGGCTGGTCCGCTCGTTGAATGCGAAGGCCACCCCAGCACCGAAGTACACCGAGCCGCCCAGCTTCACGTCGCCTGGGTTGACCGTATCCGGATTGCTGTCGATGTCGCTGAAGCCGCGAGGGATGGAGTGCACGTACCCGATGTTGGCGAACAGGATGGCCGGGTCAGCGGTCTTCACCATCGACAGGCCGAGGTTGGCCTGCCATACGCCGTTGCCGGTGGGTTGCTCGCGCGGCACGGCGAAGCGGATGTAGTCGTCGTCATCGCGTTCGATCACCTTCCAGTCCAGGCCGTAGGGCGCGCGCCCGGTGGGGGCGGTGACACCGGCCGTGAGCACGGTCTCAGGGCGCCAGCCGCGTTCGCCGAACAGCCGGTAGTTCGCGCTCAGGCCAATGTCGCCCAGGCCGTTGCCGTTGGTCTGCTCCTGCGCGATGGCGGCCGCTGCACCGCCGGCGCCGCCTTTCTGGTACACGGTGCGCCGCGCCAGGTAGGGCACATCCAGGTTGAGGGTCAGGTTCGGGCTGACGCCCCAGCGGGCCGCCACGTTATAGGTCAGCGAGTCGGACTCCACGTTCTCGATGGCGATATTGCCGAGGAAGATGGCGTCCAACGCGAGGAAGCCGTTGAGGGTGAGCTGCTTGCGGTCATAGCGGGCGTAGGTGAGGCTGTTCTCGATGGTGAAGCGACGCGAGAACAGGGCCGATTGCTGCTGCTTCACGTCGTCCACGCTGCGCCGCGACTCCTGCCTGGCCTGCTGGGCCTCGGCAGCGGTACTGGCGTAGCCCTCGCTGCTCGGTGGAACCGCGGCGGCCGCCGCCTGCGCCAATGGCGCGGCAGGTGGGGTCGAGGCTGGGCCAACCCGCCCGCCCAAGCGTGCCTGCATGGCCTGCACCTGCATGTCCAGTTCGCGCAGCCGCCGCACTTCCTGTGCGTAGTTGGCTTTCAGCTGTTCCAGCTGGTTGGCCAGGGCCTGCACGTCTGCGCCATCGTCAGGCGTCGGCGGCACGGCAAGGGCGGTGCCCGCCAGCGCCGCCAGCGCCAACGGGGTGATCCTCATCAGGGTGTGCATGTTCGTGTCCTGCGTTGTGGAGCGTTTCCCCCAATGCCAGGCCCTGCTACTGGCCCGGCCCCATGCCGCGGTTCAACGCAATCGCCTGGGCCACGTTCTGGCTCAACGGCAGGTTGCCGCCCACGGCGTTGCGCACCAGCTCCAGCCGCAGCTGGTTGCTGGCGATCTGGCCGTCACCGGTAAGGGCGATGCCCTGGCCGACGCTGCCATTGCGGATCCACTGCTGCACCAGCCCCTGGCCATCCACCTGCAGCAGCAGGTGTGCCTGGTTGCCTTCCAGCACGGCCGTCGCGCTGGCGCCGGCCGGCTGCGCGGTGACGTTGCCTGCGCCATCAGAGAGAACAGCCGGCACGCCACCCTCGCGGACGGTCAGCGTGGTGACGTTGCGCGCGACATTGCCATCGCCGGCCACCTGCACGCTCTGCACCAGGCCGCTGGCATTGGCCAGGCCGCTGCTGTCGATGCTGCGTCCGTGGGTATCGGGCAGCGGCGCATCGGCTGCCGTGACATTCACGCTGGGCTGGAAGCTGAGCTTCGGCGCGCCAGCACCACGGAAGTCCATGCCCAGGGTCAGGCTGCCCTGCAGGGTCGTGCCGTTGCTGGCCTGCCACTGCGACACCATGGTGACCCCGAACCAGGCAACGTTGTTGCCACCCACGGTGTAGCGCCCCCGCATCAGGCTCAGCTCCGGGTCGGGGATTTCCGTGAGTCCACGCCCCGTCCTGCCGTCGGCGGCCTGCAGGGGCAGGGCAGGGGCCATCAGCAGCAGAGCCATCCATACGTGTTGACGGAACATGGTCGTACCTCCTCAGAACAGGTCGGCGTGGCTGAAGCCGAAGTCGACCAGTTCGGCATCGGTGATCGGCCCTTGCCGCGCGTAGAGCGCGCGGGCGCTTGGCCGTTCGCTGGGTTGCAGAAGAACGGTGTTGCGATCGAAGTCGCTGCCGATCACCACGAAGACCGCGCGCGATGGCCAGGCGGCCAGGAACTCCGGCAGCGCCAGGCTGCGGTTGCCGAGGATCGGGTCAGCCACTTCCACGATGCCGTTGCGCACCTGCTTGAGCACCACGAAATGGCGGAAGCCGCGCACGTCCATCAGCACCAGTCCTGGCACGCGAAGGGTGCGCAGTCGTGTTTCATCGATGCGGTAGCCCCGGCCACGCATGCCCAGCGATTCCACGTAGCGCTTGATGTCGAGCAGGGAGAAGCCGCGTTCGGCCACCAGCGCTGGATCGGAAACCCCCATCATTCCTTCGATCACCGTCGCTTCGTCGGTCTGCAGGTGATAGGCATGGCGCAGGATGGTCGCCAATGCGGCTGCCCCGCAGCTGTAATCGGTGTGCTGGCGCACCACGTTGCGGTAGCGCCGCTCCTGCATGCTTTCGACCTTCTGCTGCAGCAGCGCGCCGTTGGGCAGCACGCCGGCGAAGTGGACCTCGCCGGCCCACGCCCATGCGGTGCCCAGCAGCCACAGGCAGGCCAGCAGGCGCATCGATGGAGGGCAACGGATCATCTACGTTCTCCGGCAGCAGGGGGGAGCCCCCGTTCCAAGGGGGAGGAGGAACAGGGGCTCCCGGGGACCCGGCCATTGGCGGACGGCCGGGGTGTTGCGCTTACTCGCCGCTGCCACCACCGCCGCCGGTGCTGGGCTGGGCGACTGCCAGGGCCAGGCTGTTGGCCTGCAGGTTGCCGGTGCCCGCAGCAACGTTCACGCCGATGTTGCCGGAGGCGCCCGAGAAGGCACTGCCGGACAAGGCCGAGGTGTTGGTCGCATTGACGTTCACCCACCGCGTGGTGCTGACCGTGCCGCTGAGGCTGGCATACAGGTCAGCCACGCCCAGTTCGACGAACTGGCTGGTGCCACTCTCACGCGTATCGAAGCCCAGGCCGCCCACCCCTGGCCGGTTGGGGTTCATCGTGGCGTTCTGGATCTGGTTGTCCAGATCGATATGGCCGGTGCTGTTGCCACCCGGGTGCGGCAGCTCGCCACTCCACGTATCCAGGTAGTAGTTGGCCATCTGGTAGGCGTTGCCGGTGCCGCGGTAGGTGCCCGCGCCATAGGCCAGTGTCAGGCCGCTGACGCCGCCACGCATGCCGACCTGCACGGTATCGGTGTAGGACTGCACGAAGCCGGCGTTGCTGACCGTGTTGCCGGTGGAGACCTGGTTGGAGCTGATGCTCGACTGGGCCACCGCCGTGGTCGCTACCGACGCCGCGAGCGCGTTCTTCTGCTCATTGTTGTTGCCCGAGGCGATGTTTACACCGATGTTGCCGGACGCGCCGCCAAAGGCGTTGCCGCTGAGACCTGCGGCGTTGGTGACACCGGAGTTCATGGTGGCGTTGCCGAAGCCGGCCTGGTTGACGAACACCTCGGCGTCGGCCATGCCGAAGCTGAAGGACGCATCGGCCGCAGATAGTGAGGCCGCGTTGTCCTGCGCATTGTTGTCGCCGGAGACGACATTGAAGCCCAGATTGCCCGAGGCACCGGCACCGACGCTGTCACCGATCGACGCGCTGTTGGTGACCAGGCTGTTGCTGGTGGCGTTGTTGCTGATCGACTGCCGGTTGTCGATCACGGCAATGGCCGCCGAGTCGAGGTCGATGTCGCCGGTGATGTTCGGGTCGCCGGAGAAATTGATGTCGGTGCTCAGGCGCAGGTCCTTCTCCAGGTTCACGTCGACGCCGTGGTTGTTCTTTTCCTTGCGTTCGTCGGCCTGGATGTTGCTGTGCTTCTGCACGTTGACGTTGACAGTGCGGTTGCGCACGTCGTTGTCGGTGTGGTTGTGCGTGTCGTTGCGGGTCTCGCTGACGGTGTGGTTGTGGTTGATGTTCGCGTTGGCGTTCTGGTTGTCCCAGCCATTGGCCGCAGCGGCGGTCGAGGCAGTGGCAATCGCCATGGCGAGCATGGTCTGTTTGACGGTCGCTTTCATGGTGCCCTCTCTCTCATCAGGTGGTGCATCGGTTGGGTGGTTGTCACGGGCGGTCCTGCACGACCAGGCCCAGTACGTTGGCCGTGTCGTTGCCGTTGCCCGCGATCTGATTGAGTTGCAGGACCCCGTCGAATCCCCGCAGTGCGGTGCTGGCTACACCGGCGCTGCGGGTGCCCGTCGCGACGCCGTAACCGGTGTCGTCCCGCCCCCCTGCCAACGCGGAACCCTCGGCGGCCAAGGCCGTATCGTCGGTTTCGCGTATGCCCTGTCGGGCCAGCGTCGCGCTGACGACGTTGAGCGTCGTGTTGGCGATGCCGCTGGCCTGGTTGATGGATGCGATGCCACTGGCACCGGCCAGTGCGTCACCGCCAATGAACGCGGTGGCCTGCAGCGGCCCGGACAGCACGCGGTTGCCCTGCTGCAGTTGCCGGGCATTGATCGCCACGTCGGCGCGATCACCCTTGGCGATACCCCGCAGGTTGGCCTGCACGTTGAGGTCGCCGGCGGCCTGGTTGACGGCGATGGCCCCATTCGCCCCGGCCAGTGCGTGGCCGTCGATGCGGGCCACGTCGAGATAGGCGAGCATGCCGCCGTAGTCATCGGCCCGGGTCGCCCAGGGCGCGGCAGCGAGCAGCAGAAGCACGCCGTGCAGGGCCTTCATTTTCCACCTGCCGGGGCCGTGCCCTGCAGGGGGAACTGGGCCAGTGCGCCGCGCACGGTATCGGCGATACCGCGGGTGCTGCTGCCGACCGCACCGAGCGGACCGCTCATGGCGCCCCCGAGGTTGCTGCCGACCATGCCATCACCACCGCGGCCAAGCGTGCCGCCCAAGGCCTGCTGGGTGACCCGTTCAACGGTGGTTCCACCCGGCGCCGCGATGGACGCGGCCTGGCCGGCGCCCATGCGGGCATAGTCCTCATCGCTCAACTCGTCCATGCCGGTCGTCGTGCCACCGGCGCCCAATGCGGTGGCGATCTCGCGCTGTGGCTTCGGGTCGGCAATCAGGGCCATGCCCGGTGGTGCCATGCGATAGGCCGGCCGCGCGGAGACGTCCCGCAACAGGACGATTTCGCCCGGCTGTGCCTTCACGCCCTGGCGGGCGCCGGACGCGGATGCGCCCGTGCCAACCAACAGCAGGGCGATTGCCAGTGCTGCGGCCAGGCCGCGAACCAGGGTGGTGCCGTCCATGCCGATCTCCCGCGATGGGTGCGGCGGAACCACGCATCAACCGTGCCAACCTGGAAGTGCCCACCCGCCAATGTCGGGACCGTGCAGCACCTGACCGTGCTGCTGCCACGGTGTTACAGGCACGTCGGGGAATCGTTGGGATTTCGAAGCCCCAGGCACCGCAGGGCAAGGGTGGCGGGCAACTGTTGCATGGGTGTTACAGGTGGCGCCGCCGTCTGCAACGGTGCCGGTTCAGCCACGAATTTCTTGACGCATTGCTCATTGCGCCGCCGTTTAGGGAAGCGCTAGGATCCGCCCAACAAAGGCCGCCCCGGTGGCCGTAGAGGTCCCGGCGGGGGGCGGCACGCCGGCGATTGCCTGACAGTCCGCCGACGGTGTCCGGATGCTGGGGGAAGCATGGCAGCGGTCCCGGAGGCTTCTACGTCACGTTGCGTGCTCTGGTTTGGCGAGCCGTTGGCGAACGAGCGCAGTGCGCTGGCGGCAGCAGGCTGGCATGTGCGCAGCATCCATCCCGATCCCGCCATGGCGATAGGCCTGCGTGGGCGCGATCGATTGCTCGCCGTACTCGATCTGCGCCATCTCGATGCGGCGTCGCTGCAGCTGCTGGAACCGTGGATCGAGCAGCACCAGCATCTGCCCTGGCTGGCGGTACTGCCACCGGGCGCCGGACCCACATCGCCGGCCTGGCTGCCGTTGCTGCAGCGATGTGGCGCGCGCTTCACGCTGCCGTTCGGCCTTCAGGACCTGGTCTGCGCAATGCGCCAGCAGTTCGATGCGGATGATCCGCCTGTCGATGCAACCTGCAGTGGGTATGGACCGCATGCACTGATTGGCGAAAGCGCTGCGCTGCATGCGGTGCGCACGGTGCTGCACAAGTTCGCGCCGGTGGAACTGCCGGTGCTGGTCACCGGCGAAACCGGTACAGGCAAGGAACTGGCTGCACATGCGCTGCATGCGCTGTCGGGGCGCGCCGGCAGGCCTTTCATTGCGGTTAACTGTGGTGCGATTCCGGCCAGCCTGGTGCAGTCGGAGCTGTTCGGCCACGAACGTGGCTCGTTCACCGGTGCCGACAAGCGGCAGATCGGTGTGTTCGAATCCGCCCATGGCGGTACGGTGTTTCTTGATGAGGTAGGCGATCTGCCGGCAGAAGCGCAGACCAGCCTGCTGCGCGTGCTGCAGGAGGGGACCTTCGAGCGCGTGGGCAGCAGCCAGCCGCTGCGCGCGGACGTGCGAGTACTTGCCGCGACCCACGTCGAACTGGAACACGCGGTGGCGCAGGGGCGGTTCCGCAGCGATCTCTACTACCGCCTGAACGTGCTGCGCCTGCTGATGCCACCGCTGCGCGAGCGCGGTGCCGACGTGCAGCTACTGGCCGAGCACTTCCTGCGCTGCTTCCGGTTGCGCCACAGCGTGCGTGCACGCGGCTTCGCACCGGCCGCACTGCAGGCGATGCGGCGCTTCGACTGGCCCGGCAACGTACGCGAACTACTGAACCGTGTGCAGCGTGCAGCGATCATGGCCGAAGGCGAGCTGATCAGTGAGCGTGACCTGGAGCTGGGCGCATCGGTAGCGGCCCTGCCCGCGGCGATGCTGCACGATGCGCGCGGCCAGGCCGAGCGCGATGTACTGCTGCAGACCCTGCGCCAGACCGGCTACAACGTCTCCGAGTGCGCGCGGCAGATGCAGATATCGCGGGTCACGGTGTATCGCCTCTGCCGCAAGCACCGGTTGGAACTGCCTGCACAGCGCTGATCAGCCGGCCGCCAGGTGCTTGAACAGGCGCAACGGTTTGCCCGCGACGCGCTCGATCACGCCCTTGGCTTCCAGGTCCAGCTGCACGGCCTTCAACCACCAGCCGGCGGTGGCACCTGCCGGGAACAGCGCGGCGGGCAGGTGTGGCAGCAGTGCCTGTTTCGCCTGCGCGACGGTCAGGCCGGGCGGTTGCGCGGGCAGCGCCCGCAGCAAGGCATGGCGCATGGCGAGGTACTTGGCGCGATCCACGCGCTGGATGTGCCCGGGCGTGGTGATGCTTTCGATCTCGATCCGTCTGGGCTCAGGCATGGGTATCTCCCGCGACCTCGATGCGTGGGCTGCGGAAGCCCATGGCGATCCACGCCTTCATCAACCGCGCATAGAAGCGCAGCGACCGGGTCTTCAGGTTCGGCACATCGTCAGGAAGCACAGACGCATCAGGAAGATCACTGACCATGGTCCGTATCTCCACGGCAGGTCTTGTCGATGCCGGCCACAACAGGCCATACAGGCTCAGCCAATGGCCGCCGCTGAACTCCAGGAAGAGCGGCGTATTGCAGCAGCCGGCCAGCACGCGGCGGCTGCCGCCCCTGCTGGACAATCGCAAGGCACGCAGCATGGCATGCCCGGCATCGATGCTGACGCGATCCTTGCGGTGCATTACGAAGAGCGTCTGGCCGTGCGGGCCCAGCACGTCCGGTGCTCGGGGCATCGACTGCAGCATGGCGCCGGCCTTGCGGCAGCTGTCGCAGCAGCATTCGACGGTGGCAATGGATTGGCCCGTGGCGGTCAGGCGTACCTGGCCGCAGGCGCAGGCAAGGGACTGGTGTGAGGCCATCTGCGTTTTCTCCTGGGGGAGTCATCCTCTCGACGAACCGGGGCGCGGAAAATCGACAACATCTGCCTTCAAGGGCGCATCATCCGATAGCGGATGCGGTACAGGTCCAACCCTGCACCGTCCGCGCGCCGCGCCGAATAGGTCAAGGTGTCGGGTTGCGAGCCATCCAGCATCGCGCCGTAGCTGTCGCCGGAGGCCTCGTTCAAGGGGGAGGGCAATGCAAGGCCCGCGTCATAGCGGCCTCCACGCTCGTAGGCGATGAACTGGCGTACCGGTGCACTGCCGAAGTCCAGGGCGCGGGCAAACACCAGCGTCCGGCCGTCGCCCAGGAAGGTGGCATCGAACTCCTGCGCTGCGGTATTGAGGTCTCCCGGCAGCGGCCGTGCCGGCTGCGCCATGTCACGGACCATCGCTGCGACGTAGAGGTCATGGCCACCCGCACCGCCTGCGCGATCGCTGGAGAACAGCAGCGTGGCTGCGTCCGGCGAGAGCATCGGCGCGAATTCATCGGCCGCGCTGTTCACTGCCGGGCCAAGATTGACCGGCTTCCCGAATCGACCGTCGCTCCCCATGCTGACCCGGTACAGATCGTCGCCGCCCAGGCCGCCTGCGCGATCCGAACAGAAATACACCACGCGGCCATCGGCGGAAAAAGCGGGATCGAAGTCGCGCCCCGGCGAGTTGAACGGCACCGGCATCGCCGGCCGCCAGCGCTGCCCATCGTTGCGGGAGACCCAGATGTCATACCCACCCGGCCCGCCGGGCCGGTTGCGGCTGAACCACAGTGCGGTTTTTCCGTCCGGGCTCAAGGTCAGTCGAATCTCGTCGTATTGCGTGGATGCAACGCCCGGGGCAAAGCGCTCGGCGGGGCCGACGATCCGCAGCTCCCGTGATGGAGACGCGGGATGCGACGCAGCAACCAGCAGCATCACGGCCAGCAGCGCCTTCATGCCTGTCGCTCGAAGTCGCTGACCCAGTTTGTTTCCCAGCTGCGCCCGCCATCGGTCGATGCCGCCTGTTCCCAGCGCGCCGAGCGCGGGGTAATGCGTGACCAGATCACCCGCGTCTGGATTGATTGACCGTCGTGCTGGTCTTCGCCGAAGAAGCGGCCGACACCGGCATGGAAACCACCACGCAGTGGCGCGCCGATCCGGGTTGGCTCCCGGCCATCCAGCCACCAGCTCAGCCAGTGCCGCTCCGCCGCATTCCAGGCGCGGATGCCCATGCCTCGCAGCGGCGCTCCAGGCATGTCCATCAGGTTGTCACCCACGTTGCCGAATCCTCCCAGGACCGGCCAGTTGTGCAGGGTGCCGTTGAACGCGTCCCATGCATCGCTGCCTGCCAGCCGAGCGCGCAGGCGACGATGGCGCACGTTCCAATGGCCAACCAGGAAATCAAAATCGCCCGGTGCATCCGGCAGCTTCGGAAGCGGAGAGGGGACCGCAGCAGTGCGGCGGAACCAGTTGCGCCAGTTCACTTCCCAGTGCGCACCGGCATCGTCGGAGAACGCCTGTTCCCACCACGGCTCCTCGCCGTGGATGTCATGCCAACGGAACCAGACCTCGACGGGGCGCCCGTCGATCCGGTCGGTGCCGCGGAAGCTGCCGGCATCGCCCTTGAAAGCGCCGCGCACAGGGGCTTCGATATGGGCAGGGTTGCGGCCATCGATCCACCAGATCGACCACGTGGAAGACACCGGATCGAATGCACG
Organism: Stenotrophomonas sp. YJH_SMC_27; assembly: GCF_059369815.1. NCBI lineage: Bacteria > Pseudomonadati > Pseudomonadota > Gammaproteobacteria > Lysobacterales > Lysobacteraceae > Stenotrophomonas > Stenotrophomonas sp. YJH_SMC_27. Next base: position 101,727 of record NZ_JCAFTA010000002.1, on the reverse strand, counting down.
CACGCCCAGGCCCCTGTAGGGGCCCGAAGGCAGCGCCATGACGTTGTCATCGATGGTGCCGAGTCTGCCCAGGGTGAGCCAGACCGCGCTGGAACCGGTGAAGAACTCCCATCGGGTATCGCCGACCAGGCGCTCCTTCAGGCGTCGGTGCCGGACCTGCCAGTTGCCCTGCAACCATTTCCAGTCTTCGCTGTGGCTGGGCAGCGCCCACCCGGAGGGCAGCGCCGTAGATGCCGCCGCGGCGGCCAGGGTGGCCAGGAACTGCCGTCGATCCATGTGCGTGATCCCCTGTCGAAGGTGCCTCCATCGTTGCGCGTACCAGGGGGATTGACCACGCAGATATCGGGGCTCAGGCTAAGTCACACTTATGGTTACCCAACGCCAGCTGCCATCGCTTGCCGCCATCCGTGCCTTCGAGGCGGCGGCGCGGCTGGGCAGCTTCGCGCGTGCCGCCGAAGAGCTCGACACCAGTGCGGCATCGGTGAGCTACCACGTGCGGCGGCTGGAGGCCCAGACCGGTACCTGCCTGTTCCTGCGCCATGCACAGCACGTAGAACTGACAGCGACGGGTGCCAGCGTCGCCCAGGAGGCCACCCGGGCATTCGATGCACTGCGCGCCAGCTTCATGCACGCCGCAGACATGGATGCGGCGCGACTGCGCCTGTCCGTGCTGCCCACGCTGGGCACCAGTTGGCTGACGCCGCGACTGGGCACGTTCCGTGCCCGCCACCGGCAGCTCGTGCTGGAACTGGACCTGTCGGCAGCGCCGCAGGATCTGGCCGCCGGTCACTTCGATGCCGCCATCCGCAATGGCCAGGGCGAATGGCCGGGTCTTCAGGCAACTCCCTTGTTTCCCAGCGTGTTCACACCGTTGTGTGCGCCGGCGCTGCTGCACGAGGCGCGTGGGCTGGGCAGCAGCGCGCTGGAGATTCCCCTGCTCGGGCGGCCGGACTGGTGGGCCCTGTGGTTTGCCGCGCACGGGCACATTCCACCGCCGGCACCGGAGAGTTTCGTCGCGCCCTTTGCCGTCGAGCATCTGGATGTCGGCGCCGCGATCGCCGGGCAAGGCATCGCCATTGGTTCGCCGATCCTGTTCCAGGCCGAGCTGGACAGCGGGCGGCTGGTGCAGGCGCATCCGGGTGTCGCCAGCGACGGTCGCAGCTTCTGGTTCGTGGCACCCACGGCGCGAAATGGCAGTGCCAAGGTGATTGCATTGCGTGACTGGCTGGTCGAGCAGGCCGCTGAGGCGCGGCACGCGGCACGCCACTACCTGGCCCAGGCGGTGGTGCCATGAACCAGAGCCCCGAACTGCTGCGGCGCCTGCTGCGTGCCAAGGACCGGATGGACCGCGCCAGCCATGAGGAATGGCCGGTCGCGCGCCTGGCCGAGGTCAGTGCAGTGTCGCCGGCGCACTTCGCCCGCTCGTTCAAGCAGGCCTTCGGGCTGCCACCGCACCGCTATCTCCTCAGCCGGCGCATCGAACGGGCCGTGGCGATGTTGCGTGACACCGAGTTGCCGGTCACCGAAATCGCCGCGCAGACCGGGTGGAGCAGCCTGGGTACCTTCGGCCGCATCTTCCGTGACATCACCGGTGACAGCCCGGGCAATGTGCGTGAGCGTGAGCGTGCAACCCGGGCGGCGTCGGCCAGCGTGCCGGAATGCCATGCACGCGCCGCGCAGCGCCCGGACCTGAAGATCGCAGTTTTGGAGAAGCGCCGCCGCGAGGCGGTTGCTAACGTGGACCCCACCTGAGGGAGGTCCCATGACGAACACTGTGAACACGGTCGGCCTGTATGTGCGCGACCAGGATGAGGCGCTGGCGTTCTACGTCGGCAAGCTCGGCTTCGAAGTGCATACCGACGTACGCAATGGCAGCTACCGATGGCTGACGGTCCGCAGCCCGGGCCAGGACGGTTTCCAGCTGGGCCTGTTCGTGCCAGGCCCGCCCACCCACGACGCCGCTACCGCACTTGCGCTGCAGCAGCTGGTGGCCAAGGGCGCAATGCCGCCGCTGGTGCTGGCCGTGGATGACTGCCAGGCGCGCTACACGCAATGGCTGGCACAGGGCGTGGAATTCACCCAGGAGCCGATCGAGCGCTATGGCGCCGTCGACGCCGGATTCCGTGACCCGTCAGGCAATGGCTGGAAGATGATCGAAGCCCGTTCCGAAGCGAGGCGCCGGCAATGAGCCGCGGTGGCTGGGCACGGCCCGTGCATCGTTGGACCTCGATCGTGTTCACCCTGGCGGTGATCGCCAACTTCGCCGTTCGCGGGCTGGGGCAGGGCGAACCTGCAGCGTGGATCACCTATGCGCCGCTGCCGCCGCTGTTCCTGCAACTGTTCACCGGGTTGTACCTGTTTGCGCTGCACTACAGCGGCAGGTGCCGCAGCGCCGGGCAGGGCGCTGCGGGTTGACGCCGGGTCAGGCGGCAGCGTCGGCGGCGTAGGCCGCCAGCAGTGCGGGAAGATCTTCCATGCGCTGGAAGATCACCTGGGCACCGGCCGCGCGCAGAGCTTCGGGTGTGCTGTGGTGCGGGCCGCCCTCGGTGAAGCCGAACACGGTGGCACCTGCCGCCACGCCGGCGGTCGCGCCGGTCACGGTGTCTTCAATGACCGCGCAGCGCTTCGGATCCACACCCAGCGCGGCAGCGGCCGCCAGATAGACGTCCGGGTGCGGCTTGGTGTTCGGCATGTCCTGGCCGCTGTAGACGTGGTCGCCGAATGCATCGAGGATGCCGACCTTGCCCAGCTGCAGTTTCACCTTGATCAGGTCGGCACCGGACGCGCAGGCAATGCGGCCACCGGTCGCTGCGGCGATCGCACGCACGGCCTCGGGCGCCCCCCGGATCGGCTCCAGATCCCGTTCCAGCGCCCGGTTGCGCTGCTGGCGGAACTCCTCCAGCCATTCCTCGGTGAACGGCTTGCCGGTGCGCTCTGCGATCAGCCCTGCCAGATGGGCCACGGACTGCCCGAGGAAGACTTCACCCGCCTGCGCCGGGGTCAGCGGCCAGCCGCGTGCGGTCAGCATTTCCGAGAGAACGCGGGCGACCAGCGGCTCGGAATCGACGAGTACGCCGTCGCAGTCGAACAGCACGGCATCGAAGGGGAAACAGGACATCTACAGCTCCAGGGGGCAATGCGGTGGTGCAATTGCCCGCCATTTTCCCACAGCCATCCTTGCGTGGCACCCGGACCGGGTGCCACCCATTCCCGGCAGACCGGTCAGCCCAGATCACACCCCGCCGGCTGCGACCAGGTGCTGGCCGGCAGCATGTTCTTCAGCGAGGCCGGTGCGTTGATCGCAACGTAGCTCGCACCCAACAGCTCCTCCAGATCGGCGATGGTCACCAGGTAGCTGTCGAGGCTGCCCAGATTGGCTTCGTTGGGAATGATCCAGCTGATCGCCTTGGCCGTGCCAGTGTTCGGATCACGGGTGATGATCGTCTTCCAGAAGAACTCCGGCGTCGGGATGCCGTGGCTGGCCAGGAAGTAATCGTTGGCGGCGTCGCCGTAGACCACACCACCGTAGACGTCCACCGGTGCGATGTCGCGGTAGCACTCGGCCACGTTTTCGGCCTTCACCCAGATGCCCTGGTTGAAGCTGGAGACCTGCGGGACGATGTTGGTCATGTAGTTGGCGCGGCGGATGTAGGTCGCGTCGTAATCCATGTGGTTGGACGTGACCAGATGGCCACGGTCATAGCCGGATCTGATGCTGGCGTAGGACGCGGTGCTGGACTGGCCCAGGCAACCGGCCGGCAGGTCCGGGTCCTTGTAGAAGCTGGACGGCCGTGCGGCCGAACCGGTATCGGCGGTAAGCGTGTACTCGTAGCGGGTGGCGCTGTGGATGCTGCAGTCGTAGGTGAGCACGAAGCCGCCCTTGTTGAGGGTGACGACCTGGGCTTGGGCAGCGCTGGCGAAGGCACTGAGGACGAACGCGAAGAAGAAGCTTGCAAGGCGCATTGCGGTTCTCCAGCAGAAGTTCAGGGCGCAGCCGTCCGCCACGACCTGGCAGGGCGAGGTCACGGGGAGACGGTGCGGAGTCGGGTGCAGCGGATTGCGGTGGGACGTGACCGCGTTGTTGGGCTGTGGAGGCCCTGCGGTGTCGTAAGCGTCACAAGCTGTCGTCTTTCGGTCAACGACGAAAAGACGAAGCTGTGACCGCCCGCAAGCACTGGAGAGGTGTCAGATCACACGGCGCGTGGGTGACATGCGCGCGTGCTAGGGCGTCGTAGCGCAGGGGGTGTACGACTCGATATCCTGCGCAGCAGGACCGGAAACCGCAGGATCGAGCAAGGCGAATGATCAACAGTGAACTGCTTGCAGGGGGCGCTGCTGCTGCGCTGATCGGGGTTGCAATCGTGGCTGCGCTGCGTCGGCAGAGACGCCCGCCACATCGCAGTTTCAAGTGTGGGCGCTGCGGCAACGCCGCCCTCCATGACGAACGTACCCGTGGCGCTTGGCGCGCCGGGAAGCAGCGCTTCTACTGCAGGGCCTGTCATGCCGCTTGGCTGCGATCGCATCCACAGGCTTCCGCGCCGCACCGCGGGGCGTCCGGATGCCTGGGCGTCGTTGGCACACTTGCATTGATGCCACTTGCAGGCCTGGTGGCGTGGGTGATCCACCGCGCCTGAATGTGGTCCTGCATCGATCCAGCCGGGCGCCTGGTTCGAAAGCGCCATGCTGCGTCGCAAGGTGCCGCCCACCATTCGCACTGGTACGGTCCGATCCGTTGCACCACCACCGACGGGGAGAGACAACGATGCGCAAGGTTCTGCTGCTGTTGATCCTGCTGACCGGGCTGGCGCCCACGGTCCTGGCGGCCACGGTCAAGACCACCCATCGCACCATCCCCAGCTGGGATGGCACGCCCCTCGGGGCCTTCGTCATCGAACCCCAGGATGCCGGCAGTGGCCGCTATCCGCTGCTGGTGATGCCCAGCAGCTGGGCAGTGCCCAGCGTGGAGTACGTGGGCGTGGCACAGTCGCTGGCGCAGCGCGGCTATGTGGTCATCAGCTACAGCTCGCGCGGCTTCTGGGAGTCCGGCGGCAGCATCGACATCGCCGGGCCCGCAACGGTCGAAGACGTCAGTGCGCTGATCGACTGGGCGCTGGCCAACACCCGGGCCGATCCGGCCAGGATCGGTGTCTCGGGCATCTCCTACGGGGCCGGCACCAGCCTGCTGGCGGCGGCACGCGACCCCCGCATCAAGGCCGTTGCCGCGCTGAGCGGCTGGGCCGACCTGCAGGCGTCGCTCTACAGCCATGACACGCCCAGCGCACAGGGCATCGCCCTGCTGGAGGCAGCCGGCCTGGCCACTGGCCGCCCCGGGGCGGAGCTGGCCACCATCAACGGCAATGTGCTGGTCGGCAACTACCAGGGGGCGGTGGACTCGCTGCTGCCGGTAGCGGCACAGCGCAGCCCGGCCAGCAGCCTTGATGAGATCAATGCCAACCAACCCGCGGTATTCCTCGCCAACGCCTTCAACGACAGCCTGTTCCCGCCGGGCCAGCTGGTGGACTTCTTCAACCGTTTGAAGGGCCCCAAGCAGCTGCAGCTGCGCCATGGCGACCACGCCCTCAACGAGGCCTTCGGTGCGCTCGGCATTCCCAATGAAGTCTATGCCGCGGTGGGCGACTGGTTCGACCACTACCTCAAGGGCGTGGCCAATGGCATCGACCGCCAGCCGGCGGTGCAGCTGAAGTCGCAGAAGGGCAGCTGGAGCCGTTATCCGGACTGGCAGGCCACCTCTACCGGCGCCGTAAGCTACGGGCTGACCGCGCCGAGCGGGTTGTTACAACCCACCGGTGGACTGGTGGCGAACGGTGGCGGCACCGGCTGGAGCTACCGCATCGGCAGCGGCCTGCTGACGGCCGCCAACTCCGGCGTGGTGATGGCGTCCGGCGCGCTGCAGATGATCAACCTGCCACCGGGCGCGTATGTGCCGTTCGTCGGACGCAACGCCGCAGGAGTCTGGCAAGGGCCGATCTACTGGAGTGCGCGCCGTCTGGATGGCGCGCCGGAAGTGCGGATGACGGTCACGCCAAGCCGCGCCGACACCACGTTGTATGCCTATCTCTATGCCGAGGACGTGCTGGGCAATGGCCAGCTGATCAGTCACAAGCCCTATACGCTGCGGGGTGCCACGCCGGGGCAGGCGAAGACCATCGACCTGCGGCTGGAGGCCAGCAGCTGGGAGGTGCCGGCCGGCAGTCGCCTGACCCTGGTGGTGGACACGGTGGACCTGCGTTATGCGGGCATCAGCCAGTTGGGTGGCACGGTAACCTTCAGTTCACCGGCGAACGCGCCGTCGGTACTGAAGCTGCCTTTGCACTGATTGGTCATCGCAGGTCCGGTGGATTCATCGAAGCGTCGCGGACACAGGGATCACCGGCGTCCGGTGTCAGGCGCGCCTCGATGTCCGGTGGAAACCGCGGAATCCTGCTGGTCTGCATCACCACCCAGCGCATGATCGTGTGCAGGTAGTTGAGTGGCAGCATCGTGAGCCACATGAAACCCGGGAGGCGCGCGTCTTCGGCGAAGATGCGCTCCTTGCCGGACGCGAAGCTCTCGCGCTTGCCGTCCAGCGGCATGCAGCAGTGCACCGCGTCCACGACGGCTGCCGGTCCTTCTTCCATGTAGCGCCGCAGGAACTCCCAGTGGGCATGCGCGTTCTCGATGCGGGAGGTCGCGATGCAGAACGCGAACGTCTCCCGTACTGTCACGCCATCCGCGTCCAGGATCAGTCCGCGGACATCCCAGTTGTACCATCCGAAGGTTCCGGTTCCGCGGCCCAGCGTGAAATGGACCCGGTCCCAGGGCACGCTGAGGGTGGTGCCATCCAGCCGGAACACGTGTATCTGCCGGTGCTTGCGATCGAGCGCGATCGGATAGTAGGTCCAGCGGAACAGCTCGAGGCAAGCCACCCAGATGCTCGCTGCAGTGAAGGCGGCCAGCATCGCCATGCCGATGAATATCGCCTCCCACAGGCCGTTTTCGTTGGGTAGCCTGTTCACGACCAGCGACCAGAGCAGCATCAGCATGCCGCCCAGCCCAAAGGCAATGCCGATCGCGCCCAGCAGGGCTGCAAAGCCACGCGCGGCGAACCAGCGATCCACCGAAACCAGGCCGTTCGAATTCATCTTCACCACGCACAGCTGCGCCAACGGCACGACATCCAGCCGCTTCTTCTGCAGCAGGCGGTGCTCGCGTTCAAACGCATTCAGCGGGCGGTTGTTGGGAAACTTGCGCGTGTATCCGGTGTAATCCATGGGCGATCCCTGCGCGATTCCAGCGCCCGTTGGATTCTAGCGGGATTCTCCCGGGGGGAGATCAGCGACGGACGTCGAACGGGTGGCTCTCCATCAGTGCCCGGACTTCAGCTTCGCGGGCAGGGCTGAAGTCGCCGGGAATGGCGTGCTTCAACGCGCCTGCGGCCAGTCCGAAGCGCACGGTGCTTTCTGCGTCCAGCCCGGACAGCAATCCGTGCAGGATGCCGGCGGCAAAGGCATCGCCACCGCCGATGCGATCAACGGTGCCGGGCAGCGGCCTCGGAGGAGCCTGCGCGCGGGTTCCATCGCGCCCCAGTAGCAGCGCGCCGAGCACGTGATGGTCGGCGCTGATCACCTCGCGCTGGGTGCAGGCCAGCCACCGCAGGTGCGGGAACGCGGCAAAGGCAGCGGCCGCAGCGGCCTCGGTTCGGGCGACCGCATCGTCCTGCGCGAAGTGCAGCCCCAGCACCAGTTCGATGTCCCGATGATCGGCAAAGACAATGTCGGCCTCGGCGAAGACCTCGCGCAGGATCGCCGCTGCGTCGCCATCCCAGCGTCGCCACAGTGACGGACGATAATTGCCGTCGAAGGACACCTGCACACCGGCCGCGCGAGCCGCACGCACCGCACCCAGCACCGACTCGGCCACGTTGGCGCCCAGCGCCGGACTCACGCCCGAGACATGCAACAGGTGCGCGCCGGACAGCAGGGCGGGCCACGCATGGTCACTGGCATTGCTGTTTGCGAATGCAGAACCGGCGCGGTCATACACCACTTCACTGGCGCGCTGCACCGCACCGGTCGCCAGGAAGTACAGGCCCATGCGGTCACCCGCCACTTCACGCACGGCGGCCACGCCCACGCCATGCCGCCGCAGCTCGGCCACGGCATGCCGGCCCAGCGCGTTGCCGGGCACAGTGCTGGCCATCTGCACATCGTGGCCCAGGCTGGCCAGCGAGACCGCCACATTGGCCTCGGCACCTCCCACATGAACCTGCAGCTGCGGCGTCTGCAGCAGCAGTTCACGACCGGGCGCGCCCAGGCGCAGCAGCAACTCACCGAAACAAACGACGTGGCTCATCGGTTCTCTCTCACTCGGGGGTAGTGCAGCCCAGCATGCGCAGATCGATGGCATCGGCCATGCGCCGGTAGCCCTCGTCGTTGGGGTGCAGATGGTCGCGGGTGATCTCGTTGGGCAGCGATTCGGCTGCCTTCGGGTCACGCAGCGCGGCGTCGAAATCGATGATGCCATCGAAGCCGCTGTTGCCGCCGCGTGCCCACTGGTTGATCGTGGTGCGGGTGGCGGCGGACACGGGCTCGTAGCGCTCGGAACCGCCGAACGGGGTCAACGTACCCAGCCAAGCGCGGATGCCGTGCGCATGCAGCCGCGCCGCAACCTGTTGATAGCCCAGCAGCATGTCCGCCGCACTGCGTCCAGGCAGCGGCTGCGCGCCACCGCCGTGGCGGATGTCATTGATGCCTTCGAACAGGATCACCTGATCGGCGTCGGCCACGGCGATCACATCGCGATCCAATCGTGACAGGGCGCTGTGGCTGCGGCCATGGTCAAGCAGTTTGTTGCCGCTGATGCCCTGGTTGAGTACCACGAACCGGTTCGGGCAGGCCTGCTGCAGGCGCTGCGCCAATCGCTCCGGCCACTGGTTGAAGGTGCCGCGGCGTGCGGTGGCGCCTTCCGTGATGGAATCGCCCAGCGCCACGATTACCTGGGGACGATCTTCACGCTGCACCATCACTGCCGAGAACACGTTCTGCTGGTAGCTCAGCCGCACGCTGTCGGCGACGGCTGTCTGCCTGCCATCTGCGACCCGCAGCTCGGTGCGGCGCACGGCGGGGCGGGTGGGCTGCGGGAAATAGGCACTCACGCTGATCTCCTGCAGCGCCGCCACCGGCATCCGCACCGGGTCGCTCAGCAGCGCGGCTCCGACCGGCACCTCGATGACCGCGCGGCCATCCACCGTTACCGGCAGCGGTGCGGCCTTGCCGTTCTTCACTCCCACGCGCAGGTCCTCGACCCGCAAGGGCGCCGTGCCGAGCTCGTTGCTGATGCGCAGCCGCAGCGCATCGCCACGGCTGCCGATACGCATGTCCTGGCGCACGGTCTGTGCGGCGAACTGTACCGGCGCATCGGACGTTCCGTCCTTGCGGTCGGGCGCGGGCGCGGCCGTCCAGGCAGTGACCCACACGGGTGCGGCCCACGCAGCGGGCGCCGTCATGGCGGAGCAGAGCGTCAATGAAAACAGAAGTGTCCAGCGCTGCATGGGCAGGAGTCCGGTCAGGTGTCAGGAGAAGTAGGTGCCGCCGTTGACGTCCAGATTCGTGCCGGTGATGAACGCCGCCGCATCCGAGGCCAGGAACACCGCAGCGTCGGCGGCTTCGTCCGGCGCACCCTGGCGGCGCAACGGGGTGGCGCCGGCAACGGCCGTGCGTACTTCCGGCTTGGTGAATTCATCGTGGAAGCGGGTGGCGATCATGCCGCAGCACAGTGCGTTCACCCGGATACCCTTCGGCCCCAGCTCCTTGGCCATGGCGCGGGTGAAGGTCATCACCGCCGCCTTGGCGGTGGCGTAGATCGATGCGCCCGGGCCGCCACCATCACGGCCTGCCTGTGAGGCGAAGTTGACGATGGCCGCGCCTTCGCGCATGTGCGGCACCACCGCGTGCGTGGTCAGGTAGGTCGAGGTGAGGTTCAGGTCCATCACGGTGTGGAAGAACGCCGGGTCGATGTCGGCCAGCGGCCGGCGCTGCACCATGCCACCGGCCACGTTCACCAGCAGGTCGATGCGCTCGCCGAACGCGGCCTGTGCCGCAGCGACCAGGCCGGCGACGGCCGTGGCGTCGGTGACGTCGGCACGGTGCACGATGGCCTGGCCACCGGCCGCACGGATCTGTGCCAGCGTTTCCTGGGCACTGGCTTCATCATTGGCGTAGTTGATGCAGACGCGTGCACCGGCGGCAGCCAGCTTGATCGAAACGGCGCGACCGATATCGCGGCCACCGCCGGTGACAATGGCCACCTTGTCCTGGAACGACATGCGGAAAACTCCTTGGTTTGCGGGGGAATTGAAGAGAGATGCAGGCTCAGCCGGCGCGGCGGTCGAGCTTGTGGATCGGGCCGGTCCACCACCACAGCGCGGCCAGCGACAGCGGCACCAGGGCGGCGACGAGGATGAAGATCGGCGCATAGGAGTGGCGGGTCAGCACCGGCACCAGCCAGGTGGTGATCAAGGTGCCGGCCACGGCGGCCAGGCCACCCAGGCCTGCCAGCGTGCCCACCGAGCGGCCGTCGAACAGGTCGCCCGGCAGGGTCTGGATGTTGCCGATGGCCACCTGGAAGCCGAACAGCACCGCAGCGATTGCCAGCACCGCCAGTAGCGGCTGGTTGGCCAGCACGGCAGCCAGCAGGGCAGGGGCCATGATCACGCAGCCCAGCGTGATGGCCAGCTTGCGGGCGCGGTCCACGCTGTGCCCGGCGCGGATCATCCGCCCGGACAGCCAACCGCCGCTGAGGCTGCCCAGCATCGCGCCAACGAACGGCACCCAGGCGAACAGGCCGATCTGCTTGATGTCGAAGCCGAAGGTTTCGGCCAGGTAGATCGGCAGCCAGGACACGAACAACCACCAGATCGGGTCCAGGAGGAAGCGGCAGGCGAGCATGCCCCAGCTCTGCCGGTGGGCCAGCAGCTCACGAACGCTGGCCTTCGGTGCCACCTCTGCCTGCTGCCCGGCTTGGTCTTCCTGGATCAACCGGCGCTCGGCATCGCTCACCCACGGATGCTTGTCCGGCCCGGCGCGGTAGACAAACAGCCATGGCAGCAGCCACAGGAAGCCGATCGCACCGACCAGCACGAAGGTGCCGCGCCAGCCCAGCCACAGGTAGAGGCCGGCGATGGCCGGCGCGGAAACGATCGCGCCGATCGACGCGCCGGCGTTGAACACGCCTTGCGCCAATGCGCGCTCGCGCGCCGGGAACCACTCGGCATTGGCCTTGACCGCGCCCGGCCACGCCCCGGCTTCGCTGATGCCGAGCATCGCCCGCACCAGGCTGAAGGAGAGCATCGAATGGGTGATCGCGTGCAGGGCGATGGAGATCGACCACACGCTGATCGACAGGGCGAAACCCAGGCGCGTGCCGATCATGTCGAACAGGCGCCCGAACAGGAACTGGCCAGCGGCGTAGAACAGCATGAACACCGTCACCAGCAGGGCGTAGTCATCCTTGGTGGCGCCCACTTCCCTGGCGATTTCCGGCCACATTACCGCCAGTGCGTTGCGGTCGATGTAGTTGATCACCGTGGCCACGGCGATCAGGCCCACGATCAGCCAGCGCACGGCCGACCGTAGCGGCACCTTGCGCAGGTTGGCCACCACCGCAGGGCCGTTCATTTGCCGTCAACCTTGCTGCGGTCCATGCGTGCATGGCTGCCGCTCCAGCGGTAGGCATGGCCGTCCACGCTCACGCTGTGCTCGCCCTTGGCGCTGCTGTCGTCGGCCACGCCGAGGGCGATGCGTGCACCGCTGGCCAGGCGCAGCTCGATCACCTCGGCATCGTTGCCCCGGCTGCGCACGATGTCCTTGATGCGGCTGTCCGCGCCGTGCACGTATTCGGCGGTGCCGTTGTACTCGCCGTGCGGCTCCAGCACGCTGAAGAAGGTCACGTCCTTCTGTCCGTCCACGCGCTGCAGCAGGGCCGGTTCGCGGCGCAGGTTGAATTCCGGATCGTTCGCGCCGCTTTCCACCAGCAGCGCCTGTGCCGGCGCACTGCTGCCGAAGCGGTAGGTGTAGAAGCGCCCGTCCAGCAGCCATGTCAGCGACCGCGGCTCGCTGCCGGGTTTGCTGCGTGCATCCAGCCACAGGTGCTGGTAGCCGTTGTCCTTGCCCAGCACCGGGCGCTGGGCGGGGAAGTGTTCGGCTTCGAAGCCGGTGGTGACGATGTGGCCGTTGAAGTGCAGCGGCAGGTCGTAGCGCGCGGCCTTGCCGCCGTGCACCTGCAGCAGGTCCAGCGCGACCGGCAGGCCCAGGTCGGGATGGCGCAGCAGCGCCTGGGTGCGGGTGAACACCACGCCGGGGTAGGCGTCGCGCATCGTTGCCGAGGCAATCTGGGTATCGGCATCGGCCTGGAAGAAGCGCACCTGCGGCGCGTGTTCCTCGCCGCGTTTCCAGTCGCCCTTGAAGTGGCTCTGCTCGTCCACCACCAGGGTGTTGTGCGCCACGGTCTGCTTGGCCCAGCTGCGGTTCTCGGCCAGGTAGATGCCGCCGCGCTTGGCTTCCACGTTGAGGAAGCGGGCCGCGCCGTAGTCGGTCACCACTGGATTGCCGTTGTCGTAGAACAGCCAGTTGAGCTTGTCGAAGTGGCCATGGCCCATGCCCTGCATCGTGTCCTTCTGCACCAGCGCCTGGCCGCGTTCGCCGTTCATGCGCAGGATCGCCAGGCCGCCGCGATCGCCGTCGGGGCCATCGCGCAGCAGCATCGGCCGATAGTCGAAGGGCCTGGTCTTGTTCGCCGCCAGCGCCTGCGCCACCTGCAGGCCCTCGGGCGACAAGAGCAGGCGCTTCTGCTGCTGGGCCACGGACAGCAGGCGGTCGTCACCGGTACGCGCATAGGCGATGCCGATGCCGGCCACCAGCTCTTCGGTGTCGATGCCCTTGTCCAGGATGGCGTCGTTGATCGGGAAGAACAAGCCGTTGTAGCTGGACTGCACCAGCACATCCACGGCCTTCAACAGCACGCCGTCGCGGCGCGCGAAGATCTTCCGCTGCGGTTCGTTGCGTTCGATGGCATTGGCGAACAGCAGGAACGGCGCCAGTGCATAGCGCTGGTAGTAGGGGCCTTCCTCGTAGTAACCATCGGGCGAGAACAGCAGGTCGATCTGCCGAAGAAAGCCGAATTGATCGTCCTTCCGGCTGCCGCGCAGGGATTTCTCCACCAGCTCAGGGTCGCGCAGCACGTAGCCGGTCATGCCGGTGGCGGCCACCGCCCAGGTGGCGTGGTTGTGGATCTGGTCGTAGTTCTTCGGCTCGCTGACGAGGAACTCGGCCATTGGCCGGAACACCTTCGATTCGATGGTGTTGCGGTCGTTGGCGGACAGCGCGTCGCGGATCGCGTCGTAGCCCTGGATGGCGTTGACCAGCCATACCGAATCGTTGAGCACCTGCCAGAACACGCGCCCGGGGATCTGCCCACGGCCTTCCGGGTGCGGGCCCAGCGTCGGGTAGAGCTGGGCATACTGCAGCAGCATGTCGCGCGCATAGTCCACGTAGGCCCTGTCGCCGGTCAGCCGGTACAGCGTGCCTGCCGCCAGCAGCGCCTGGTAGTTGCGCTTGTGCTGTTCGTGGGTGCGGCCGCCGCCCTTGTCCTTCGGTACCGGCACGTCGATGCCGGCCTTCATCATCTTCTTCAGCGTTGCTTCGGTGCGTGCCTGCTCTTTGGCAAACCACGGGTAGCGGCGGCCTTCGCTGGCCATCTGCTGCCATTGTGCGGCGGTGACCAGCACCGGCGCGGCTTCGGCCTGTCGCACGGCAGCAGTGGGGGATGCGAACAGCGATGCGCTCGGCAGCAGGGCGAAGGGGGCGGCCAAAGCCAAGGAAACGAACAGCGGCTGCAACCTCATCGATCAACTCCAGTGCGGGTGCGTGAGAGGGTGGCTTCGCCCACCTTGGGATACCAGTCGACGCCGGTCGCCTCGCGTGCGGTCATCGTCAAGGCAGGATCGGCGCCCACGGCGGGCAGGGCAGGCGTGGCAACCCACAATCCGCTATCAGCCTGCTGCAGGCTGACACCACGGCTCTCTACGCCTCCCGGGAACACGGTGCTGGCTGCCGGCGACTGCACGTTGCCGCTGAAGTCGATGCCGGCCAGCGAACTGGCGGCAGTGGGCGGATTCCGGTTGTCGCGGTTGACGATCAGGTTGCCGGTGAAGCGGCTGTTGCTGGCGGCCACCACGATGCCCTTCGCCTCATCATGGCCGACACCGAAACTGATCTTCGCCACGTCCACGAAGGTGTTGCGGCTGATCGTGGCATTCACCACCGGCGCATAGCCGGACAGCGGCGGATTGGCCTGCGCATCCATCACCGCCAGTGCCGAACGGTTGCTGGACCCGGCCAGCCGCTCGAAGTAATTGTTGCTGACGGTCTGGTCGGCGTTGATGATGCGTACGCCGCCGGTGCCGGCCTTGTCATCGCCGAGGAAGACATTGTCGATCACCCGGTTGCCATTGCCGTGGCGCAGGGTGAGTGCTCCGGCGGAACGATAGAACACGTTGCCGCGGTAGGTGTTGCCGCCGGACTTGTTGCTGATGATCTCGGTCTCGCCGTCGCAGCCTTCGAACCAGTTGTTCTCCACCGTGCTGTTGGAATCGCTCAGTGAGCTATCGCTGGTGCCGACGCGGAGGGTTTCGCCGCCATTGACGCCCAGCGCCGGGCGCGGCCCGAACCAGTTGTGGTCGATGCGGTGCTGGTTGTCCAGGCCCTGGGTTGCATCGCGCACCACCACGACTGTGGGTCCCGCATTGGTCTTGCCGCGCAGCTGGCTGTGGTCCAACCGATTGTGGCTGCCATACAGCGACACCCAGTAGTCCTGGTCGCTGGCATCGGGGTTGGTGTAGTCGTCGATCACCAAGCCGGTGACGCGGCTGTTGCTGGCGACGGCCTTGCTCGACTCGCGGAATGCCACCACCGCATCACCCGGCGCATAGCCGCTGCGGAACACCAGGTTGGACACCTGCAGGTAGCTCCCCGCCAGGCGCAGGTCCGAGCGCCCGCTGAAGATGACCTTGCCGGCGGTCTGCGCGCGCAGCACGATCGGGGCATCCGCCGTGCCTTGGCCCTTCAGCAGCAGCCGGGCGTCGGTCCAGGTGCCGTCAGCCAGCACGATCTCATCGCCGGGCTGCAGCGCCGAGGCGGCGGTAGCGAACTCCGCGACATCGTGGACGAGCCAGCTGGCTGCACTTGCTGCTGGAGTGGTCAGGCACATTGCCAGACCAGTGGTCAGGCAAAATAGCCATGAACCATTGGATCGGTGACGCGCCAGCGAGTGAATGCGCATGAAATCCTTCCAGGGACGGCCGGGCCGTCGTTTCAGGGTGGGCCTGCATACCACTTTCAGGTCTGTTGTAAGCCAGCTTTCGCGCAAAGTCATGCTGCATGAGCACATTAAATTGCGATCAACTGGTATGGATCAAAGGCATTTGAACAATCGCATACCAATTGGTTGACATTTTCATGTCGCCGTGCCGAAGCTGCGTCCCACGCCTGGCATGCAGGCGATCCTTTGGGAGGAGGAAACCATGCGGCGACCCGCCGGAGCAGTGCACAGCATCTCGTTGTCCCCTACACCCCTGATCGTGGCGCTGCTTGCCGCATTGGCTGGCCTGCCCGCTGCCCACGCGCAATCCGGCAAGGACGCGGCAGGGCAGGATCCCACCACGCTGGACCAGGTGCAGGTCACCGGCATCCGCGAATCGATGCAGAGTTCGATCAACAAGAAGCGCGACGACACGGTCATCGCAGACGTGCTTTCCGCAGATGACATCGGCGACCTGCCGGCGCCGTCGCTGGCCGACGCGATCGAGACCCTGACCGGTGCCGCCTCGACCCGCGACAAGACCGGTGCGTCGGAGATCTCGATCCGTGGCCTGGGCGCCTTCCTAAGCAGCACCAACTTCAACGGCCGCGAAATCACCAATGGCAGCGGCGACCGCTCGGTGAACTTCAACATGTTCCCGGCCGAGCTGATCAACACGGTGGCCATCTACAAGACCCAGCGTGCCGACATCATCGAAGGCGGCGTGGCTGGCACCATCGGCCTGGAAACAGTGCGCCCACTGGAGTACGGCAAGCGTGCGGCGCAGCTGGACCTGCGCGGCAGCTGGGCCGAGTATGACAAGAAGTACCGCGACGACGACGGCATCGGCTATCGCGGTACCGCCAGCTACATCGACCAGTTCGAGTTCGGCAACGGGCAGAAGCTGGGCATCTCGCTGGGCTTCCAGCGCCTGGATGGCACCGACCCGGAAGAGAGCATCACCAGCGGTTCCACCTGGTATGCCTGCGATGGCACGCAGAACGTGAGCAATGCCAACTGCAATGAAGTGTCCGCGCAGGCCATCGCCAACGGCGCACCTTATTACCTGGTGCCCAGCAGCCGCATCTACCGGCTCAAGCAGGAGCGCAACGACCGGCAGAGCGAGTTCGCCGCATTGCAGTGGCGGCCCAATGACGTGGTTGAAGTGAACCTCGACTTCGAACACACCGAGCGCAACTGGTACGAGAACCGCAGCGACCTGAGCCTGTCCAACGCCCGCCGTGGCATCACCCGGCGCGAGGTGGACGAGGACGGCATCGTGCGCCACCTGCATGGCAGCACCTCGATTGATTCCACCTCAAACCGCTACTGGCGTGGCGAGGAATACACCGGGGGTGGCCTGAACCTGATCCTGCGACCGACCCCGGCCTGGGAACTGTCCACCGATCTTTCGTACTCGCACACCAATCGCCTCGACAGCGAGCGCATGACCCGCCTGCGCGCCAACCAGCGCGACGTCAACAATGCCATCGTGCCGGGCATCAGCAGTGGTGCCACCGGCTACGTGGACTATGACTGGGACTGGCGCGGCGAAGTGCCCAGTGTTGCGCTGGCGCCGAACTTCGACCCCAACAACTGGGACGCCTACACCGGCGCGGCGCGCGTCACGTCCAGCGCAACGGAGAACGACCACAGGATCAGGGCCGGCCGCTTCGATGCCAGCTTCATGCCCGAGTCCGGTTTCTTCACCCGCATCAAGGGCGGCGTGCGTGCCAGCCAGGCCGACTACCGCCTGCGCGACAACACCCTGGTAACCGACTACGACCAGCGCGTGGCGGCCGACAAGGCGAAGATCATCGCCGCCAACCAGGCCTGCCGTGCGCCGTTCCCGCAGGATGACTTCATGGATGCCGCCAGCGGCAACACGATCTCCTCGTGGGCGTACTTCGTTCCGGACTGCCTGTACCAGTCGTTCCGTGGCAGCCTCGACAGTGGGTTGGATCCGGGTTTCCAGGATCCGAACAATGTCGATATCACCGAGAAGACACGCGCGCTCTATCTGATGGGTGAGTTCAGCAGCAGCCTGTTCGGCTTGCCGGTGACCGGCAACCTGGGCCTGCGCTGGGTCAAGACCGACGTTCGCTCCGAAGGCGTGCGTACGGGGCTGCGTATCGAGGACAACGGTGACGGCACGATCCGCCTGCAACCCACCGGTGCGTACAGCACGCAGGTGTTCAAGGCGGGCAACGACAAGCTGCTGCCCAGCCTCAACGCGGCCTTCGAACTGCGCCCGGACGTACTGCTGCGGGTCGGTGCATACCGCGCTATGTCACGGCCGGACATCGCCGCGCTGGGCGCCGGGCGCACCATCAACGTCAGTAGTGATGCCACCTACGGCAATCTGGCCGACGCGCTGGATGACATCAGTGCCAGCGGCAACCCCGCTGCGCAGCCGCTGATGTCCTGGAACGGTGACCTCTCCCTGGAGTGGTACCCGAACCCGGACACGATGCTGGCCGGCGCGGTGTACTGGAAGCAGTTCAACGGCGGCACCGCCACCGCGCTGGTGCCTGAGACCTACACCATCGACGGCCGGAGCGTGACCGTGCCGGTGCGGCAGCAGGTAACCACCGACGAGGACAGTACGCTGACCGGCTTCGAGCTGACCGCCACCCATCGACTGTCTTACCTGCCCAAGCCGTTCGACGGGCTGGGCTTCAAGGTCAGCTACAACTATGCCGATGCCGACTACCAGACCCAGGATTCACGGCTGGGTGAGCAGTTGGCCGGTGATGGCACGATCATTCCGGCGATCGTGCCGCCGGCCGGTCTCAGCGGCTTCTCGCGGCACGTCCTGTCCGGCTCGATCTACTGGGACGTCGGGCGCTTCAACATCCAGGCCATCGGCAAGTTCCGCTCGCACTACTACCAGGACTTCACCGGCAACGCCGCGCAGCAGAACCGCTACTACGATGACAACACCAGCGTGGACCTGCGCCTGCGCTACCGGGTGAACAAGCAGTTGTCGCTGTCGCTGGAGTTGATGAACCTGACCAACGAGCCGCGCGTGGCCTACCAGCCGCTTTATGGGAACTTCCGCGAAGTAGTGACCTACGGGCGGCGTGCGTATTTCGGTGTACGATACAAGTTCTGAACAGGGCGGCGCGGCCAGTGGCCGCGCCGTCGCTCCAACCGGACCCTCGCCGGCCGCGGTGGCAGGGCAGGGACCCGGAAGGAATTGAATTGCCAAGGGTCAGCCGCATGTCCGCCAACCGCCTTTACCAGACCATCGCTGCCAAGCTCCGCAAGCTGATCGAGGACGGCGAATTCCCGCCGGGCTCGCGGCTGCCGGGCGAGCGCGAGCTGGCCGAACGGTTTGGCGTCAGCCGGGTCACCATCCGCGAAGCGGAGATTGCACTGGAGGCACAGGGCTGGATTGCGATCCGTATCGGTTCGGGCGTGCACGTGAAGCCGCGCCCGACGCAGGCGTCCGGCGGGCTGCCGGATGTCAGCGCCTTCGACCTCACCGCTGCCCGCGCGGTATTCGAGG
Source organism: Stenotrophomonas sp. YJH_SMC_27 (assembly GCF_059369815.1). Taxonomy (NCBI): domain Bacteria; kingdom Pseudomonadati; phylum Pseudomonadota; class Gammaproteobacteria; order Lysobacterales; family Lysobacteraceae; genus Stenotrophomonas; species Stenotrophomonas sp. YJH_SMC_27. Next base: position 82,862 of record NZ_JCAFTA010000002.1, on the reverse strand, counting down.
CCGAGGCCGCCGCTCTGGCGGCAAGCAATCTGGATGATGCCGGCATTGCCGAGCTTCAGGCGTTGGCCGAAGCGCTGTGCCGTCGCGACCTGAGCGACGCGGAAGCCGGCGAGTACGACCGCCGCTTCCACCTGACCATCGCGCGCCTCTCCGGCAACCCGGTGGTGGAGTTCTTCGTGCAGCAGATCTGGCGCATGCGCAGCGAGTTGCCGCGGGTAACCGAAGTCTATGCGCGGGTCTGCCATGATGATGGCGCCAGCCGTGCCGACGAGCACATGGCCATCTTCGAAGCATTGCGCGCACGTGATCCGGTGGCCGCGCGCAATGCGATGCGCCATCACTTCCAGCGCCTGTTCGAGGCCATGCTGCAGGCGACCGAAAGCCAGGCGCTGGAGGAGATCCGCCGGCGCACGCAGCAGGATCGTGAACGGTTCCTGGCCACGACGCGGATCTGAACGACGGAGCGGACACCGGCCGAGCGTCTGCGTGCCGCGACCTGGCCAGCGCCGGGGGTAATGGCTGTTGCATCGTTGAGCATGCCGGCGGGTGATCGCCGGTGATGTGTCATGCCAATGATGCATGCCGGTGCCGAGAGGGCAGCGACCATACTGCACCGTTGCGTTTCCATTGAACGATTCACGGCCGCGGCTACGTGCCCATTCGAATCTCATCCCCTGCGACGGCAGCCCGTATCCTTCCTGCATGCATTCCTTCTCCGATCTTCGCGGTCTCCCGGCAGTCCCCGCGTCCTCCGGCTGGGTGCAACGCGGTGAGCGCTGGGATCTATGGTGGAGCGGCCGCATCGTGGCCAGCATCGTCCCGCACGCAGTGCTCGGCTTCCAGGTGTACCTGGATGCACGCAGGATGTCCCCGGCCAAGGTGGTGCACGCGGTGAATGCGCGGCAAGCCCGGCGCTATGCCGAGCGCTGGTGCGCGGCTCGGCTTTGCCCCCGGTTGCGGCTGCGCGACGCGGTCGCCTGTCTTGTGGGCGCCGCGCCTTCGGCAGGCGCGGCGCGGCCGCCGCCGCTCACACGGGAGCAGCGCCAGCAGGCGCGCCGCCTGGCCGAGGCCGGGACAGGGGAGGTGGCACGCATCAAGCAGGCGCTCGCACTGCGGCAGCCTGCCAGGCCCTTGGGGCGGTTAACGTGTCAGGCGTGGTCGGTACCCGGCAGGACGCCCACAGCCCTGGCAAGCGCTACGCCGAAAGCTCCTCACGCACGATCCTGGCCCCTTCGCTGAGCGCGCGCAGCTTGCCCCTGGCCACGGTGCGGGCCAGCGGCGCCATGCCGCAGTTGGTGCTGGGGTAAAGCTTGTCGGCATCCACGAACTGCAGCGCCCTGCGCAGGGTGTCGGCCACTTCTTCCGGTGTTTCCACCGCGCTCGAGGCCACGTCGATCGCGCCTACCATCACCTTCTTGCCACGGACCAGCTCGATCAGGTCGATCGGCACGTGCGAGTTATGGCATTCCAGCGAAATGATGTCGAGGCTGGAGGCCTGCAGTTTCGGGAACGATTCCTCGTACTGGCGCCATTCCGATCCCAGCGTCTGCTTCCAGTCGGTGTTGGCCTTGATCCCGTAACCGTAGCAGATGTGCACGGCTGTCTCGCACGTCAGCCCTTCGATCGCGCGCTCCAGGGCGGCCACGCCCCAGTCGTTCACTTCGTCGAAGAACACATTGAAGGCCGGCTCATCGAACTGGATGATGTCCACGCCGGCCGCTTCCAGCTCCTTCGCTTCCTCGTTGAGGATCTTCGCGAACTCCCAGGCCAGCTTTTCCCGGTTCCTGTAGTGGGCGTCGTACAGCGTGTCGATCATCGTCATCGGGCCGGGCAGCGCCCACTTGATCGGCTGCGCAGTCTGGCGGCGCAGGAACTTCGCATCCTCCACGAACACCGGCTTCGGACGGCTCACGGCGCCGACCATGGTGGGCACGCTGGCATCGTAGCGGTTACGGATGCGCACGGTTTCGCGCTTTTCGAAGTCAACGCCGCCGAGATGCTCGATGAAGGTAGTGACGAAGTGCTGCCGGGTCTGCTCACCGTCGCTGACGATGTCGATGCCCGCGTGTTGCTGTTCCTGCAGCGACAGGCGCAGCGCATCCTGCTTGCCTTCAGCCAGGCCTTCGTCCTGCAGCTTCCAGGGCGACCAGAGCTTTTCGGGTTCTGCCAGCCAGGACGGCTTTGGCAGGCTGCCGGCGGTGGAGGTGGGGAGCAGTTTCTTCATCGGTGTCGGGTTGTCCTGGAATGCGAAGGGGAAATCGATGGATCAGCGCGCAGCCCACTGCTCAAGCACGGCGCGGTACGGCTTGATGAAGTGCTCTTCGGTGAACCGGCCCTGCTTGACCGCCAGCTGGCTGCGCTCTTCGCGGTCGTAGACGATGCGGGTGGACGAGTAATCCTGGTGCTTCAGGCTGGGCTGGTAGACCTTGCCGGCCACGGAATTGGCGTTGTAGATCTCCGGGCGGTAGATCTTCTGGAACGCTTCCATCGTGCTGATGGTGCCGATCAGCTCCAGGTTCGAGTAGTCGCCCAGCAGGTCGCCCTGGAAGTAGAACGCCAGCGGCGCGACGCTGCCCGGCGGCATGAAGTAACGTACCTGCAGGCCCATCTTGTCGAAGTAGTGGTCGGTGGCGGAGAACTCGCCCTGCCGGTACTCCACGCCCAGGATGGGGTGATGATTCTCGGTGCGGTGGTAGGTCCTGCTGCTGGAGACGCTGATGCAGATCACCGGCCCCTTGCGGAAGCTGGCGCGGTAGGCGCCCGATCCCAGGAAGTGCTTGAACAGCTTGCCATGCAGGTCGCCAAAGCCTTCCGGAAGACCGAAGGTGGCCTTGCCCTCGTTGCTGGCCGGCAGCACCACGCTGAAATCATAGTCACGCACGTAGGACGAGAAATTGTTGCCGACGATGCCTTCGGTACGCGCGCCGGTCCGCGTGTCGACGATGGTCGGTTGCAGCACCTCGATCAACGGAAACGGATCGTTGCCGTCGGCGCCGTCGATGTGCATCTCCACCGAGATGATGTCCAGCTCGACGGCATAACGATCGGCGCTCGGGTTGTCCCAGTGCGCCAGGTCGTTGAAGCGGTTGTTGATCATGCTGAGGGTGTTGCGCAGGTTTTCCCGCCGGGAAGCGCCGCGCGCCAGATTGGCGAAATTGGTGGTGATGCGCGTGCCCTCGGCGGGCTGGTAGTCCTCGTTGAAGGGGATGCGCGTGATGCTGAAGGTGAAGGTGTCGTTCGTCATGGGCGGCGTTCCGTGATGCGGGGTGACATCCGGATGCGGGCGAGGGCATCCGGCATTCAGGGTGCTGCGGCAGCCTCGAGGGCGGCGACGGGATGGCGGGCCAGGGCCAGCAGTGGCATGGCTCGGTGGACCGCCAGTCGAGCGCGCTCGATCAGCGGTTCGTTGCGCACGCGGCCGTCGGCGAAATCGCGGTCGGTGGCATAGACGCCCAGCGGCAGGGTGCGGGCCTGGAAGAAGCTGAAGAGCGGCCGCAGCTGGTGATCGATCACCAGCGCATGGCGCTCGCTGCCGCCGGTCGCGGCCAGCAGGATGGGGGTGTCGACCAGCGCATCCTGGTGGATGAAGTCGAAGAAATGCTTGAACAGCCCGGTGTACGAGCCGCGATAGACCGGCGTGCTCACCACGAGGACATCGGCCTGCTCGACGGCAAGCAGCTGGCGCTCGACAGCCTCGGGCAATTGTGAGCGCCACAGGGCGCCGGCCAGCTGCGGGGCGAGCTCGCCGAGCTCGATCAGATGGTGTTCGCAATGGACGTCGTTGCCGATCACGCCCAGCAGATGCTCGGCCAGGAGGGTGGCCCGCGAGGGGCGCTGCAGTCCGCCGGACACGGCGACGATACGGAGAGGGCGGTGGGATGAAGGCATGACCCGATCCTAGTCATGCCTTTCCATGACGTAAAATGGTATTACTTCACCTATCCATGAGTGAGATTCATCGTCATGCTGGAGCGCATCCACCTCAGCATCGTGCAGCAGGTCGAGCAGCAGGGCTCGCTCACCGCCGCCGCCGGCGTGCTCAACCTGACCCAGTCGGCGCTCAGCCACAGCATGAAGAAGCTGGAGCAGCAGCTGGGTACCGAGGTCTGGCTGCGTGAGGGTCGCAGCCTGCGGCTGACCCAGGCCGGACAGTACCTGCTGGCAGTGGCCAACCGGGTGCTGCCGCAGCTGGACCTGGCCGAGGAGCGCCTGCGCCAGTTCGCGCAGGGCGAGCGTGGTGCGCTGCGCATCGGCATGGAGTGCCATCCCTGCTACCAGTGGCTGTTGAAGATCGTCTCACCGTACCTGGCGGCATGGCCGGACGTGGATGTGGACGTCAAGCAGAAGTTCCAGTTCGGCGGTATCGGCGCATTGTTCGGCTACGAGATCGACCTGCTGGTTACCCCCGACCCGCTGCTGAAGCCGGGCCTGAAGTTCATTCCCGTGTTCGACTACGAACAGGTGCTGGTGGTGGCCGGGAACCATGCCCTGGCCAAGGTGGACCACGTAAAGCCGCGCCAGCTCGGCCAGGAAGTGCTGATCAGTTATCCGGTGCCGTTCGAGCGCCTGGACATCTACAACCAGTTCCTGCTGCCGGCCGGCATCACGCCGCGGCGCCACAAGGCCATCGAAACCACCGACATCATGATGCAGATGGTGGCCAGCGGCCGCGGCGTGGCTGCCATGCCGCGCTGGCTGGTGGAGGAGTACGCCACGCGCATGGACGTGGTGCCCGTGCGCCTGGGCGCCAAGGGCATCCCCAAGCAGATCTACCTGGGCGCGCGCGAGGCCGATACCGGTATCGACTACCTGCAGGCCTTCATCGAACTGGCCCGCAACAGCTCGCCGCTTGCCGGCAATGCACGCGAGGCGCGCTGATGCCGGCCGGTACCTCAGCGCACGCGGAAGCCTTCATCAACGCCTTTTCACTGGAAGTCAGCGCGAAGGCCATGCCCGCGCTGCGCGCCGAGGCGGATCGGATCCCGCGCGGTACGGTCATCTCCATTCCCTGGCTGGCCAGCGAGGATGACGACGCCCGCCTGGCCGCCGTGCGCACCGTGCGCGCGCTCGGATTCGAGCCGATGCCGCATCTCTCCGCGCGGCGCATCGGGTCACGCACAGCGCTTGAACGCTTCCTGGAGCGCGCCACCAGCGAAGCCGGGGTGGAGCGCTGCCTGCTGATCGCCGGTGACCTCGCGACGCCTGCCGGGCCGTTTGCCGACAGTGCTTCGATCATCGAGACCGGGCGTCTTGAGCGTTTCGGCATCAAGGTCGTAGGTATCGGCGGGCATCCGGAAGGCCATCCGGCGATGAGCGGCGACGCTCGCTGGCAGGTACTCGAACGCAAGTGCCAGGCCATCGAAGCGCGCCGCATGGCGCCTGTGATCGTCACCCAGTTCGCCTTCGATGCCGATGCCGTGCTGGCCTGGCTGGATGCACTGCGCGCGCGCGGCATCAGCGTTCCGGTGCTGGTCGGCGTGCCGGGCCCGGCCAGCGTCTCTCGCCTGCTGCGCTACGCCGCGATGTGCGGCGTAGGCGCCAGTGCATCGATGCTCGCCAAGTACGGCATCTCGATCGGCCGCCTGCTCGGCACGGCAGGGCCGGAGGTGTTCGTCGATCGCCTGGTGAAGGGGCTGACCCGCGCCCATGGCCAGGTCAGCCCGCATTTCTTCCCGTTCGGCGGTGTTGCGCCGTCGCTGGAGTGGGTGGCGCAGTACCGGCGGCGCATTTCCATCAGCCAGCGCCGATGATCTGCGTCATGGCATGGATCGCGTTGTCCGGGTGCCGGGTTGATCCAGCGAAGGCGCCGGCCTGGAAAGCCTCCCATTGCAGCGACTCATGCCCAGGTCGAGGCGCTCTGCAATGCCCTGCGGGTTGATGTCTCCGGCGCGATTGATCAGTACGACGAGCGTTCTTCGATCGGTGGGACGGTGCCGGAGATACCCGGTAAAGCCTGCGGTCCCGCCGCCATGGCCGACTACCTTTCCGCCATCGGAAACTTCCCAGCCGGCCCCCCAGCCCGCCTTGCTGCCATTGGCGAGGAGTGTGTCGCACCACATCCGCTTCAGGGCCGCCTCGGGCAACAGTCGATGCTGGTCCAGCGCCACAGCAAAGCGCGCCATGTCGTCGATGCTGGCGAGCAGGCCGCCGGCGGCCCATGCCGAGCCCGGAGCAGTGGGCGGTGGTGCGCGCCAGTGGCCATCCTGGAACAGATGCCCCTGGGCAACCCGGCGCCGATCGCCTGCACGACGCGGTCCCGCATCGCGCATGCCCAGCGGCGACAGTATCTCCTCCTGCAGAACCCGCCAGTAGTCCATGCCGGTTGCATGCTCTATGGCCAGGCCGAGCAGGATGTAGTTCGTATTGGAATAGGCGTGCCGCGCACCGGGCGCAAACGCCAGCGGCCGCTCGGCCACCTCTGCGAGCAATTCACGGGGGGCTGGATTCGTCGGCATCAACCGCAGGAAATTTTCTTCATTCAGATAGTTGGGAATGCCTGAGGTATGGCTCAGCAGCTGCAGCAGCGAAGTGGATGCCCATGCGGAAGGCAACCCTTCCATGTACTGGCCGATGGGCGCGGTGACGTCGAGCAGATGCCGCTGCTGGAGCCGGAAAATCAGCAGGGCCGTGAACAGCTTGGTGATCGACCCCAGTTCGAACACGGTATGGCGATCAATCGGTGCAGGCCGGGTGTCATCGAGCCGCCCGGTCGTGCACAGCGCGGCAATGCGCCCGTGATCAACCAGAACGGCCGCCATGCCAGGCTGCCGTTCGGCCTGCAGCAATGCGGTCAGCGAACCGCATCCCGCCAACGTCGCCCGGCTCGCCAGCGCCGATGGTGCTGACAGGCCGAAGCCAGTGGCCAGCAGCGCCGCACACAGGCGACGTCGAACAGGGTCGTGGTACATGCACGTGGCTCGCAGCGGCGTCGTGGTGATGGTAGCGCGGACTGAGGGCCGGCCCGCGCAGGGTGCACCGGGTGAATCCACCCCGACAGCTGCCGGGGACGCGCAGCATGCCGGCGGGTCATCCGCGATGGCTGACAGCTGTCACTGGCTGCAACCCGGGCGGAAGCGAATAGTGAGCGCCAAGGCGAGGGCACCTCGCCACCACTCAGCCACCACTCATCAAGGGGACCGCTCATGAACATGCTCCAGCAACTCGCCTCGCAGACGCCGATCTGGGTCTGGCTGCTCCTGGCCTTCCTGGTCACCCGTGGCATCGCCGCCATGAAGCCTGCAGAAACCTCGCTGCACAAACTGGCGATCGTGCCCGCGCTGTTCGCCGTCTGGGGCGCGTGGTCGATCAGTCATCGCTTCGGCGCGTCGCTGGCCGCCTGGAGCGAGTGGCTTGCCGGCATAGCCACGGGCGCGGCACTTGCCTGGCTGCTGCTGAATCGATTGAAGCTGACGCTGGACCGCAGCACCGGCAAGCTCTGGCGCAGCGCGGACTTCAGCCTGCTGCCGCTGCTGCTGGTCACCTTCCTGGTGAAGTACGGCTTCGAAGTCGCGTTTGCGGTGTCGCCGTCGCTGTCCGCCAGTGCCGGCTTCAGTGCCGCCTACCTGCTGCTGACGGGCGGGTTCACTGGCATCTTCGTCGGCAAGTACTGCCGGTACCTGGCCTCGTTGCGGATGGATGCGGCAGGCAAGGGGCTGGAAACCGCAGGCTGATTGACCTGGTAGTGCCGGCCGCTGGCCGGCTTCCCCATGCAGCGTTGCGCGGGGCTGGCGCAGGCGTCACGATGCCCGCCACTGGCCAACACCGGAAACGCTGACGTCATGAAGACCACATCCTGGTTCTGGATCAACGTGGCCAGTCACTTCGGCATTGTCGCAGCCCTGGCTTGGCTGCCCGCACGGTGGACGGGGCAACTTGTGGAAGCCCTGGCCGGGACTCAGCCGGCTATCGGCGACACCCGCCATTTGGCCTTCATAGGCTCCATGTTCGGCTTCTGCGTGACCGCACTGATCCTGATGGGGGTGTTGACTGTCACCGGCGAACTGCTGGGTTTCTCCAGGCCCTATGCGCGACGGTCGGAGGCCCAGAACGAAGCGCAGGCCGTCCACCGGAAGGTACTGCTGACTGCGTTCGCCACGCTCTCATGGGTGGCCGTGGGATCGCTTGCAGGTATTGCGTCGATCTTCGCGGCCTCGTCATGAAGGGCGGCCCCGTCAGCGCCCCGTGTGCCGGAACGGATGGGTGCGTGAACTGCGGGGCTGCTCACGCCTCCCCACGCCACTGGCTCATCAGCATCTGCAGGAATCGCTCCGCCGTGGGCGAGAGCAGGGCGCCGCGGCGGCGGACGATGCCGATCGTGCGTGACACCACCGGGTTGCCGATCGCGCGCGTCACCAGGGTGGGGTGATCCCCATCTGGCGTAGCCATCTTCGGCAGCACCGACACCCCGATGCCCGCCTCGACCATGCCCAGTGACGTCGACAGGTGGGTCACTTCGTAGTGCCAGCTCAACTTGAGGTTCTCGCGCGCCAGCGCACCATCCAGCAGCGTCCGGTTGCCGCTGGTGCGATGCACGGTGATCAACTGGTGCTCGGCCAAGTCGGCCCATTCCACTTTGCGCTTGCGCGCCAGCGGATGATCGCGCCGGCAGGCGAGGACGAAGGGGTCCTCAGCCAGCACGTCGAAGTCGAGATTCGGATCGTTGGCGCCCATGAAGTTGATGCCGAACTCGACTTCGCCACGTTCCACTGCCTGCAGACCCTCCGTGGCCGGGATATCCAGGATGCGGAAGCGAACGTTCGGGTGCGCTTCGTGGAAACGCGCCATCACGCTGGGCAGGAAGTAGAACGCCGCCGTCGGCAGGCAGGCGATGGTCACTGTCGCGCCGCGGGTGTCTTCGCGGCCGCGCAGCGAGAACAGTGATCCATCGAATTCCTCCAGCATGCGGCGCACCAGTGGCAGCAGGTTCTCGCCGACAGCGGTGGTACTGACGCTGCGCGTGGTGCGCTCCAGCAGCGGCGAGCCCACCGCCTGCTCCAGTTTCTGGATCCGGCGGCTGAGTGCGGGCTGGGAGACGTGAAGGATTTCCGCGGCCCGATGAAAGCTGCGTGTCTCCGACACCAGCAGGAACGCACGCAGATCGAGGATTTCGCAATTGATGCTCATCAGGTATCAATCATCCAAAAAACAGCAATTCACAGATCAATTGGGGTCATGCCAGTATCGAATCACAGAGGGGTCATTCATCCCCTATACGCATCAATCTAGCACACGTATGTCCAACGATCTGCTCAGCATTCCCTGCGTGCTCATGCGCGGCGGCACCTCCAAGGGCCCGTTCTTCCTGGCCAGCGACCTGCCGGCGGACACCGCCGAACGCGATCGCCTGCTGCTGGAAGTGATGGGCTCGGGACATCCGCTGCAGATCGACGGCATCGGCGGTGGCAACGCGCTGACCAGCAAGGTGGCGATCATCGACCGCTCCAGCCACCCGGACGCCGATGTCGACTACCTGTTCGCCCAGGTACGGGTCGAGCAGCAAGTGGTGGATACCTCGCCCAACTGCGGCAACATGCTGGCGGCCGTAGGCCCGTATGCCATCGAGCGTGGGCTGGTGCAGGCGCAGGATCCGCAGACCGAAGTGCGCATCCACAACGTCAACACCGGCAAGTTGATCATCGCCACGGTGGAAACGCCGGGCGGCAATGTGGCCTACCGCGGTGATACGCGCATTGCCGGCGCGCCGGGCTCAGCCGCGCCGGTCAGGCTGTCCTTCCTTGATGCGGCAGGCGCCCGCACCGGCAAGCTGCTGCCCAGCGGGCATGCGCAGGAAACCATCAATGGCGTGCCGGCCAGCCTGGTGGACTGCGCCATGCCGATGATGCTGGTGCGTGCCGAAGACCTGGGCGTGCGCGGTGATGCCTCGCCCGCCGAACTGAACGCGGACGCGGCGTTCATGCGCCGACTGGAAGCGCTGCGCATCGAGGCGGGCGCCCGCATGGGCATCGCCGACGCCGGCAACAAGGTCATTCCCAAGCCGGTGCTGCTGTCGGCGGCGCAGCAGGGCGGCGATCTGCAGGTGCGCTATTTCATGCCGCACCAATGCCACACCGCACTGGCCATTACCGGCGCGGTCGGCCTGGCCACCGCCGCCGTCACGCCGGGCACGCTGGCCCACACTTTGGTCGGATGCCGGTCCGTTCCCGGCAGCATTACCCTCGAACATCCGAGTGGGGCGCTGGAGGTGGGCCTCAGTCGCAGCTCGGGCGATTCGCCGGTGATTGCCAGCGTGGTCCGCACCGCACGCCGCTTGTTCGAGGGGCGCGTGTACGCGACTTCGCCCGCGCCCGCCACGGCCAGTGCCACCCAAGCCCGCCAATGGACGTCAGCGGCATGATCTGAACCCGGACGGGCCTGCGTAGACGCGCATGCCCGCCATTACAACGTAGATGCTTCACTCCTGGGAGGGATGATGTACAAGCAGTTCTTGATGGCCGCGCTGTGCGTGGCCGGGCTGGCCGCGGCCGGATGCAGCAACAGCGGGCGCGTGGAAGGCGCGGCCGCCGGCAGCAGCGACAACGCACCGGTGCGCATCAGCGTCGGCTCCTACAACCTCAACAACCTGCCGTTCTTCATTGCCGACGCCAAGGGCTACTTCAAGGACGTCGGCCTGCAGGTGAAGACCGAGAACTTCGCCCAGGGCGGCTCCAAGGTGCTGCAGGCGCTGGTGGCCAATTCCACCGACGTAGCCGTCGGCTTCTACGACCACACCATCCAGATGCAGGCCAAGGGCAAGGACGTGGTGGGCTTCGTACTGCTCTCGCGCAACTCCGGCCTGGTGATGGCCGGCCGCGAGGATGCCACCTTCGATCCGGCGCGCCCGGAGACCATCAAGGGCCAGAAGGTCGGGATCACCGCACCGGGCTCCTCGTCCGACTTCTTCGTCCGTCACTTCCTCGCCCAGCACGACATTCCGGCCGACAGCATCTCATTGATCGGGGTCGGCTCGGGCGCCGCAGCAGTGGCCGCGCTGGAGCAGGGCAAGATCGACCTGCTGGTCAACTATGATCCCGCCGCCACCCTGATCACCGAGCGCAAGGTCGGCAGGATCCTCCTCGACGCGCGCAGCGACGACGGCGCCCGCCAGGTCTATGGCGGCCTGTACCCGACCTCGGTGATGTACGCCAACCAGAGCTTCCTGGACAAGCGCCCCGAAGCGGCCGAGAAGATCGCCCGCGCCGAGCAGATGGCCTTGAAGTTCATCGCCGACAACAGTGCTGAAGACATCGTCGCTGCGCTGCCGGACAGCTACGTCTCCGGTGACCGCGCCACCTATGCCCGCGCAGTGGAGAACGCGCGCGCGATCTTCACCCGGGACGGTCACTTCACGCCTGCCGATCTGGAAACACCGCTGAAGGTGCTGCGTGAGTTCAACACGGATGTCGCCAAGGCCGATATCGATCTGTCCCGGACCTACACCAATGCCTTCGTCGAGCGTGCCAACGCTGCGGCGCCGGCTGCCCAACCGTAAGCGGAGGTAACCCATGGCCCTCAATGCCACCGTGCGCCAGTTCAATGGCGCGCCGCAGCTGGAGCCTGCACAGACCATGGTCGCCATCAACAAGGTGACCATGTCCTTCGGCGAATTCACCGCCGTACGCGATGTCGACATCCAGGTGGGTGACGGCGAGTTCCTTGCCATCGTCGGGCCGACCGGCTGCGGCAAGAGCACCATCCTCAATTCCGTGGCGGGCCTGCTGAAGCCGTCGTCGGGCCAGGTCAGCATCGATGGCCGTGCCGTCAGCGGCGTGCAGGAGTCGGTCGGCTACCTGTTCCAGCAGGACGCGCTGCTGCCGTGGAAGACCGCGTACCAGAATGTTGAACTCGGCCTGCGCTTCCGTGGTGTGCCCGAGGCCGAACGCAAGGCCAAGGCCAACGCTTGGCTGGCCAAGGTCGGCCTGGCCGGCTTCGAGCATCGCTACCCGCACCAGCTGTCCGGTGGCCAGCGCAAGCGCGTGCAGATGGCCCAGGCGTTGATCGTCGAGCCGAAGGTGATCCTGATGGATGAACCCTTCTCGGCGCTGGACATCCACACCCGCCATCTGATGCAGAACGAGCTGCTGCGGTTGTGGCAGGAGGATCGCCGCTCGGTGATCCTGATCACCCACGACCTGGAAGAAGCCATCGCCCTGGGCGACCGCGTGGTGGTGCTGTCCTCCGGCCCGGCCAGCCGCGTGGTGCGCAGTTTCGATGTGGATCTGGAACGGCCGAGGAACGTGGCCGAGATCAAGCTGGATGACCGTTTCACCGACCTGTACCGCGACATCTGGGCCTGCCTGCGCGGCGAAGTGGAGAAGAGCTATGCACGCCAAGACTGACAAATTCATCCAGCTCGCGCTGGTGGTTGCCGTGTTCGGTGGCTGGGAAGGCGGCATCGCGCTGGGCGTGATCGATCCGTTCTTCTTCCCATCGCCAACCGCCATCGTGCAGCAGGCCTGGACCTGGCTGTCCGATACGTCGTTCTATCAGCATGTCTACATCACGCTGACCGAAACCGCGCTGGGCTACATCATCGGCACCGGCCTGGGTGTGGCCGGCGGCGTCTGGCTCGGCCTGAGCCGCCGCTCGGCACGCATCCTCGATCCCTTCATCAAGGGCTTCAACGCGATTCCGCGCGTGGTGCTGGCGCCGATTTTCGTGCTGTGGCTGGGCCTGGGGCTGTGGTCGAAGGTGGCGCTGGCGGTCACGCTGGTGTTCTTCACCACGTTCTTCAATGCCATGCAGGGCGTGCGCGAGGTGAATCCGGTGGTGCTGGCCAATGCCCGCATCCTGGGGGCGAGCCGCAGCGACCTGCTGCGCCATGTCTACTTCCCCGCAGCGGCGAGCTGGATCCTGTCTTCGCTGCGCACCTCGGTGGGCTTCGCGGTGGTCGGCGCGATCATCGGTGAGTACCTCGGGGCCTCGGCGGGCCTGGGTTACCTGATCGCGCAGGCCGAGGGCAACTTCAATGCCGTGGGTGTGTTCGCCGGCATCATCATCCTGGCCGCCTTCGTGCTGGTCATCGACGCGCTGCTGGACGTGGTCGAGAACAAGCTGATCACCTGGCGTCCCAACGCGCAGGCACAGGCCACCAGCTGACCGGGCCGGGCTGAGCCCGCCTGCCGCGCCGCCGGGCCGATCCGGCGGCGCGCGCTTCCTCCCCCGATCTTCCCCCGCACCACCGCAACAGGCCAGCGCCGGGCCAGGCGGCCGGCTGGCCGGAGAGAGAGCCCATGAATCATTCCACCGTGCTGCCGCTGGCAGTGCTGCCGGTCGCGCTTGGCCTGCTGTTGGCCAGTGGCCATGTTGGCGCCCAGGCTGTTTCGTCCCCTCCCGCACCACTGAGCCAGGCCGAACTCTCACGCCTGGTGCAGCAGCAGGCACTGCAGATCCAGCAACTGGAGGCGCGCCTGCGTGCCGTGGAGGGCGGGCAGGGCAGTGCGGGCGCACCGTCAACGCCGCCCCCGCCTGCGCTGGAAACGCGGGTGGCCGCACTGGAAACCAGCCAGTCCAGACTGCCGAAGGTCTCCTGGGCCAAGGGTGCGCCGGAGTTCAGCAGTGCCGATGGCGCCGTGGCGTTCCGTCCGCGCGGACGCCTGTTCGTCGACGCATCCAGCACCGACGGATCCTCAGTGAGTGACCGCAATATCTCCGGTACCGAGATCCGCTCGGTGCGGCTGGGCGCCGAAGGCCGCTACGGTATCCTCGGCTGGGCAGTGGAAGGTGACTTCGCCGACAACGCGGTGGCGTGGAAGTCGGTCTACGCCACCGTGGAACACCGCCTGTTCGGGCTGCCGGCCGACCTGACCGTGGGCAACCGCCTCAACGACCGGGGTATCGACGGCTCCAGCAGCACGTCCAACACGCCGTTCCAGGACCGCAACGTGGTCGGCACGCTGATGCTGCCGCAGCGCGGCCTGTTCGGTGTCGGGCTCACCGAGCGGGTGTATGGAAAGGGCTGGCATGCCAGCCTGTCGGTAGCCGGCAACGACCTCAACAACGCCGGCACCGACAACGACAGCCAGACCTGGGCCACCCGCGTCCACTGGAATCCGCTGGACACTGCCGACGCCACGGTGCATCTGGGCGCATGGGCCTTCCACGAGAAGATTCCCACCGGGGCCACCGGCGTGGTGCGCAGTTCGGCCATCGCGGGGCATTTCAACGATCTGGTCAGGATCACACCGGGCACGCTGGTGGGCGCCGAGCGCAGCACCGCCTACGGTGCGGAACTGGCCGGCTTCTTCGGCCCGGCGTGGGCAACCGGCGAGTGGGGTACGCGAAGCCTGCGCGGGGCCGATGCCGGCGGGCGCTATGATCGCGACCACGAGGCGTGGGCGATCTCCGCTGGCTGGTTCCTGGCGGGCGCGCTGCCGTCCTACTCGGGCAAGGCCGGCACGTGGGGCAAGGTAAAGGTGGCCGATCCGGTGACGCGCGGCGGCAGTGGTGCGTGGGAGCTGAAGGGCCGCTATGAGGACGTGGACTATGCCGAACTGCCCAGTGGTGGTACCGGCCACGCGTGGACACTGGGCGCGAACTGGTACCTCAACGATTTCAGCCGGGTGATGTTCGAAGCCGTGCGCTGGCAGACCCGCCACCGCAGCGGCAGTGCTGCGGGCAGGGATGAAGGCACCACCTTCAATACCCGTCTGCAGTTGGCCTTCTAGGGCCGGGCCGCCGCCTGCATTCTGGTCACAGCAGCAACAACGCAGCGATGAGTGCAGGCGGCATCACCAGCGCGCCGACGCGCAGGAAGTCGAGCGCGCTGACATGCTCGCCCTCGCGGCGCAGCGCCACCAGCCACAGCATCGTCGCCAGCGAACCGGTGACCGACAGGTTGGGTCCCAGATCCACGCCGACCAGCAATGCGGCACGGGTCTGCGCGGGCAGGTCGGCCATCTGGCCCAGCGAACCGGCGGCCAGGCCGACCGGCAGATTGTTGGCCACGTTGCTCAGCAGCGCGGCCGCGCCCCCGGCCAGCCAGCTGGCCTGGCGGGGAGATGCCTGCGCCACGGCCTGCAGTGCGCTGGCCGCGCTCTGGATGACACCGGTCTGCGCCACCGCTTCCACCAGCACGAACAGTCCCGCCACCAGCGGCAGCACGCCCCAGGACACGTGGCGCAGCAGTGGCAGCGGGCTGCGCCGCTGGCGGATCGCCACCACCGCCACACTCAGCGCGCCCGCGCAGAACGTGGTCAGGCCCAATGGCCCGTTCAAGGCGGACGTGACCAGCAACACGGTGCCGGTGAACAGCACGCCCAGTGCGCTCAGCCGGCCGCCGTCGGTCAACGGGCGATGCGCCGGCGCGGCCACCAGCGGCTGGGCGATCTCGCGCCGGTGCACCCAGCGCAGGACCAGGTAGGTGGCACCGATCGCCGCCGCCGACGGCAGCGCGAACTGCGCCAGCCACTGCAGCAGCGGCGGCATGTGCTGGCCGTACACCACCAGGTTGGCCGGATTGGAAATGGGCAGCACGAAGCTGGCCGCATTGGCGATGAATGCACAGACGAACAGGTAGGGCAGGGGATTGGCGCGCGCCGCCTTGCAGGCGGCGTAGACCGCCGGGGTCAACACCACGGCTGTCGCATCATTGGAAAGAAAGACTGTCACCAGCGTGCCGACCAGGAATACCAGGTCGAACAGGCGTCGCCCGGATCCGCCCGCATGCCGCACCGCGTACAACGCCAGCCAATCGAACAGGCCTTCGCGCCGCGCCAGTTCGGCCAGCACCATCATGCCGACCAGGAACAGGTAGACGTCGCGGCCTTCGGCCACCGCGCCCCATGCGGTGTGCAGCGACACTGCGCCCAGCAACGGCAACAGGGCGGCAGCGCCCAGCGCCCACACATATTCGGGGATGCGGAAAGGACGGAACAGCAGACCGAGGGTGGCAACGGCGACCGCTGCCCAGATCACGAGGGGGGCTTGGGGGGGGAGCATGGAGTGGGGCTTCAGCGGCACCTGCAGCGACCCCGGCGCAGGGGGGGGGCCTGGCGCGCGCGATCAGCGGATGGGCGGCCGCTGCAATCATCGCAGGTTCCGGGTCGCCGCATCATACCGTGCGGCGCGGCATGGCGACCGCTGCCGTCGACCGCGCTGCAGGTGGGCCGGGGCGGCGCCCAGCCCACGTTCAGCACTCAAGCGGGCCATGACTTCAGGCACTGCAGTGTGACTACACATGTAGTCAAGCTACGCACACACTCATTGGACGAGATTGCGATGCCAAGATCCTGCTGGTTGTCCTGCGCCCTGGCCCTGGTGTTCGGCATCGCCGGGCCCAGCCAAGCGGCGACACGTGCCGATGCCCTTGCCGCGATCGAGCGCAATGCACGCGCCGCGCATTCCGATGCGGTCCTGGTGATGCATGAGCGGGAGACGCTGCTTGAGCTGAAGCCCGCCGCCGGGCAGGAATCCGTTCACCTGATGTCGGCCACCAAGTCGGTCGTCGCGCTGGCCATTGCATTGCTGCTGGACGACGGAAAGCTGGCTTCGATCGATACGCCGGTCAGCCAGATCTATCCCGAATGGAAGCAGGGCAGGAAGCGCGCCATTACCGTGCGCATGCTGCTGGACCATACCTCGGGCCTGCAGAACGTGGCGAACGCGGGCGAAGAGCTGGAAGGGGCCCCGGACCTGGTCAGGCTGGCACTGGCCGCCGAGCTGAGCGATGCCCCGGGTGCCGTGTTCTCCTACAACAACAAGGCCACCAACCTGCTGCCCGGTATTGTCGAGCGCCTGGCAGGCGAGCCGCTGGATGCCTATGTGGACGCGCGCCTGTTCAAGCCCCTGGGCATTGCCCACTACACCTGGATGAAGGATGAGGCAGGCACCCCGCTGGGCATGGCCGGGCTGTCCCTGCGCGCGGCCGATCTTGCCGCCATCGGGCAACTGTTGCTGGACGGAGGCGTGGCGCCGGATGGCAAACGTCTCCTGAGTGAGCAGTCGGTCGCGTTGATGACGACCGAAAGCGCCCGTGCGCCAGATGTTGGGCTGCTGTGGTGGCGGATACCGGCCTGGGAACGCTACCAGCTCAAGCCCCGGCTACGGGATCTGCTGGTGAAAAGGGGCGTGGACGACGACGTACAGCGCGCACTGCAGGCCAGCGCAGGGCGAGTATTCGAAAGCCGCAGCACGCTGGTCGCCTTCCTCGCCGATCAACTGGGCGCGGACTGGTCCCAGCGCTACGGCAGCCAGATCTCCGCGCGCGGCCTGAAGCTCGCCGATCTCTACGACATCTCACGGGGGCCGGTCGTCGGCTTTGCCGCCAACGGCTACCTGGGCCAATACCTGATGATCGTTCCGGAACAGCGTGTCGTCGCAGTGCGCCTGATCCACCGGCGCCAGACCCACAACGCTCCTCAGGACGACTATCCCTCCTTCTTCGCCGATGTCCTGCAGTTGGCGCGGGCACTGCAATAGGCCCTGTCGCCATCATGTCCACGCGCGCTGAACATCTTCCTGGAGCGTTCTTCACTGGCATGCCGCCTAAAGTGGGATGACATCTTGGCCGCACACGTACTGAAGCATGTTTGATTATCAGGACTGGACCTTCCACGCCAATGGCCGAACGGTAGTGGCGCGGGTAGCGCTGGACGGTGAAGGTGGCGGCACCATCAACCGCTACCAGCTGGTGCCGGGACCGGCACAGTCGGGGTTGTGCATCAAGGTCGCCTCCCAGGACGAGGCCGCGCAGAAACTGGAGGCCGAAGTGATGAAGCTGCTGGGACCGGTGTGGTAGCCACTACGCCATGCCGGCCGCGCATCCGCATGTTGACGGCGGCATGACCGGCCCGGGCAACGGGCATCGCGCCGGATGCCCGTTGCATGAGGCCGCATACTAGGGCATCAGCACGGTGTCGACCACGTGGATGACGCCGTTGGACTGGCTGACATCTGCAGTGCTGATGCCTGCCTTGCCACCCTTTGCGTCGATGATCCAGAGCTTGCCATCGTGGAGCGCCACGGTGAGAGGCTCACCCTGCACGGTCTTGAGGGTGGCCTTGCCGCCGTGCTTGCGGGCATCGGCCAGAAGCTGCGCCGAACTGTAGCTGCCCGGGACGACGTGGTAGGTCAGGATCCGGGTCAGCTGTGCCTTGTTTTCCGGCTTCACCAGCGTATCGACAGTGCCTGCAGGCAATTTTTCGAAGGCCGCATTGGTGGGCGCGAAAACAGTGAAGGGCCCGGCGCCGTTGAGGGTGTCGACCAGGCCGGCTGCTTTGACCGCTGCAACGAGGGTGGTGTGATCCTTGGAATTGACGGCGTTCTCGACGATGGTCCTGGTGGGGTACATCTCTGCCCCGCCCACGATGACGGCGTTGGCGGCGAAAACTGAGGAGCCGGACGAAACGAGTAGGGCGAAGCCGACTGCGGCGGCGATGCGCTGAAGAGCGTTCACGGTGCGTTCCTTTCTGGATGACCCGCAAGTGCGGGCATCCTTCCTACGTCGGGTGCGCCTGACCGGATGCAGCAGCAGCCGGGTCATGAGCTGTGCCGCGCGCTGCTGGTTTGCTGCGCTGCATGGTGACAAGCGCGAACCGGGGTGATTACTCTCCGCTGCAACGCGATGGTAGCGCTACCAGTCGGACGGGGATCCAAGGTCCAGGGGCTGCCTTCTTTGCCGCGTGTTTGTCCTGGCAGGCTTGAAAAGCAAGTGTAAGTCGCGGCGTGCCCGAGCACCCGTGCTGTTCGGTTTGGAATGCGGGCCACGCCCGTGCGTGCCCCTGGGAGGGGGCGGTACATCCATTCGATCGTATGTCAGAGGGGACTTTCATGAGCACTTGCAGTTTCCGCGGCACCCTGGCCCCGAGGTCCGGTTCATGAGCCGCGCATTGGCGAAGTTCCGGTCCCGGGCCATGTTCACCTTCGTGGGTGGCGCCCTGGTCATCAATCCTGCCTTTGCGCAGGACGCAGCACCGGCGACCGGGCAGCAGCCGCAGAGCCAGTCGCAGCCCACCCAGCTCGATGCAGTGCAGGTCACGGGCATACGCAACAGCCTGAGCCAGGCCATGGACATCAAGCGCGACTCGGCGGGCGTGGTCGACGCGATCAGCGCCGAGGACATCGGCAAGTTCCCCGATACCAATCTTGCCGAATCGTTGCAGCGCATCACCGGCATCTCCATCGAGCGCCGTGACGGCGAGGGTGCGCAGGTGACCGCGCGTGGCTTCGGCCCCCAGTTCAACATGGTCACGCTCAACGGTCGGCAGATGCCGGGTGCCGATGCATTCGGTGCCTCTGGACAGGTCGCCATCGGCGGTGTCGACGGCGGCACCCGCGCCTTCAATTTCGCGCAGCTGGCCGCCGAGGCCATCAATGGCATCGAGGTCTACAAGACCAGCCAGGCACAGGTGCCCAGCGGTGGCATCGGTGCGACGATCAACATCCTGACCTCGCGCCCGCTTGATCACGCCGGCATCGTGGCCAACGCCGGGGCGAAGCTGGTCTCCGACCAGAGTCAGCCGTTCGACAATGACCTGACACCGGAGCTGTCGGGCATCTTCAGCTACAGCAATCCGGAAAAGACCTTTGGCGTCAGCCTCAGCGCGAGCCAGCAGAAGCGCAAGGGTGGCTCGGTGCAGGCCACGGAGAACTACTGGAACGTGCAGCCGTGGACAGGGTCGATGCCGGGCAATCCGACCGTGGTCAATGCCCCGGCCGTCGGCCAGCTTTACGCGCGGCCCAACGACCTGCGCTACGCGTTCTCCGAATTCGAACGCGAACGCGTCAACGGCCAGGCCGTGCTGCAGTTCGCACCGACGGACAGCCTGACCCTGACCGTGGATTACACCTACTCGACCAACGAAATCACCGAGAATCGCGGCGAGCAGGGCATGTGGCTGCAGAACAGCAACTACACCAACGTCGAGTTCGACACCAGTGGCGCCGTCGCGACGCCGGTATACATCCGTGAAATCGCCGGCACCAAGGATTTCGGCCTGGAACAGCAGCGCAGCATGCAGGAGTACAAGCTGGGCTCGCTGGGCTTCAACGCCGTCTGGAATGTCAGCGACCGCTTCAAGCTCAGCTTCGATGCGCACAACTCGAAGAACGAGAGCCGCCCGAATGATCCGCTGACCGGCGGTGGTTCGATCTTCATGAGCATCGCCGGCACCAACAACTGCACCCGTGGCCCGCATTGTGGCGGCTCCTGGGTGCAGGAATTGAACTTCAACAATGGCCTGCCGGTTGGCACCCAGGTCTGGTATCCCAGCACCGCCGATGCGGTCGCCGGGACCAATGGCGTGGTCAACCCGGGCTTCCAGGAAGGCGAGGTTGGCACGCAGGTGCTGCGCGTCAACGCGCAGACCCAGATCAGCGAGATCAAGCAGGCGCGCGTCGATGGCGAATGGAACTTCGACCACGGCCGCTTCCAGTTCGGCGTGGACACCAACAAGTCCACCACCCACCGCATCCAGGCCGCCGAGGCCTACTCCACCCTGGGTGACTGGGGCGTGGCCAACGTGGACCGGGATACCGCCGCGGGCCTGATGGACCTGCTGCAGCCGGTCAGCATCGTCGGCCTGTTCGACGACTACAGTGCCAACAGCTGGCCCGCCTGGCGCGGCAATGCCGGACAGCTCGCGCAATGGGCATCGGGCGAGTACGGCGTCGGCCTGGGTGTGAACCCGCAACGCGCGGCCGACAACTTCGTGGAAGAGAAGACCAAGGCGGCGTACTTCCAGGTGGAACTGGACGGGGAGCTGGGCGGCATGCGCACCAACACCCGCCTGGGCGTGCGCTATGAAACCACCGACGTGGTGTCGACCTCGGTCATTGCCGTTCCCGAATCCATCGAGTGGCAGGCCAACAACGATTTCCGCATCGTGCTGTCCGATGAGCAGCAGCCCTTCACGGAGAAGGCGCGGTACAGCTACATCCTGCCCAACCTTGATTTCAGCATCGACCTCACCGAGGAGCTGAAGGGCCGCGTTTCGTTCGGCAAGAGCATCGCCCGCGCGCCGTACGGCAATCTCTATGCGGGACCCGGGGCCCAGCAGCCGTTCGGCTCGGTGCTGATCGATCCCTCCTCGCGCGCCAGCGGCAATTCCCAGAACCCGAGCCTGAAGCCGCTGGAATCGGACAACCTCGACCTGGGGCTGGAGTGGTACTTCGCCGATGCCAGCTATGTGTCATTGACCTACTGGAACAAGTCGGTCAGCAACTTCATCGGCAACACCGTCGTGCAGGAAAGCCTGTACGGCCTCACCGACCCGACCTCCGGGCCGGATGCGCGGGCGGCGTTGGACTTCCTGACCAGCGGCGCCTGCGTCGCCCAGGTCGGGCCGGCCAATGCCGCTGCCTGCTCGGCCAACGACACCTCGCTGTTCACCGCACTGGCGTTGCTGCGCAACAATCCCGCCGGGCTGGGTGCCTACAACGGCACCGATGCGCAGGTGCTGGCCACCGAAGCGGCCTACGATCTGTATGGGCAGGCCAACGATCCGCTGTACCAGTTCAACGTCAATCGCCCGATTAACCAGAACAAGTCCAAGCTGCACGGCTGGGAGCTGGGCGGGCAGTACTTCTTCGGTGACACCGGGTTCGGCGTACTGGCCAACTACACGGTGGTGAAAGGTGATGTCGGCTACAACAACGGCGGCGATCCGGGTATCGACCAGTTCTCGCTCACCGGCCTGAGCGACACCGCCAACGCCATGCTGATGTACGAGAAGTACGGGTGGTCGGTGCGACTGGCATGGAACTGGCGCGATCAGTACCTGATCCTGGCCAACCAGGGCTCCAGCCGCAATCCGTACTATGTGGAGCCGTACGAGCAGTGGGATCTCAGCGTCAACTACGCGCTCGATGACCACTGGTCCTTCAGCCTGGAGGCGATCAACCTGACCGGTGAGGATGTGCGGTGGCGCTCGCGCACGTCGCAGATGATCGTCAAGCTGGCAGACCAGAGCCCGCGCTACATGCTGGGCGTCCGCTACAAGTTCTGAACCTGGTTGCCGATGCGTCCGGCACGGCACCGCTGCCCGCCAGCGGTGCCGTGCCGGGACGGTGTCGCCGCACCTGTCGCGCCTGCGCTACCCTGCCGGCCAGCAACCCGCATTGGACTGGATACCCTGATGGCCCGCTACGAAATGCTCAACAACATCGCGCATCGGGACCTGAAGGTCGCCACCGGATTCGGGCCGCAGTTCGGCGATGCGGTGGGCATGGTGCCGGCCTATCCCAGCGAGTTCGCTGAACTGCAGCGTGAGTATCCGATCTTCCTGCGCAGGGAAACCGGGTCAGAAGCGTGGCAGTCCGTGGCCCTGCTGGGTTTCGAACAACACGAGAACCTGTTCCTGCAGGACGGGCGCTGGAATGCCTCCTACCTGCCTGGTGCGGCCGCCAAAGGGCCGTTCCTGATCGGGTTCCAGGAGCACTACGTGGATGGCCTGCTCACCCAGGATGCGGTGATGCACGTGGACCTGGACCATCCGCGCGTCACCGCCGGCGCCGGTGAGCCGGTGTTCCTGCCGCAGGGCGGCAACACGCCCTACCTGGACCACATCGCCGGCGTGCTGCGCGGCATCCACGAGGGCAGCGCGTACGCGGCCGCAATGTTCGCGATGCTCGACGACTGCGGCCTCATCCAGCCGGTCACGCTCGACGTGCAGATCGCGCCGCACCACCGGGTGAGCGTGAGCGGATTGCACGGCATTGACCGCGAGCGCCTGGCGGCGCTGGACAGTTCGCGCCTGGCTGCGTTGAACCGCGCCGGTTACCTGGAAGGTGCGTACCTGATGCTTGCCTCGCTGCATAACATGCGCCGCCTGATCGCCGAGAAGCAGCGCCGCCTCCGCGTCCAGGACGGCACCGCGCGGGCGGTCAGGAACTGACCGGTGCACGCCCGCCTGCCGATGCGGATCCTGGAAGGCATCGATCCTGCCGCCTTGCCATTGGCTGACCTGGTGGAGGCCGGTGAGCCGGTTGTACTGCGCGGCATCGCCAGCGGTTGGCCGCTGGTCCAGGCCGGACTGGGCGGGGTGCAGGACGCAATGGCGTACCTGTGCAGCGTCGATGCGGGTGCGCCCATCCAGTACTCGTTCGGCGGCCCCGAGATCGCAGGCCGCCCGTTCTACAGCGCGGACTTCACCCGGCTGAACTTCGAAGTGCGGCGTGGCGGTCTGGCCCAGGTGCTGGAAGAGATCGCCATGACGCTGCATGCACCGCAACCGCCCACTTACTACGTGGCCTCGCTGCCGATTGCGCGGGCACTGCTGCCGGCATTCGCGCAGGCCAACGACGCCGGTCTGGCGAAGCAGGGCATCGACGCCACCGCCAGCATCTGGATCGGCAACCGGGTGACGGCCTCGTGCCATTTCGACACACCCGACAACCTCGCCTGCTGCGCGGTGGGGCGGCGCGAGTTCACCCTGTTCCCGCCCGCCCAGATCGACAACCTCTATCCGGGCCCGCTCGATCCCACGCCGGGCGGACAGGTGGTCAGCGTGGTGGACTTCGAACAGCCAGACTTCGATCGGCATCCACGTTTCCGCGAGGCGCTGGCGAACGCGCGCAGTGCGGTGCTTGGGCCCGGCGATGCGATCTTCATTCCCAGCATGTGGTGGCACCATGTACGCAGCCTGGAACCGTTCAACGTGCTGGTGAACTACTGGTGGCGAAGCTCGCCGGCCTGGCTGGGGTCGCCGCTGGCGGCGCTGCAGCACGCGATGTGGTCCGTGCGCGACCTGCCAGCGCGTGAGAAGCGGGCCTGGGAAGGGCTCTTCCGTTACTACGTATTCGGCCCCGGCGAGCGCGCGGGGCAGCACCTGCCTGACGCCGCGCGCGGGGATCTGGCACCGTTCGACGAGCAGCGCGCCCGCCGCATGCGCGCGATGCTGCTGGGCAGGCTCAACCGTTGAGAGAGGGCACCGCGTTGGATACCGAGAGCACGCCTGCAGGGCGCATCCGCAATGTGGTCATTGCCGGTGGCGGTACAGCGGGATGGCTGGCCGGCTGCGCGCTGGCGCATCAGTTCCGTGACCAGCTGCAGATCACGCTGGTCGAGTCCGAGCAGATCGGCACGGTCGGCGTCGGTGAGTCCACCGTGCCGCCGATCCGCACCTTTCATCGCTTCCTGCAGATTGACGAGCAGGAGTTCCTGCGCGCGGTGGCCGGCACCTTCAAGCTGTCGATCTCGTTCGAGAACTGGCGGCTGCCGGGGGATCGCTTCTTCCATCCGTTCGGCACCATCGGCCATGGCACCTGGGCGGCTCCCTTCCATCACTTCTGGCTGGACAGCCTGCGCCGCGGCATGCCCTCGGACCTGGGCGACTTCTGCCTGGAGAGCATCGCGTCGCGCGGCGACCGCTTCTCGCTGCACACCCAGCCGCAGGCCAGCTATGCGTATCACTTCGATGCCAGCCTGTATGCGCGGTTCCTGCGCGGCAGGGCCGAGGCCAACGGCCTGCGCCGGATCGAAGGCAGGATCGCCCAGGTCAGGCAGCACGCGCACGACGGCTCGGTTCAGGCGCTGGTACTGGACGACGGCCAGGTGATCGAGGGCGATCTGTTCATCGACTGCACGGGGTTCCGTGGCCTGCTGATCGAGCAGGCGCTGGGCACCGGCTACGAGGACTGGCACGAATGGCTTCCGTGCGACCGGGCCGTGGCGGTGCAGACCGAAGCGGTGGCGCCGCCGGTGCCCTATACCCGGGCGATCGCCCACGAGGCGGGGTGGCGCTGGCACATCGCGCTGCAGCACCGCGTTGGCTGTGGGCTGGTGTATGACAGCCGCCATCTGTCTGATGACGAGGCCGCCGCGAAACTGCTGCGCGATGCAGGGGCTCCACCTTTGCGCGACCCATGGAACGTGCCGTTCCGCAGCGGGCGCCGGCTGAAGGCCTGGAACAGCAACGTGGTGTCGCTCGGGCTGGCCAGCGGTTTCATCGAACCGCTGGAGTCGACCAGCATCCATCTGACGATCAGCGCGGTGGTGCGCCTGATCCAGTTGTTCCCGTTCGACGGCATCAGTGCGTCGCTGGTGCAGTTGTACAACGATGTCAGCCGCCAGGAAATGGAGCATGTGCGCGACTTCATCATCCTGCACTATCACGCAACGCAGCGCACCGAACCGATGTGGAAGGCGTGTCGCGAGATGAGCGTGCCCGGATCGCTGCAGCAGCGGTTGCAGGCGTGGCGCGAGCGTGCGCACGCCTGGCAGGACCCCGGCGAGCTGTTCCGCATCGAGTCCTGGACCAGCGTGCTGCTCGGGCAGGGCATTCCGCCAGGCCCGCCGCATCCGCTGGCGCGGGCGGTGAGTGACGCCGATCTGCGCACCCTGTTGAAGGGCATCCAACAGCCCGTGCATCACGCCGCGGCGCGGATGCCGACCCAGGCAGAGTTCATCGCGCAGTACTGCAGGTCCGGCGCAGACGTGTGGCGTCCGACGGCGACGATCGCATAGCAGGGTTTTGCGTTGCAGCACGCTTTTTCCGCTGCAGCTGGTTACAGTGCGGGAACACCGCAGGCGATGACGCATGCGGTGGCAACGAGGGGGCCGGACAGCACGCCCCCTTTTTGAGTCCACGAAATGTTAGCGCTACCTTTTTTTTGATCGGAGGCGGTTTCGATGGGTCTGGTTGCAGGGATCGATGCAGGGACGCAGAGCCTGAAGGTGCTGGTCTACGACCCGCAGGCGCAAGCGGTGGCCGCCGTCACCAGCGCGCCGCTCACGCTGGACAGCGGTGCCGACGGCAGCCGTGAACAGGCGCCTGCCGACTGGGTGTCGGCCCTGCGCGACTGCTTTGCCAGGATCGACCCCTCGCTGCGCGCTCGCATCGTCGCACTGGCGGTATCGGGGCAGCAGCATGGGTTCGTGCCGGTTGATGATGCTGGCGAGGTACTGGCGCCGGCCAAGCTGTGGTGCGACACCAGCACCTCGGCCGAATGCATCCAGATCATGGACGCCGTGGGCGGATTCCAACGGACCATCGCGCTGGCGGGCAACCCGATCCTGGCCGGCTACACAGCGTCCAAGCTGCCCTGGACCCGGATCCACCGTGCCGACGCCTACGCGCGGCTGGCGACCATCCTGCTGCCACACGACTACCTGAATTTCGTGTTGACCGGGCAGCGGTTCTGCGAGCTTGGCGATGCGTCCGGAACCGGCTGGCTGGACGTGCGCACACGCACCTGGTCGCAGGAACTGCTGCGCGCCACCGATCCTGATCGTGATCTTGCCGCCTGCCTGCCGCCGATCGCCGCACCCGACGCCCTGTTTGATATCGCGCCGAAGGCCGCGGCCGCGCTCGGGCTTGCAGCGGCGGTGAAGGTGGCCGTTGGCGGCGGCGACAACATGATGGCCGCGATCGGCACTGGCTGCGTCACCGAAGGCCGCCTGGCGATGAGCCTGGGAACGTCTGGAACGCTGTTTGCCTATTCCAGCGCGCCGGTGATCGACGCGAACGGCGCCTGGGCCGCGTTCTGCTCGTCCACGGGAGGATGGCTGCCGCTGATCTGCACCATGAACTGCACCGTGGCGACCGAACAGGTGGCCCGTGCCTTCGGCTTCAGCACCCGCGACGGCGATGCGCACCTGCGCGCGACGCCACCGGGAGCAGGCGGGCTGGTGATGCTGCCCTTCCTCAATGGCGAGCGTACGCCGGACCTGCCGCTCGGCAAGGGTGTGCTGGCAGGCCTGGACACCGCCAACTTCACTCCGGCGCACCTCTACCGCGCCGCCATGGAGGGCGCGACCTACAGCCTGAGGTACGGCTACGACGCCTTCGTCCGCGCGGGCATGCAGTTTGATCGCATCGTGCTCACCGGCGGTGGCAGCAACAGCGCTGCCTGGCGTCAACTGGTGGCCGATGTGTTCGGCCTGCCCGTGGAGGTCCCGGTGCAGGCCGAAGGCGCGGCGTTTGGAGCGGCGCTACAGGCGCTGTGGTCGCTCGCCAGGGCGCAGGGCAACGCCGCTTCGATCAGCGACATCACCGCACGGCACGTCACCGTCGATCCCACGCTCTCCGCGCGCCCGGATCCGGACCGCAGCGATGCCTATGCACGGGCCTACGCACGCTTCCTCAGTCATCTTGATGCCATCACGCCGCTGCAGCGCGGCTGATGGCTCCTCCACGCCACCCCGTACAACGACAGGAGCACGCACCATGAGCACGCAGCCCTTCATCGGCGCCAAGGAATACTTCCCCGGCATCGGCCGCATTCCGTTCGAGGGCAAGGGCTCGGACAATCCGCTTGCCTTCAAGGTCTACGATGCAAACCGGGTCATCGGTGGCAAGACCATGCAGGAGCATCTGCGCTTTGCCGTGTGCTACTGGCATACCTTCTGCAATGCCGGGCACGATCCGTTCGGCCCGGGTACCCGGCAGTTCCCGTGGGAGGCGGGCTCGCCGCTGGCCACGGCCGAAGCAAAGGTGGACGCGGCGTTCGAGTTCTTCACCAAGCTGGGCGTGCCGTACTGGTGCTTCCACGATATCGACCTGGCGCCGGATGCCGATGATATCGGCCAGTACCTGAAGAACCTCACGCACATGGTGGGCCTGGCCAAGGCGCGCCAGGAGGCCACCGGCGTCAAGCTGCTGTGGGGCACGGCCAACCTGTTCTCGCACCCGCGCTACATGAACGGTGCATCGACCAATCCCGATTTCGCCGTGGTGGCCCGCGCCGCGGTGCAGGTCAAGGCCGCCCTGGAGGCCACGGTCGAACTCGGTGGCGAGCACTACGTGTTCTGGGGCGGGCGCGAGGGCTATGCGTCGCTGGCCAATACGCAGATGAAGCGCGAGATCGAGCACTTCGCACGCTTCCTGACCATGGCCCGCGACTATGGCCGCAGCATCGGCCTGAAGGGCAACTTCCTGATCGAGCCCAAGCCGATGGAGCCGATGAAGCACCAGTACGACTTCGACAGTGCCACGGTGGTGGGTTTCCTGAAGGAGCATGGGCTGGACAAGGACTTCAAGCTCAACATCGAGGCCAACCACGCCACATTGTCCGGCCATACCTTCGAGCACGACCTGCAGGTCGCGTCCGATCATGGCCTGCTCGGCAGCATCGATGCCAACCGCGGCAACGCGCAGAACGGCTGGGACACCGACCAGTTCCCCAGCGATCTGTACGACACCGTGGGCGCGATGCTGGTCGTGCTGCGCCAGGGCGGGCTGGAGGGCGGGTTGAACTTCGATGCGAAGGTGCGCCGTGAGTCGACCGACCTGGAGGATCTGTTCATTGCCCACATTGGTGGCATGGACGCGTTCGCACGCGGCCTGGAGGTTGCCCATGCACTGCTGACCGAGTCTCCTTGGGAGCAATGGCGCAAGGAGCGCTACGCAAGTTTCGACAGTGGCGCCGGCCAGGAGTTCGAGCGCGGCACGCTCAGCCTGCCGGACCTGGCGGCACTGGCCTCCCGGCTCGGCGAACCGCGCCAGGCCAGCGGCAAGCAGGAGCGTTACGAAAACCTGCTCAACCAATACCTGCTGCGCTGAGCGCGGCAGGCGAAGGGCGCAACGGTGCACTCAAGGGGATGGGGATGAACCAGGCAGCGGGCAGTGGTGAGAACACGCGGCTGATCGTACTGATCAGTGTGGTGGCGACGATTGGCGGTTTTCTGTTCGGCTTCGACAGCGGCGTGATCAACGGTACCCAGGATGGCCTGCACCAGGCGTTCCGGTCCGGTGAGTGGATGCAGGGGTTCGAGATCGCGTCGATGCTGCTGGGCTGTGCGGTGGGCGCGTTCAGTGCAGGCCGGCTGGCCGACCGCTTGGGCCGTCGCAACGTGCTGATCCTGTCGGCAGTGATGTTCCTGCTGTCGGCACTCGGTGCCGGGGCAGCGGTGTCGTCGGGCTGGTTCATCGCCGCACGGGTGGTGGGTGGATTCGCGGTCGGCGCGGCCAGCGTGATCTCGCCGGCCTACATTGCCGAGGTCGCTCCGGCCCGCTATCGCGGCCGCCTGGCTACCGTGCAGCAGATCGCGATCATCACCGGCCTCACCGCTGCCTTCCTGTCCAACTACCTGCTGGCGGCCGCAGCGGGCGCGTCGACCGAACCGCTGTGGGGCGGGCAGGCCGCCTGGCGCTGGATGTTCTGGATGCAGGCCGCGCCGTCGCTGCTGTTCCTGCTGCTGTTGCTGACCATTCCTGAGAGCCCGCGCTACCTGGTGGTGAAGCGGCGCAAGGACGATGCACTACGGGTGCTGACCCGGCTGCTGGGCAGCGGCAAGGCCCGCGCCACGCTCGAGGAGATCGATGCCTCGCTGTCCAACGACCACCATCGCCCGCGACTGTCCGACCTGAAAAGCAGGGGGACCGGGCGGATCCGCCCGATTGTCTGGGTCGGCGTCGGGCTGGCCTGCTTCCAGCAGCTGGTCGGCATCAACGTGGTGTTCTATTACGGCGCCGTGCTGTGGCAGGCGGTCGGCTTTTCCGAAAACGACGCGCTGCTGATCAACGTGCTGTCCGGCGCGCTGAGCATCGGTGCCTGCGTTGTCACGGTACTGCTGATTGACCGGATCGGCCGCAAGCCGCTGCTGTGGTTCGGCTCGGCAGGGATGTCGCTGTCGCTTGCACTGGTGGTGGTGGCCTTTGCCAGCGGTTCGCTGGCGGACGGGCACCTGCAGCTGCCCGGTCGCATGGGCACGCTGGCGCTGGTGGCGGCCAATGCCTACGTCGTGTTCTTCAATCTGTCCTGGGGGCCGGTGATGTGGGTGATGCTGGGCGAGATGTTCCCGAACCAGATCCGCGGTTCGGCACTTGCGGTCGCTGGCGCAGCGCAATGGACCTCCAACTTCGTGGTCACGGTGACGTTCCCGATGCTGCTGGCCGCGGCAGGGCTGGCAGCCACCTACGGCATCTACCTGGTGGCTGCCGTGATCTCGGTGATCTTCGTCGTCCGGCATGTGCACGAGACCAAGGGCAAGGAACTGGAGCAGATGGAAGGATGAGCACCATGACATCGCAGGCCTTCGTAATCCGCAGCGGCGCGCTGGTCGCCGCACTGATGCTGGGATTGCTCGGCTGCCGCGGCCAGGACCGGGCTGCCGCCGCCGCAGCCACCGACAAGGATCCCTGGCCGGAGGTCATCTGGCCCCTGGCTGCGGACCCGGCGCTGGAGAAGCGCATCACCGACCTGATGGCCGGCATGACGGTGGAGGACAAGGTCGGCCAGCTGGTGCAGGGCGACATCGCCAGCGTCACTCCAGATGATGTGCGCCGCTACCGGCTCGGCTCGATCCTGGCCGGGGGCAACTCCGATCCCGGTGGCCGCTATGACGCGTCGCCGGCCGAATGGCTGGCGCTGGCCGACGCTTTCTACGACGCCTCCATGGATACCTCCAAAGGCGGCAAGGCCATCCCTCTGCTGTTCGGCATTGATGCCGTGCACGGGCAGAGCAACATCATTGGTGCCACGTTGTTCCCGCACAACATCGGGCTGGGCGCCACGCGCAATCCGGAGCTGCTGCGGCAGATCGGTGGCATCACCGCGCTGGAGACCCGCGTCACCGGCATGGAGTGGACGTTCGCGCCGACCGTTGCGGTACCCCAGGATGATCGCTGGGGACGCACCTACGAAGGCTACTCCGAATCGCCGGAGGTGGTGGCCAGCTATGCCGCCGCCATGGTGGAGGGGCTGCAGGGCAGGGTGGGAACACCGGAGTTCCTCGATGGTCGCCATGTGATCGCCTCGGTGAAGCACTTCCTGGGCGATGGGGGCACCACTGACGGCAAGGACCAGGGCGACACCCGTATCAGCGAGTCAGATCTGGTGCGCATCCACGCGGCCGGATACCCGCCGGCAATCGCCGCCGGCGCGCAGACCGCGATGGCGTCGTTCAACAGCGTCAACGGTGAAAAGATGCATGGGCACCGGCATTACCTCACCGATGTGCTCAAGGGTCGCATGAACTTCGGTGGCTTCGTGGTGGGTGACTGGAATGGTCATGGACAGGTCAAGGGCTGCACCACCACAGACTGCCCGGCCACCATCATCGCGGGCCTGGACATGGCGATGGCCTCGGACAGCTGGAAGGGCTTCTACGAGACGACGCTGGCTGCGGTCAAGGACGGCCGGATCACGACGCAGCGGCTGGACGATGCAGTGCGCCGGATCCTGCGGGTCAAGTTCCGCCTTGGGCTGTTCGAGGCCGGCAGTCCATCCACGCGGGCCGTCGGCGGGCAGTTCGCACTGATCGGCGCGCCAGCACATCGCGCGGTTGCCCGGCAGGCCGTGCGCGAATCGCTGGTCCTGCTGAAGAACCAGAACGGCCTCCTGCCGCTGTCGCCGAAGCAGCGGATCCTCGTGGCCGGCGACGGAGCCGACGATGTCGGCAAGCAGGCCGGCGGCTGGACGCTCAACTGGCAGGGCACCGGCACCACCCGCAAGGACTTCCCCAATGCGGACACGATCTACGAGGGCATCGCGCGCCAGGCCAGCGCGGCCGGTGGTGAAGCCGTGCTTGCCGTTGACGGTCGCTATGCAGTGAAGCCCGATGTGGCGGTGGTGGTGTTTGGCGAAGACCCCTATGCCGAGTTCCAGGGAGACCGGCCGACGCTGGCGTACAAGCCCGGCAACGAAACGGACCTGGCGCTGCTCAAGCGGCTCAAGGCCGAAGGCATACCGATTGTTGCGGTTTTTCTGAGCGGGCGGCCGCTCTGGGTGAACCGGGAAATCAATGCCGCCGATGCCTTCGTGGCTGCATGGCTGCCGGGCTCGGAAGGCGCCGGCATTGCCGATGTACTGCTGCGCGGAAGCAATGGCCGCGTGCAGCACGATTTCAAGGGCAAGCTCAGTTTCAGCTGGCCGCGCACCGCCACCCAGTACGCCAACAACGTTGGCCAGAAGGACTACGATCCGTTGTTTGCGTTCGGCTTTGGCCTGACCTACGCCGACAACGGCGACCTGGCCGCGCTGCCGGAGGCATCGGGCGTGACCGGCAACGAGGGCGCGACCGGCGTGTTCTTCGCCCGCGGTGATGCAGGCCCCGGCATGGCGCTGCGCCTTGAGCAGGCCGCAGGCCAGGGCCTGACCGTGACCCGCGTGCCGGATGCATTGCCCGATGATCGGCTGAAGATCACCGGCGTGGATCATCTGGCGCAGGAGGA
Source organism: Stenotrophomonas sp. YJH_SMC_27 (assembly GCF_059369815.1). Lineage (NCBI taxonomy): Bacteria > Pseudomonadati > Pseudomonadota > Gammaproteobacteria > Lysobacterales > Lysobacteraceae > Stenotrophomonas > Stenotrophomonas sp. YJH_SMC_27. The sequence goes on along the minus strand of NZ_JCAFTA010000002.1, from coordinate 50,814 downwards.
TGGGCGACGCCTGGCCTGGTCGGGCAAGGGCGAGGCCGTCGCTGCACTGCAGTCGCACACGGCGCTGGACCTGCAGCGCGAATCCAACGGCGACCTGATGCTGCTGACCACGCTGCGGGTCGACGCTGCGCCGCAGGGGGAGGCGTGGCTGTCGGTCGGTTGCGGCGCGGGCTGCTCGGCACGCATGGCCATCGGGCCGTCGCTGGCGGCGCTTCCACAAGGCCAGTGGAAGCGTGTTGGCGTGCCGCTGAAGTGCCTGGCCAAGGCGGGCGCCAAGCTGGACGCGATCGACCGGCCGTGGTCGGTGGTGACGGGCGATGCGATGACGATCTCCGTGTCACGCGTCGCGCTGGGTGCGCTGAACGAAGCCGAGGTCACCCTCGGATGCGGAGCATGATGCCTGCGCTACCGCCGCCGGGGCGGCGCGGCGACCGAACCGCGTGCGATCAGCCGATGCGGCATCACATGATCGCGCAGCACCGTTGTGTCCGCCGCCGGACGGCGGATGGTGCGCAGCAGGATGTCGACGGCCGCGTTGGCCATCGAGGCGATGGGCTGGTGGATCGTGGTCAGTTCCGGCCACACGGTGGTGGCGGCCGAGGTGTCATCGAAACCCACGACCGACAGGTCGCGCGGCACTTCCAGCCCGCGCCGATGGGCGACGGAGATCGCGGCGGCGCCCATGTCGTCGTTGCTGGCGAAAATCGCGGTCGGTGGCCGGCGCTGGGACAACAGCTTTTCGGCGGCAGCCAGGCCGGACCGGTAGGTGTAGTCACCGTGCTGGACCAGGCCGGGGTCCACCGCCAGCCCGGCCTCGCGCAGGGCGGTGACGAAGCCGTCGTAGCGGAGCGCACTTGCGCTGAGGTCATCGCGCCCTCGGATGAAGCCGATGCGGGTGTGTCCCTGCCGGAGCAGGTGCTCGGTCATTTCCCTGCCCGCACTGAAATCGTCGATGCGGACGCAGGACAGGGCTTCGCTCAGGCGACCCGATGCGATGGCCACCACTGGAATGCCAGCCTTGACCAGTTCGCTTACGGCGGCCTGCGATTCGCAGAGCGGCGGCGGCAGGATCACCCCGTCGACGCGTCCGGCGAGCGCGCGCGCCGCCCTGCGTTCGGATTCGGCATCCAGGTTGTCCCAATAGTCGATGACCAGCTGGATGGCGGAACTGGAGGCGACGCGCAGCAGGCCCACCAGCAGTTCGCGCAGGTAGGCGCCGCTGGGGTTGGTGTAGATCAGCGCAATGCGCGTGTGCTGTGCGGCGGCCAGCGAACTGGCGGCAAGATTGGGCGTATAGCCCAGCTCACGCACGGCGCGCAGCACGCGCTCGCGGGTGACGTCGCGCACCTTGCCCTGGTTGATCACCCGCGACACGGTCATCGGCGAAACGCCGGCAAGGGCCGCAACCTCGTCGATCGTCACGCCTGCGGTTCTGCGGCGAACCGATTTCTTCGGCTTGTCCAATGCACGATCCCTTTGTTCTTGGTGGCGCTGCCGCGGGGGTGCGAAGGACGATGATGCGCTGCCCCGGGCCCGGACGTAGTCTACAAAGGCGCATGTTAACGCCCTTGTTGCGTGCTGTCGGCACGCGCCTGTGGGCCGTGGTCGTGCTGCTGGCCTGTGCTGGCGTGGCGCGGGCGGAGGATGGCTACGGGCTGTGGATGCGCTACCAGCCGGTTGCCGCAACGGTCGCTGCCGATTACCGGCGGCAATTGGCCGAAGTGGTGGCCCCGGATTGCACGCCGATGCAGCGCGCTACCCGCGACGAGCTTGCGCGCAGCCTCCCTGGATTGCTGGGAACGGCGCTGCCAATGCGAACGGCAATCAGTACTGACCATGCCCTGGTGCTGGGTACGCCGCAGTCCTCGGCGCTGGTCGCCGCGTTCGGCAACGAGGTTGCCACGCTGGGCGACGAGGGCTTCCTGATCCGGGGGGTCCGGATCGAGGGGCGCGATGTACTGCTGGTGGCGGCACGCCGGGATGTCGGCGTGCTGTATGGCACGTTCCACCTGCTGCGCCTGTTGCAGCGTGGCATGCCGCTGCAGGGGCTGGACGTGCGGGCGTCGCCGCGGGTCGCACTGCGTGTGCTCGACCATTGGGACAACCTGGATCGTTACGTCGAGCGTGGCTATGCAGGCAGCTCCCTCTGGGACTGGCAGACGTTGCCGCAGTGGCGTGACCCGCGCTACACCGACTACGCCCGTGCCAACGCCTCGCTCGGCATCAACGGCACCGTCCTCAACAACGTCAATGCCAGTGCGATGAGCCTGTCGCCGGCCTATCTGGCCAAGGCCGCAGCGCTGGCCGACCTGTTCCGCCCCTATGGCATCCGGGTCTACCTGAGCGCACGCTTCAGTGCGCCCATCGAGCTCGGCGGCCTGGCGACGGCTGACCCGTTGGATCCCGGCGTGCGGCGCTGGTGGCGCGACAAGGTCGATGAGATCCATGCGCGCATTCCGGATTTCGGCGGCTTCCTGGTCAAGGCGAACTCGGAGGGGCAACCCGGCCCGCAGGATTACGGTCGTTCCCATGCCGACGGCGCCAATCTGCTGGCCGACGCGCTGGCGCCCTACAACGGTGTGGTGATGTGGCGGGCCTTCGTGTACTCGCACGAGGTTCCCGAAGATCGCGCCAACCAGGCGTACAGCGAGTTTGTCGGGCTGGACGGCGCCTTCCGACCCAACGTGATCGTGCAGGTGAAGAACGGCCCCATCGACTTCCAGCCGCGCGAGCCGTTCCATCCGCTGTTCGGCGCGATGCCACGCACGCCGCTGATGATGGAACTGCAGATCACCAAGGAATACCTGGGTTTTGCGACGCACCTGGTCTACCTGGGAACGCTCTACGAGGAAGTGCTGCAGGCCGACACCCATGCCCGTGGCGAGGGCTCCACGGTTGCCCGCGTGGTCGATGGCTCGCTGGAGGGTCATGCGCTGACCGGTATCGCCGGCGTGGCCAACATCGGCGTGGACCGCACCTGGAGTGGCTCGCACTTCGATCAGGCCAACTGGTACGCCTTCGGCCGACTGGCCTGGAACCCGCAGGAATCTGCGCGCGCGATTGCCGAAGACTGGGCAGCGCTGACCTTCTCGCCCGACCCGCAGGTGACCGGCCCGATCGTGCGGATGATGATGGACTCGCGCGAGGCGGCAGTGGATTACATGACGCCGCTGGGCCTGCACCACCTGATGGCACGCGGCCATCACTACGGCCCCGGCCCCTGGGTGGACGGAGGCCCGCGTGCGGACTGGACGTCGGTGTACTACCACCGCGCAGACAGCCAGGGCATCGGTTTTGACCGCAGCGCCGGCGGAAGCAACGCCGTGGGCCAGTACGCGCCGCAGGTCGCCGAGGTCTATGGCGACCCCGAGCGGGTGCCCGAGTCGCTGCTGCTGTGGTTCCATCATGTGCCGTGGGATCACCGCATGCGCTCGGGCAGGAGGCTCTGGGATGAGCTGGTCGGGCGCTATTCGCGGGGTGTGCGCCAGGTGCGGTCGATGCAGGACACCTGGGCCGGCCTGAGCGACCGGATCGATCCGCAGCGGCATCGGCACGTTGCTGCGTTCCTGCAGATCCAGCACGACGAAGCGCAATGGTGGCGTGACGCCAGCGTGGCGTACTTCCAGTCGCTCAGCGGACGGCCATTGCCCGCCGGCGAACGGCCACCGCCGCAGCCATTGTCGTACTACCAGGCGTTGCAGTTTCCGTTCGCACCGGGGGATGGCCGATGAGCAGGTTCGGAGCGGTCGGGTGTGTGCTGTCGATGATGGCTGCGGCAGTAGTGGCGATGCCGGCCGCGGCGCGGGAGACGACGGGACTGCTGCATCCGCTGTTCAGGGATCACGCCGTCCTGCAGCGTGACCGGCCCATTGCGGTCTGGGGGCACGCAAGCCCTGGGCAGCCGGTTTCCGTGACGTTTGCGGGGCAGGCGGTGAGCAGCCGGGCGGACGCCGCAGGCCGCTGGCAGGCGATGCTGTACCCGGTCGCCGCTGGCGGTCCCTACACGCTGGAGGTAAACGACGGAACGCGCCGGCAGACGGCGCGCGATGTGCTGATGGGCGACGTGTGGCTGTGCTCGGGCCAGTCGAACATGGAGCTGCCGGTGTGGCGCTCGCTCAACGCTGCCAGCGAGATCGCCTCGGCCACGATGCCACGGATCCGGCTGTTCACCGTGCCGCAGGAGGGGGCCGCGCAGGCACAGGAGAGCTTCAAGGGCGACCCTGCATGGACAACGGCAACCCCCGACAGGGTGCGCGATTTCTCCGCCACCTGCTTCTACTTTGCGCGCGAACTGCAGCGCACGGTCGACGTGCCGATGGGGCTGATCGAGGCGGCGTGGGGTGGCTCGCGGATCGAGGCCTGGACCAGCGTTGGTGCACTGCGCGGGCAGGGCGGCCTGGATGAGGCCCTCGACATCCTCGCGCGGTCTGCGCGTGATCCGCTGGAGGCACGCGCAGCCTGGGGCCGCTACTGGCAGCACTGGTGGGCCACACGCGAGGGCACGCTGCCCGGCGACGCCCCATGGCGGACGGATGCCGATGACCGCGGATGGTCGCGCGCACCGGCCACACTGGGCGCATGGGAGCGGTGGAACGAGCCCGCACTTGCCGACTACAACGGCATGGTCTGGTATCGCACGCAGGTGATGCTGAGCGCTGAACAGGCCGCACGCGGCGCGACCCTGGAGCTGGCATCGGCCGACGAGGTGGACGTGACCTGGGTGAACGGGGTCGCCGTCGGCAGCCAGTACGGCGCCGGCGAGAGGCGCTACCCGTTGCCACATGGCCTGCTGAAAGCAGGATCCAACAGCATTGCGGTCAACGTGCTGGACACCTACGGCGAAGGCGGCCTGGCCGGTCCTTCAACGGCACACGGCCTGCAGTTCGATACCGGCGAGCGGGTGCCACTGCAGGGACCGTGGATGTATCGGGTTGCGCCGGGCCAGCAGGCGCCGCCATTTGCCCCTTGGCAGGCGGCCACCGGGCTGTCGACGCTGTACAACGGAATGATCGCACCGCTCGGCGGTTTCGGGCTGCGCGGCATGCTGTGGTACCAGGGCGAATCGAACACCGGTGATGGCGCGGCATACGCGGCGCGGTTGCGTGCGCTGCGCGAGGACTGGCGGCGGCAGTTCGGTGCGCGCACGCCACTGCTGCTGGTACAACTGGCCGGCTACGGCCAGCCGCCGGCTGCGCCCGCCGACAGCGGCTGGGCGCAGGTGCGTGAGGCGCAGCGGCGCGTCGCGGCCGAGGATGCGCAGAGCGGTCTTGCCATTGCCATCGACATCGGCGACGCCTACGACATCCATCCGCCGAACAAGCAGGAGCTCGGGCGCCGCCTGGCGCGCGTGGCGCGCCATGTGGTGTACGGCGAGCAGGATCTGGCACCGTCAGGTCCGCGGGCGGTCACGGCCGTGCGGACGCCCGCGGGCGTGGCCATCGCGTTCGAGGATGTCGAAGGTGCGCTCACCGCAACCGGCGCACTGCGTCCGATCGGCTTTGAACTGTGCGAGGCCAGGGGCCATACGCGCCACTGCGAGTACGCCGATGCCGGACTGGATGCGCGCCGGATCCTGCTGCGCGGCCCGCTGTCCACGCGCGCAACGCATGTGCGCTACTGCTGGGCCGATGGCCCGGTGTGCACGCTGCGCGACCGCAGCGGGGCGCCGGCCGGCCCGTTCGAACTTCCCATTGCCGAAGCCGAGGCCCGACGATGATGACGTTGTCCAAGCAGTCCCCTCTGGCCCGCGACAGGGCCGGCCTGAGGTCGATGGCGCGCCACCTGCTGGGGGCGTTGTTCCTGCTGTCGGCCGCAACCACCCGGGCCAGCGCGCCGCCGGATGCTCCGCCGGTGTACTTCGACTGGTTCGAGTACCGCGGCAATGACCAGGCGTTTGAAGTGCCGCTGCCGGCCGGGCACTACCGCAATCCCGTCCTGGCCGGCTTCCATGCCGATCCCAGCATCGTGCGCGCGAACGGCCGGTTCTATCTGGTCAATTCCAGCTTCACCTACTTCCCGGGCATTCCGGTGTTCGAAAGTGCCGACCTGGTGCACTGGAAGCAGATCGGCAATGTGATTGACCGCCCCACGCAGCTGGATTTCGACGGCCTGAGCGTCTCGCGCGGCATCTTCGCGCCGACCATCGAGTACCACGACGGTACGTTCTACGTCGTCACCACCGCCACCGACAGTGGTGGCAACTTCATCGCCACCGCGCGCGATCCGGCCGGTCCGTGGTCCGATCCGCACTGGCTGCCCGGCATCGATGGCATCGACCCGTCACTGTTCTTCGACGATGACGGCAAGGTGTACCTGATCAACAACGATGCACCGCCCGGCCCGCCGCGCTACGACGGGCACCGCGCCATCTGGATGCAGCAGATCGATCTGGCGGCATTCAGGCCGGTCGGGCCGCGCCGGGTGCTGGTTGATGGAGGCGTGGAGCCGGCAAAGAATCCCATCTGGATCGAGGGACCGCACATCTACAAGCGGGAGGGCTGGTATTACCTGTCCGACGCTGAAGGAGGTACCGGGCCGCAGCATTCGCAGGTGGTGCTGCGCAGCCGCACGGTGTGGGGGCCCTACGTTCCCTATGCGGGCAATCCGATCCTGACCCAGCGCGAACTGCCGGACGACCGTCCACTTCCGATCACCAATGCCGGCCATGCCGACCTGGTCGAAGGCCCGGATGGCTCGTGGTGGGCGGTGTTCCTGGCCAGCCGCAACTACCAGAAGCAGCACTACAACACCGGGCGCGAGACCTACCTGTTGCCGGTACGCTGGCAGGATGGCTGGCCGCAGATCCTGCCGGTTGACCAGGCCATTCCCTATGTGGCCAAGGCCCCCGCGTGGATGCAGGGCGAGGCATCCCAGGCCCCTTCGACCGGCAATTTCGTAGCGCGCGACAATTTCGATGGCCCGACGCTTGATCCACAGTGGCTGCGCGTGCGGGTGCCCAGGCATGCCTGGGCCGACCTGGCCACGCGCCCCGGCATGCTGGCCGTGCACCCGCTTGCCGAGGATCTGGACACGCTGCGCAATCCGGCATTTCTCGGCCGGCGCCAGCAGCATCTGCGCTTCGAGGCGAGCACCGCGATGACCCCGCCAGCTTCCGGAGTCGCCGCCGGTCTGGCGGCGTTCCAGAGCGAGGCGTACTGGTACTTCCTTGGCGTTCGTGACCTTGGCGGGGGGCGCCTCTCGCTCTTCCTCGAAGCGCGCGACGGTGGCCGCAGCACGCGGACGCTGGCCAGCCGTGAAGTACCTGTGCCTGCAGCACTGCGCCTGAAGGTTGCCGGCAACGAGGGCGACTATGCGTTCTCGTTCGACACTGGCGATGGGCAGGGCTGGCAACTGCTCGCAGGCGGGGTGGACGGCACCGTTCTGAGTACGGACCGGGCAGGCGGCTTCGTGGGCGCACTGCTGGGTCCTTTCGCGCGCGACGAGCGCACCGGGAGAAGCAAATGAGGCTGTCGATTTCGTCCAAGGCCCGCCGCCGTACCTTGCGCGGTGGAGCCGCCCTGTTCGTACTGACCTGCGTGGCGGCCGCCGCGTCCGCGGCCGCGCCGCGGCCCTGGCTGGACGTTTCGGCCAGCTTCGAGCAACGGGCCGCCGCACTCGTCGCGCAGATGACGCTGGAAGAGAAGGCCGCGCAGATGCAGAACGCCGCGCCGGCGATCGAACGGCTGGGGGTACCCGCCTACGACTGGTGGAACGAGGGACTGCACGGCGTCGCACGGGCAGGGCAGGCCACGGTGTTTCCGCAGGCAATCGGCCTGGCCGCGACCTTCGATGTACCGTTGATGGGGCAGGTGGCCACGACCATCAGCGACGAGGCCCGCGCAAAGCACCACCAGTTCTTCCGCGAAGGCGCGCATGGCCGTTACCAGGGCCTGACCTTCTGGTCGCCGAACGTCAACATCTTCCGCGACCCGCGCTGGGGGCGCGGACAGGAAACCTATGGCGAGGACCCGTACCTCACCGCGCGCATGGGCGTGGCCTTCGTACGTGGCCTGCAGGGCGACGACCCCGTCTACCGCAAGCTGGACGCCACCGCCAAGCATCTGGCCGTGCACAGCGGACCGGAGGCCGACCGCCATCACTTCGATGCACGGCCCAGCCGGCGCGACCTGTATGACACCTACCTTCCGGCGTTCGAGGCGCTGGTGAAGGAGGGCGAAGTGGATGCGGTCATGGGCGCCTACAACCGCGTGTACGGCGAGTCCGCCAGTGCCAGCCGTTTCCTGCTGCGCGATGTGCTTCGACGCGACTGGGGCTTCAAGGGCTACGTGGTCTCGGACTGCTGGGCCATCGTCGATATCTGGAAGCACCACCGTATCGTCACCACGCGCGAAGCCGCTGCGGCGCTGGCGGTGAGGAACGGCACCGAGCTGGAATGCGGCCAGGAGTACGCCACATTGCCCTCGGCCGTGCGCCAGGGGTTGATCAGCGAGGCGGAGATCGACGATGCAGTGACCCGCCTGTTCACCGCACGGATGCGCCTGGGCATGTTCGACCCACCGGAGCGGGTGCGCTGGGCGCGCATTCCCGCCTCGGTGAACCAGGCGCCGGCCCATGATGCGCTCGCGCTCAAGGCCGCGCAGGCATCGCTGGTGCTGCTGAAGAACGACGGCATCCTGCCACTGTCGCGCAACACCAAGCGCATTGCCGTGGTTGGCCCCACCGCCGACGACACCATGGCGCTGCTCGGCAACTACTTCGGCACACCGGCCGCGCCGGTGACGATCCTGCAGGGCATACGCGAGGCGGCCAAGGGCGTTGAAGTGCGTTATGCGCGCGGCGTCGACCTCGTGGAAGGCCGTGACGATCCCGGCGCCACACCGCTGATCGAGCCGACCTACCTGCGGCCCTCGGCGGACTCGCCCGAGCGTGGCCTGCGCGGTGAGTACTTCCGCACGCCCGACCTGTCCGGCACTCCGGCCCTGGTGCGTACCGACGCGCAGATCGGCTTCCGCTGGGACCGCGGCTCGCCGACCGACAACCTGCTGGCACGCGGCGAAGCGGCACCGGGGCAGGGGATTCCCAACGACCGCTTCAGCATCCGCTGGAGCGGCCAGCTGCTGCCCCCTGTGTCCGGTCGCTACCGGCTGGAGGTGGCCGGCGATGATGGCTACCGCCTGTATCTGGACGGCAAGCGCGTGATCGATCACTGGGTGAACACGGATCGCCTGCATGCCGAGGGTGTCGAACTCGACCTGCAGGCCGGGCGTGCCTATGACCTGAAACTGGAGTACTACGACGACCAGCGCGATGCCGGCGTGCGCCTGGGCTGGCGCATGCCCGGCGCCAAGGCACCGTTCGATGAAGCGCTCGATGCCGCACGCGATGCCGATGTGGTGGTGTTCGTTGGTGGACTCACCGGCGATGTCGAAGGCGAAGAGATGACGGTCAACTACCCGGGCTTTGCCGGTGGCGACCGTACCGACCTGCGACTGCCCGCGCCGCAGCGCACCCTGCTGGAGGCCCTGCACGGCACCGGCAAGCCGGTGGTGATGGTGCTTACCGGTGGCTCGGCCATCGCCGTGGACTGGGCGCAGGCGCATCTGCCGGCGATCCTGATGAGCTGGTACCCCGGGCAACGCGGCGGCACCGCAGTCGGTCAGGCGCTGTTTGGCGACGTCAATCCCGCCGGCCGTTTGCCGGTCACGTTCTACAAGGCCGGCGAAGCGATGCCGGCATTCGACGACTACGCCATGGAGGGCCGCACCTATCGCTACTTCCGCGGCACGCCCCTGTATCCGTTCGGTCACGGTCTGTCGTATACCCGATTCGACTATGGAACGCTTCGCCTCGATGCAGACAGCCTCCGCGCCGATGGCCGCCTGGGCGTGGCGCTGGATGTGACCAACGCGGGCACCCGCAGCGGTGACGAAGTGGTGCAGCTGTACGTGCGGCGCGAGCACGCTGGCAGCGGCGACGCCGTGCAGGAACTGCGTGGCTTCCAGCGCGTCCAGCTGGCCCCGGGCGAACGCCGCACGGTGACGTTCACCCTGGAGGCGGCGCAGGCCCTGCGCCACTATGACGAAGCGCGCGCGGCGTACGCGGTGCAGCCCGGTGCCTATGAGGTCAGGGTGGGGGCGTCCAGTGCCGATATACGTGCGCAGGGCAGGTTCACCGTGGTGCCCGCGCTTGACTGATCATCCCCGCCGGCATCGATTCCGCTTCGACCAGATTCCTTTTCAAGGACGTCCGCTGCATGGCAAGCACTGAACACGCGCTATCGGTACGCGAGAAGCTCGGCTACAGCCTGGGCGATCTCGCCGCCAACCTGATCTTCCAGACCCTGATCACCTACCTGGCGTTCTTCTACACCGACGTCTACCGCCTGCCGGCTGCCACCGCGGCCACGATCATCTTCGTGGTGGGCCTGCTGGGTGCGTTCGTGTTCACGCCGTTGATCGGCATCGCGGCGGACCGCACATCCACACGCTGGGGCCGCTTCCGCCCATGGATCCTGTGGACAGCCATTCCGTTCGGCGTGCTGTCGCTGCTGGCGTTCAGCACCCCGGACCTGGGCGAGCGCGGAAAAGTGATCTATGCACTGGCCACCTACGCGCTGCTGGTCTGCGTCTACGCCGCGAACAACCTGCCGTACTCGGCGCTGAGCGGCGTGCTGACCGGCAGCATGGCCCAGCGCAACAGCCTCTCGGCCTACCGCTTCGTGGCTGTGATGGTCGCGCAGTTCATCATCCAGGTGCTGCTGATGCCGCTGGTGCTGATCCTGGGCGATGGCGACCGGGTGCGCGGCTTCGAGCAGGTCATGACCGCATTCGCCATCATCGGCACGGTGTTCTTCCTGATCACGTTCGCCACCACTCGCGAACGCATCGTGCCGACGCGCGAGCAGACCGGGGGCGTACTGCAGGACCTGTCGGACCTGCTGCACAACCGCCCGTGGCAGGTGATGCTGGCCCTGACCGTGCTGGTATTCATCAACCTGGCGCTGAAGGGCGGCACCTACATCTATTACTTCCAGTACTACATGAGTGAAGCCGCGCTGGCCGGCTTCCTGGACGGCTCAGGCTTCAACGGCCTGATCAGCGCCTTGAATGCTGCCCTGGCCAGCGCCGGCTTCGCGGCGTTCACCTGGCCGAAGGACGCGGCCACCTCGGCGTTCAGCCTGTTCAACGCGTGCGGCATCCTGTGCATGATCCTGGGCATCGGCGCATCACGACGGCTGGCGGATCGCTTCGGCAAGCGCGACGTCTTCGGTGGCGCCCTGTTTGTCTCGACCCTGTTCCTGCTTGCCTTCTACCTGTTTCCACCCACGGGCGTGGCGGTGGCCTTCGCTGCCTTCATGCTGCATGGCTTCTGCTATGGCATCACCATCCCGTTGCTGTGGGCGATGATCGCCGACGTCGCGGACTACTCGGAGTGGAAGAACCATCGGCGGGCGACCGCGATCATCTTCTCGGCGATGCTGTGCGGGCTGAAGATCGGCCTCAGCGTCGGAGGCGCGCTGGTCGCGGCCATCCTTGCGCACTACGGCTACCAGGCAGGACTGGCGCAGCAGCCTGAGGCCGTGGTGCAGGGCATCCGCTTGACCGTAAGCGTCTACTGCTCCCTTCCTTTCCTGCTCGCCGTCGCGCTGCTGTTCTTCTACAGGATCGACAAGCGCACCGAGACCCGCATCGAGCAGGACCTCCACCTGCGTCGCCGTTCCGCCGACGCTTCCGCGTAAGGCCAAGATGACAACCATGATCGACCTCCATGCCGGCGAAGACGGCCAGGCCAGCGAAGCCCGTCTTGCGCAGCTCACCGCACACGCCATTTCGCAACCGCTGGTGACCCACATCTACACCGCCGACCCTTCGGCGCACGTGTTCGAGGGGCGCCTGTACATCTATCCGTCGCACGACATCGACGGTGGCCAGCCGTTCGACGACGAAGGTGGTCACTTCGGCATGCAGGATTATCATGTGCTGAAGATGGATACGCCCGACAGCACGGCCGTGGATTGCGGCATGGCGCTGCACGTGCGCGACGTGCCCTGGGCGCGGAAACAGATGTGGGCCCCCGATGCCGCCTGCCGCGATGGCCGCTACTACCTGTACTTCCCGGCCAAGGACGCCGAGGGCCGGTTCCGCATCGGCGCGGCGATCGGCACGCGGCCGGAGGGCCCGTTCGTGCCCCAGCCGGAGCCGATCAAGGGCGCGTACTCGATCGACCCTGCCGTGTTCGAAGACGAGGATGGCAGCCACTACCTGTACTTCGGCGGCATCTGGGGCGGGCAACTGCAGAAGTATCGTGACAACCAGTACGACGTGGCACACGAGGAACCCGAGGGCAGCGCACCGGCCCTGGGGCCGCGCGTGGGCCGCCTGGATGCCAGCATGACCGAGCTGGCCGAGCCCACCCGCGAAGTGCAGATCCTGGATGAGCATGGCCAGCCGCTGCGTGCGGACGACCACGCGCGCCGCTTCTTCGAAGGCCCGTGGCTGCACAGGTACCAGGGGCGCTACTACCTGTCGTACTCCACTGGCAACACCCATCAGCTGTGCTACGCCATCGGCGACAGCCCGTATGGCCCGTTCACCTACGCTGGCGTGATCCTCACCCCCGTGGTCGGTTGGACCACCCACCACTCCATCTGCCAGTTCGAAGGGCAGTGGTACCTGTTCTATCACGATGCACTGATGTCCGGCGGCATCACCCACCTGCGCTCGGCCAAGTGCACACCGCTGCACATGGAGCCGGACGGAAGCATCCGCACGATCAATCCGTATGGGGCCTGAGCGCATGCTGCCGGTGGATGATGCGCTGGCCCCGCTGCCGGCCGGTGAACTGCACTGGCTGAGATGCGGCGAACTGGAGGTTGCGCTCGCCGCAGGGGCGGGCGGGCGCGTGGCGCACCTGCGTTACCAGGGCGTGGAGTGGCTGGTGGATGCGCAGGTGGGCGGGGCGGCTGCGATCGCCTGGGGCTGCTACCCGATGGTGCCCTGGGCCGGGCGCATCCGCCATGGAACGTTCCGCTTTGATGGCAGGCCGCATCGGCTGCCGCTCAACTTCGACGGGCATGCCATTCATGGGTTGGGCTTCTCGCGACCGTGGCAGATCGACCGGCTGGATGCGGCGGCAGCCAGGTTGGCGCTGGCGTTGCCGCACGACGGCTACTGGCCCTTCGGTGGCATCGCCATGCTGGACCTGCAGCTGGAGGCTCACGCCCTGCAGATGCGCCTTTCGGTCCAGGCCGGCGAGCAGGCGATGCCGGCGGTGCTGGGCTGGCATCCCTGGTTCCGGAAGCCTGACGGGCTGCTGTTCACGCCTCGTGCGATGTACCCGCGGGACGGGGAAGGTATTGCCACGCTGCCCTGTGTGGCTCCCACTACCGGTCCCTGGGATGACTGCTTCATCGCCGACAGCGACATCACGCTGATACGCGGAGGCCAGCGCCTGCGGCTGCGCTCGGACCACGACCATTGGGTGGTCTACGACGGCACGCCGCACGCCACCTGTGTGGAGCCCCAGAGCGGTCCGCCGGACGGCTTCACGCTGGCGCCGCACCGGCTGGAGCCCGGCCAGCGCCTCGCGTTGACGTTCGACCTGGCGTGGGCAGCGGACAGGGCGTGAGCCTGGCACTGGCATGCGTCTCCCCGAACCTGCGGTGCCGGCACAGCAGGACGACCGGCTGCGGATCCTGAACACGCCGAGGAAAGGTGCACCGCTGGTCGGATAGTGGCGATCGGATCACGGAATACACACGATGGGAACTTCCCAGGTCCTCGGATGGGCTACGGTGAGGCCATCGGAATCTGGGGGGATTCGTCACAGGAGCAACCGATGCCTATCAGGGCAGTGGTATACGTCAGCGAAGCCAGCCCCACTGTTGTGGGCGACAACGGGCGCAAGGAGGGCAACAGGCTGGACCAGCTGGTCGACGACGCCGCACGTTTCAACCGGGACGCCGGCGTTACCGGCGTGCTTCTCTTCGATGGCGGGCGGTTTCTCCAGTACATGGAGGGACCGGAGGACGGGTTACGGGTGGCGTACGCGCGTGTGCTGGGCGCAACCAGCCACGCAGGGCTGGTGGAGCTGCAGCGGGGCAGGGTGGGCAACCGGCGCCTGCCGTTCTGGCCGATGCGCTGGCTTCCGGTAGATCCCGGGCCGTTGAAGTCGCTGGCCCACGCGGACTGGATCGGCTTCGTGCAGCGTGGCGATACGTCGGCCGGTGGGCAATCGGCAATGGATCTGCTGGTGGGACTGGTGGAGCCGTACGCCCTTGCCGCATAACGCAAGGGGATTGCCAACGTACGCTACGGGCGAGCAGTCATCTCCTGCAGTTCCAGTCAACCCGCACTGCCCGCGCTCACTGCATCGTGCAGATCATGCTGGCGTGCCGGTTCATTGGACGGGTCCGGACGGACGTTGCAGGGCAGGTGCCATGCCCCTCTCCGCGTGAAGACCCTGCACGGTCGTGACACGGTGCTTTCACTGCCGCCGACACCCGTGATGGCCACACTGCAGGCTCCTTCCAGAGCAGGAGGTGCCCGATGGCTACCTGTGATGTCTGCGGCAACGACTACGACAAGAGCTTCACCGTGCAGCAGGGCGGGCGTAGCGGCACGTTCGATTCGTTTGAATGCGCGATCCATGCGTTCGCCCCGCGCTGCACCCACTGCGATTGCGCCATCATCGGACACGGTGTCGAGGGAAACGGCCAGATCTTCTGCTGCGCACATTGCGCCGGTCATGCCGGTGTAAAGGGTGTCGCAGACCGGGCTTGAGCCGAATGCTGCTCCATCCCGCTGGTCATGCCGGCACCAGAGAAGCAATTCGTGCCACCCGGGCTGCTCCCGAGTCGGCGAGCAGCGCCATTGCCCGCTGCTTCTGTGACGGCATCCCCGCCACGGCCTCCCTTGCCAGGACGACGTCGAACTCCCTGGCGTTGGCGTCCAACGCGGTTGCCAGCACACACGAATCGGCTGTCATCCCGCTGAGCCAAAGTCGGCGCACGCCCAACTTGGCAAGCAGGACCGGCAGCGGGGTGGCGAGGAACGCCGAGTGCTTGGGCTTGAGTACAAAGTAGTGATCGGGCAGGGGTGAGAGCAGGTCGGCTATCCGCCCGGCTGCGCCCCCGTCCCGCCTGCACTGCGCAACCTGTTGTCGGAAGTCACGCTTCCAGTCGGAGAAATTGTCATTGGCATAGATGACCGGCCACCTGCGGTCATCGAAGTGGTCTCTCAAACGCCGGATCTGTCTGGCCGCCCGCTCCGCAACGGGCGCAAGATCCTGCGCGCCGGGGAAGTCGAAACGGCTGAACATGTCGATGATCAGCAAGGCCGTCGATGGATCCTGTCCCATGGCTCAATCACCTGTCTGTGCGTGCGGGGCCTCGACCGGCTTGGACTGCGGTGAATCCTTCTGGCGCAGGAAGATCGTCAGTACAACCAGGGACAGCACGGCGAGAAATTCGCTCTGCCAGTTCTGCATCGATTCAAACCAGAATGTGCTGCTGGCCAGGTGCTGCAGGAAGCCGGGTGCGGGCAGGCCCCGCAACAGCTGCTCGGCCTGCTCGGCTCGCCAGCTTCCCAACGCATGCAGCGTGAAGCTCAACAGGAACAACAGCCCGACGGCGATTGCAAGCGAATGACCGTACAGCACCTTCCAGACGCCGCCACGCCTCACCGGCCAGGGCATAGGTCCTGGCTCGACGCGGCTCTGCTCCTGTGCAGGATCCAACGGCCGCGATTCAGCTGAGCCACGCTGGCGAAGGGTGACGGTCAGGAGAACATACATGCCCATCTGCAGGAATTCGCTCTCCCAGTTCTCGAATGTGGCGCTGACGAAGTGGCCGGTCGCCAGGTAGTGCCATAGATCGATCGGCGCGCGCCCGTGCTGCGTCAACTCCTGGTTGTGGACATGGTGCCCCGCAACTGCCTGCCCAAAGATGAACACGACGGTGAGTGCAAGCAGCACCAGCGAGAGACCGTTGCGTTTCCACATGCAACACCTCGATCAGCCGTTCCAGAGACCGTGCCGAAGCATGCGCGGGCAAGAGGGCAGGGCTCGTGATCACTGCGCATCGAGGGTGTGAGGCGGGCTCAACGCTTGCCTGTCGGGTCAGGATCCGGCCGCTCGTAGTCTTCAGGTACCGCCTTGGGGCCGTCCCCATCGTCGGGCATGTCGTGGTCCTTCCACCTGGCCTGGTCGTTGCGACGTTTGTCCGGCGTGTGGGCCTTCGACTGATCGTCCACGTCCGTGGTTGGATTGAAAGGCAACTTGTCGTTCATGAGCAGCTCCTGCGGCGAGAACCTGAAGCCTGCACCGCGCCGGGTTAACGCCACGACGCCACAGAATGAACGCTGCGCACACCCGGATGTCACCGCAGCAGGGGGACTGCCCTGCGATGCTGGTGTTCCGATCTTTCTGGAGAACCGCGATGCAGGCATTGACCTATCACGGCCGCAGGGATGTGCGCGTCGAGACCGTGCCTGACCCGGTGCTGGCGGCTGAGGATGATCTGATCCTGAGGGTGACCGCCACCGCCATCTGTGGTTCGGACCTGCACCTGTACCGGGGCAAGATTCCTGACCTGCACGATGGCGATGTACTGGGCCACGAATTCATGGGCGTGGTGGAAGAGGTCGGCAGCGGCGTGACCCAGGTGAAACCCGGGGATCGCGTGGTGATCCCGTTTGTGATTGCCTGTGGCGAGTGCTTCCACTGCCGGCTGGCCGAGTATGCCGCCTGCGAGACCACCAATCCGGGCAAGGGCGCCGCACTGAACCAGAAGGGCATACTGCCTCCGGCCGCATTGTTCGGCTACAGCCATCTGTATGGCGGCGTGGCCGGCGGGCAGGCCGAATTCGTACGCGTGCCGAAGGCGAATGTAGGCCCGCTGCGCATCCCGGAAGGGGTGGCCGACGAGCAGGTTCTGTTCCTTTCGGACATCCTGCCCACCGGCTACCAGGCCGCGCTGAACGCTGGGGTCAAGCCCGGCTCGACGGTGGCCATCTTCGGTGCCGGGCCGGTGGGGCTGATGAGCGCAGCCTGCTGCCGGCTGCTGGGGGCCGAGACCATCTTCATGGTGGACCATCTTCGCTACCGCCTTGACTACGCGCGTCGCGCCTACGGGGTGACCCCCATCGACTTCAGGGAGATCGAGGACCCGGCCGATTACATCCTGACCCAGACCAGCGGGCGGGGCGCAGACGCCTGCATCGAGGCCGTAGGCTTCGAGGCCGAAGGGAGTGCGCTGGAGTCAGCGCTGACCGCCGTGAAACTGGAAGGCAGCAGCGGGGTGGCGATCCGGCAGTGCATCGCCGCGGCCCGCCGCGGCGGCGTTGTCAGCATCCCCGGTGTCTATGCCGGCTTCATCCACGGTTTCCTGCTGGGTGACGCGTTCGACAAGGGCTTGACGTTCAAGATGGGGCAGACCCACGTGCAGGGACTGATGCCGGAGCTGCTCGACGCCATCATGGAAGGAAGGCTGGACCCGGGTGACATCATCTCGCACCGGATGCGCCTGGCCGATGCAGCGCAGGGCTATGCGATGTTTGATGCCAAGGATGACGACTGCCGCAAGATCGTTCTGACACCGTGAGCGTGGCGCCATGAGTGTGATTGTCGTGGGCTGTGTGTACGCACTGTGGTTGGTGGCCGGTTCGCTGGACTTCCATTTTCACCGCCGGACCGACCTTCCACACACCTCCGCGATGCGCGAAAGCCTGTTGCATGGGGTGCAGCTGCTTCTGATCGGCAGCGGCGTGCTGGCGTGGCTCGTGCTGGAAAGCACGTGGTCGCTCATCGCGCTGCTGGCGGTCCTGGTCATCACGCACGCAATCGCCGGCTACTTCGACACCGTCAGTGCGGATGGGCGGCGACGCATCAGCCCGGCTGAACAGCACGTGCACAGTGTGCTCGACGCCGCTCCTTGGGTCCTGCTGGGCGGGGTGACGTGGCAGGCTGAACCTCGATGGGCAGTCAGTGTGGCTCCGGCAGCACCGCCGCTCTGGTGGTTCGTATTGCTGCCGGCGCTTGGCCTGGTGGTGTTGCCATGGCTATGGGAGCTGCGCCAGTGCGTGAGGGCGAGAGCGAGGCGCCCGCGCTGACCGGGTGAGGATCACCGCACAGGGTATTCATGGGCAGGCCACGCTTCCAGCCGAGTGATGTGGCCGCCGGCGCCTGCGCCCATTACCATCTACAGCCGTGAACGCTGTTGGCGCTGAACCGCTCGGCCGGGAGCGCAGAAGCTCCCGCCTGCCGACGCGTTATCGCAGCGTGCAGCTCGGGGAGGGCACTGGTAGCCCGGCGATTGAACACCTCATCCCTGCCTACATCAGCGCGGCGATCATTGAAGTGCAGGAAATTTTTTCCTGCGCAAGAAGGAACGAATGTGCCCCTCCGTGCAGTCGCCTACGCAAGTGAGGCGACATCGGGGCTTTCCATGGACCATGTGGATGACCTCGCCAGGGCCACCGCCCGCTTCAACCTTGAAGCCGGCGTTACGGGTGTGCTTCTTTATGACGAACTCCGCTCCCTGCAGTACATCGAGGGGCCGGAAGACAGCATCAACGTGGTGTACAGCCGCATTCTCAGTGCCCGCAGCCATCGCGAGCTGATCGAACTGGGCCGCGGCAGGGTTTCCGGCAGGTTCTTTCCCTATTGGTCGATGCGATTGCTGTGGGTTGAGGCCTCCGAGATCCGCAGCGTCGCGCACGGCAACTGGGATGGCCTCTCCCGTGGTGGCGCGCTGCGCCAGCTGGGCTTGGTGGTAGCCCCGCACCTGGGGTGACGGTTGCATGGATTCAATGCGGGGGCGGCTGCGCGCAGGTATCGCCCAGCACGCGCCGAACCGTGTCCTGCAATTGACTCACATGGAACGGTTTGGCAACGAAGGCTGCGCGCCGGTGGCGCTGCGGCACCAGCTGGTCGTACACCGCAGAGACGAACAGGTAGGGGATGCCGAGTTCTGCCAGGCGATCAGCGACGGGAAAGACCACACCGTCGCGAAGTTCGACATCGAGCACGGCGCCGTCGAATCGCTGGGTGTCCAGCAGCCCGAGAGCGTCGAACACGCTGTAGGCATGCGTCACCTGACCACCGACGTCCTCAAGTGCGTGCTCCATGAGTGCGGCCAGGTCGAGTTGGTCTTCCACCAGCAGCAGGTTGCATCTGCGCTGGCTCATTGCGGATTGCATGCGTACATGCCTGTGTTGTCCTGGGAACACGAGTTTCTGCTGTGCTGCATCAAGATCCTGCGTGCGCATTGTCAGTCCGGCGCGAAGCCTTGCGCGCGTGACCAACCTCGTGGAGGAGGCGTGGAGGGCCTTATGGATTTCGTTGACGGCTTCTTGGCATGCGCTGTGGATACTGCCGCCGACCCCTGTATCGGAGTTTCTGTCATGCCTCTATCCGGAAACGAAGCGGCCTCTCCAGGCGTGCTGCGTATCGATTGCATGCCGCTCGATTGTGGCGGCGCCGCCATTGTCGTGGAACTGGACCGTACGCCTGAACGGACATGGATGAAGTCGCTGAAGCGGGCATTGCAGGCCGACGATGCCCTTGAAGGCGCACAGGCCAAATTTGATGGCCGTTTTGTCTATGTCGTGGGCGTGGACGGGGGTGGGCACCGTGCTCAACACCGCGTGATGCAGGCCGTAATGGCGGCGGACGGCGGGGGCGCTTCGAACGCCCGCCCCCGGGGCCCCAGGGCGGGCGCGGTCGCATCGAGCGCCCTGGCGACCTGAGCGCCCTGGCGACCTGAGGGCGCCCCGGGTCCAGTCCCGGGTGCGGATGTTATCGCTGCATCAGCGCTGCGTGCAATGCCAACCTGCGGCGGCTCACATCGGCCGACAACGCGGTGATTGCGCTCGCTCCACGATGGTCTCCGGAGGCATGTCGCCCCGCACCGGAGATCGAGATGGCAGACCAGAACACCGCCCGAAGCGAGCGCCTGCTGAAGTGGCTGCAGGACGCCTACGCCATGGAACAGGAAGCGGAGACCATGATGAAGGCCATGGCTTCGCGGATCGAGAACTATCCCCAGCTTGCCGCACGCATCAGCCAGCACGTCCAGGAGACGCAGGGGCAGTCTGCCTCACTGCGGCAGTGCATTGAGGCGCTGGGAGGAAGCGTGCCCACCGCGAAGGGATTGTTCGCGAGCATGACCGCCGCCATCCACGCCGCCGGCAACACGCTGATGGAGGACGAGGTGGTCAAGAGCGTGGGCCTTTCATTCGGCTTCGAGAACACCGAGATCGCCACGTACAGGGCGCTGGTGATCGCTGCCGAGCGCGCCGGCGCGCCCGACGTTGCGGCGGTGTGCGGCCAGATCCTGCAGGAAGAGGTTGCCATGGCGCGCTGGCTGGAGGACCACCAGGACGGGCTGGTCGGAGCGTTCCTCAACCGTGACGAAACGCCCGGCGCCCAAGCCAAGCGTTGACCCCTAAGCCAGCCCACACCAGCCACCGGGAAAGCCCTCATGTTCTTTCATCACAAGAAACTGATGTATACCGTGCGCGTCCGCGAATCCAACCCACAGCTCGCCAGCCTCATGCTTGAACAGTTCGGCGGCCCACAGGGCGAGTTGGCCGCCGCGATGCGCTACTTCACCCAGGGACTTGGCGAATGCGATCCCGGGCGCAAGGACCTGTTGATGGACATCGCCACCGAGGAGATCAGTCATCTGGAGATCATCGGCACCATCATCGCCATGCTCAACCGCGGGCCCAAGGCGATCCAGTCCGAAGGGCTTGCCGAGGCTGAGGACATGCGGCTGCTGGGCCAGAACAGCACCAGCCACACCGAACAGATCCTGTACGGCGGCGGCCCCGCGCTGGTCAATTCCAGCGGGGTGCCGTGGACAGCCGCCTACATCGACTCGATCGGCGACCCCACCGCCGACCTGCGCTCGAACATCGCGGCCGAAGCGCGCGCCAAGCTGGTGTATGAGCGCCTGATCAACGTTACCGACGACCCGGGCATCAAGGATGCGCTGCGCTTCCTGATGACCCGCGAGATCGCGCACATGAAGTCGTTCGAGAAAGCGCTGCACAGCATCCAGCCCAACTTCCCACCGGGCAAGCTGCCGGGGGATCCGGCGTTCACCGATCTGTACATGGACATGTCGCAGGGTGACGGCGCCGACGATCTGCAGGGCAGCTGGAACAGCGGCGAGCTCTGGGAGCGGGTAAGCGACCGCGACGCACAGGCCGCTGTGGATGGTGGCGACGGCGGCGGCACGGTGGACCTGGACCCGCGCGAACAAGCGGCGGTGCAGGCCATGACCCTGCGCACGCTCTCCGACCCGGAAGCGCGGCCGGCCACCGGGGCCGAGCTGGGGGCAGGCCCGGGTGCAGGTGCACTGGACCTGCCGCCACGCGAGCCGTGAAAGAAGCCGGGGCGCCCGTTCGCGGCGCTCCGGTTGCAACGCCCCTGAGCCGCGTGGGGCGTACAAAAGTGGGCGGACATCACGTCCGCCCACGAAGGGATGCAACGGGTTTCAGCGCCGATCAGCGCTGCTGGCCACCGCGGTTGTTGCCGCCGCCGCGTTCCTGCTGTTGCTGCCCGCCGCCCTGGTTGCCGCCCTGGTTGCCACCACCGCGACTGTTCTGGCCGCCTTCGCGGCCGATGTCAGCCATGTGCTGGCGGTCCTGGCTCACTGCTTCGCCGCCCTTGCGGCCGGCTTCGCGTGCTTCTTCCGAGCTGAATTCATGGGCGTTGCCTGACTCGTGCGCGGCACGTCCACCCTTGGCGGCGATCTCGCGCTGCTTGTCCTCGTCCATCGAAGCGAAACCGCGGTTGCTGGTGCCCTGGTTCTGGTTCTGGTTGGCCATGGAAAGTCTCCTTGGGTTCAGCCGCCTCATTGGCGGCAGCGACCATCTTCCAGATCCGGCGCTAGACGGCGGTGGCACGACCGCCAACGTCGCGTCATCCGGAAGGCTCTGATTCCTCATCCGGCCTCCACGAACATCCCTGCACGCGTGCGCACAGTGGCAGACACACGTTCCGCGGCCCAACCGTGCGTCAACGCGATGCGGAAGGTACACGCCACAGTTCGACGCAGCCTCCACACCGGTCTCACCGCGCGTACGATCGGTGTGGCTAAGGTAGAGCGGTCTGCAACAACCGGTGGTGCCATGCCCTTCAGAGCGATTGCCTATGTAAGTGAAGCCTCCCGCAACCTGACGGAACAGCGGCTGCAGCAACTCGTGGCGGAGGCGGTGCAGTTCAACGAGTCCGCCGATGTCACCGGCACATTGCTGTTCGATGGCTCGCGCTTCCTGCAGTACCTGGAAGGCCCGGAGGCAGGGGTCAAGGCGGTGTACACGCGCATTCTGGCTGCAAGCAGCCACAGCGGAATTGTCGAACTGAACCGGGGCAGGGTGGGTCGCCGACAGTTTCCGCGCTGGCGGATGCGCAGCGTGCGGGTGGATGAGCTCGCGCTGGGAAAGATCGCCATTTCCGACTGGACCGGATTCGTGCGCAGCGCGTCGGCGCTGCAGTCGGGCACCAGTGCCCTGGATCAACTACTGTCGGTTTCGCAATCGCAGACGGAAGCAAGCGCGGGTGGCATCATCGAACCAGACGGGCAGCTGGCACGATGAAGGCCACAGCCGCCCCGGTTGCGTCCGGCCCACCACGCGTCGGTTGTGCGGGATGGTCGCTGCCGCGGGCGGATCAGGAAGCGTTCGGCGCGGGCGACAGCCTACTGCAGCGCTATGCCACACGCCTGTCGATGGTGGAGATCAACTCTTCCTTCTATCGACCGCACCAGCCCAGGACTTACGCGCGATGGGCGGCGAGCGTTCCGGAGGGCTTCCGGTTTGCGGTGAAACTCCCGCGCGAGATCAGCCATGAGCGTCGGCTGCGCGATGCAATACAGCCGCTCGAACAGTTCCTTGAGGGCGTGCTGGAGCTGGGTGGAAAGCTCGGTCCATTGCTGCTGCAGCTGCCGCCCAGCCTGGTGTACGACACGGCCACGGCCGAAGCCTTCCTGCGGGGCCTGCGCGCGCGCACGCAGGCCGATGTAGCGTGCGAGCCGCGGCATCCGACTTGGTTCACGGCGGACGTGGATGCGCTGCTGAGCGCGCATGGTGTTGCACGGGTAGCCGCAGATCCGGCACGTGTGCCGGCGGCAGCGGTTCCCGGCGGTGATCGTGCGTGGAGCTACTGGCGCTGGCACGGCCAGCCGCAGATCTATCGCAGTGCGTACAGCGAACAGGCCCTGGCGGAACTGGCGCAACGGCTGCGGCGCGAAGCTGATGCGCAACGGCCGGCCTGGTTCGTACTGGACAATACAGCACTGGGCCATGCCACCGGCAACGCACTGCGCCTGCAGGCGCTGCTGCAGTAGAACGCCCATGCCTGAAGGTCCTTCCATCGTACTGCTGCGCGAAGCCACTAGCCATTTCAAAGGGCACGTGGTCCGCACCGTCTCCGGAAACAGCCGCATCGACCTGTCGCCGCTGCAGGGCCGAAGGGTCAAGGCGGTCCGCAGTTGGGGCAAGCACTTCCTGCTGGAATTCAGCCGCCACACACTGCGCATCCATCTGATGATGTTCGGCAGCTGGCGCATCGACGAACGGAAGCCAACCACGGCGCGTGTATCCCTGCTGTTCGACAATGGCGAGCTGAACTTCTATGCGTGTTCCGTGCGGCTGATCGACGAGCCGTTGGACGACGTCTACGACTGGCGCGCGGACGTGATGAACGATGCCTGGGATCCGAAGCTGGCCCGGCGCAAGCTGAAGGCAATGCCGGACGTCATGGTCTGCGATGCGCTTCTGGACCAGACGGTCTTTGCCGGCGTGGGCAACATCATCAAGAACGAGGTGCTGTTCCGTATAGGCGTGCACCCCGCCACCCGCTTGGGCGACCTGCCGCCACGCAGGCTTACCGCGCTGATCGGCCAGGCGCGCGCCTACAGCTTCGACTTCCTGGAATGGAAGCGGCGCTTCGAGCTGAAGAAGCATTGGCAGGTGCACACGAAGAAGGTCTGTCCCCTGTGCGGTGGCCCAATCAGCAAGCTCTACATGGGGACCACGCGGCGGCGCACGTTCTTCTGCCCCAATGATCAGGTGCTCTACGGGCACTGAGGCCGCCGTCCGTGGCAGCCGGGTTCCAAGGCGCGCCGATCAGGCGGCCTGCGCGGCCTTGGCGTTGCCGCCGTCCTTGGCCAGCAGGGTCAGCTTTTCGTCGGTGGCCTTCTCTTCCTCAAGCGTCTCCAGCAGCAGCGGCAGGGCGTCCTTGTAGCCCAGCTGCTTGGCCAGCGCGGCAATGGTCCCGTAGGACGCAATCTCGTAATGCTCGACCTTCTGCGCGCCGCCGATCAGCGCAGCATCCCGCACAGGGCCCTTGTCGATGCTGTCGATCACTTCCTTGCCTTCCTCCACCAGGCCCTCCATCGCCGCGCACTTGATGCGCTTCAGGCGAATGCCCAGGATCTCGACAACCTGGTCGATGCGTTCGATCTGGCCCTGGGTCTCTTCCAGGTGCGTCTCAAACGCCGTGGCCAGGTCCGGATTCTCGGCCGCACGGGCCAGGCGTGGGAGGGCCTTGGTCAGCTGCTTCTCGGCGCTGTAGATATCCGAGAGTTCGTGGATGAACAGGTCTTCCGCCGTCTTGATAGCCATACTGGGCTCCGCAGTGAGTGGAGCGATCAGCGTAGGGTCTTCCCGGTTGCGATCAGGCAGGTGCCAGGTGAAGGCGGCATGTGAAGGTCCACGCGAACCGTGCGCGTGCCCTTCACGATGCGGGATCCGCCACTGCGGGTTGGCGCCGGTGCCGCCAGGCCTTCGCCATGGCTTCACAATGGCATCGCCTCGTGCCCATGCACCGGCCGGTACGGTCACTTCACGCCCGACCACGCGCGGAGACTCCCATGAGCGATGACAAGCAGAAAACCGGCCGCCCGGACCGGGATCGCATCAACGTCAACGAAGATTACGAGCTGCAGTACTGGACCACCACGCTGGGCGTGTCCGCCAAGGAACTTCGTGCTGCTGTGGCGGCGGTCGGACCCACCGTCGTTGCTGTCCGCAAGCATCTGGGAAAATAGCGCGGAGCTGCCCATGTCCCTGGTCGAGTACCGCCGCAAGCGCAGTTTTGACAAGACCAAGGAGCCCGAGCCGGGCAAGGCGCTACCGAAAGGGCAACGCGCCATTTTCGTGGTGCAGCTGCACCATGCCAGCCGGAGGCACTATGACTTCCGCCTTCAGGTAGGGGACGCGCTGAAGAGTTGGGCCGTGCCCAAGGGGCCCAGTTACGACCCGAAGGTCAAGCGCATGGCGGTGGAGGTGGAAGATCATCCTGTCGACTATGCGGCCTTCGAAGGCGAAATCCCCAAAGGCCAGTACGGCGGTGGCCATGTGGCCCAGTTCGACCATGGCGTGTGGGCGACGCAGGGCGACCCGGAAGCCCAGCTCGCCAAGGGCCATCTGCGCTTCGAACTGTTCGGCGCCAAACTGAAGGGCGGATGGCATCTGGTCCGCTCCGGGAAGCCGGCGCGCCAACCGCAGTGGCTGCTGTTCAAGGATGACGACGAATTCGCCGGCGACATCGA
The DNA here is from genome assembly GCF_059369815.1 of Stenotrophomonas sp. YJH_SMC_27. Taxonomy (NCBI): domain Bacteria; kingdom Pseudomonadati; phylum Pseudomonadota; class Gammaproteobacteria; order Lysobacterales; family Lysobacteraceae; genus Stenotrophomonas; species Stenotrophomonas sp. YJH_SMC_27. The sequence continues at coordinate 25,292 of NZ_JCAFTA010000002.1, read as the reverse complement.
GGCAGACGATCTGCTGGCGGATGTCGCTGAAGCGCCAGCGGAGGATCTGAAGCGGGCCGGGGCCGGCAAGAGCGCGAAGAAGCGGCTCACCGCGGTACCCGTCAAGCGCACCCGACGAACGAACTGGGCGAAGAAGGCGCTGGCGCTCAGCAAGGCAAGAAAGGCCGCAGCGCCGTCCGGTCCATTCGAACCGCAGTTGGCCAAGCTGGGAGACGCGCCGCCCCAGGGCGAGCAGTGGGTCCACGAGATCAAGTGGGACGGGTACCGCATCCTTGCCACGGTCGCCAAGGGCAAGGTGCAGCTGTGGTCCCGGAATGCACTGGAATGGACCGGCAAGATCCCCGAGATACGTGACGCGGTGGCGGCGCTGGGCCTGACTTCAGCCGCACTGGACGGTGAGCTCATCGCCGGCGCCGGCACCAAGGAGGACTTCAACCTGCTGCAGGCCACGCTCTCCGGCGAGCGCCAGGGCGTGCTGACGTATGCCCTGTTTGATCTGCTGCATCTTGATGGCGTGGACGTCGCCGATGCGCCGCTCCTGGAGCGCAAGGCCTTGCTGCAGTCCTTGCTGGAAGGACAGGGCAGCCCGTTGGCGTTCAGTTCCCATGTGCAGGGCGATGGCGGCGAGGCCTATCGCCTGGCCGGTGAGCAGCATTTCGAAGGCATCATTTCCAAGCGCGCCGACGGCAGCTACCACAGCGGCCGCAGTGATGACTGGCGCAAGACCAAACAGCTGGCCAGTGACGAGTTTGCGGTGGTGGGCTACACCGCACCCAAAGGCAGCCGTGCCGGCTTCGGCGCGCTGCTGCTGGCCCGTCCAGATGCGGAGCACGGCTGGCTTTACGCCGGCCGGGTGGGGTCCGGGTTCTCGGACGAGCTGATCGGCGACATCAGCAAGCGCATCAAGGGCGGTGGCGGCCGCAAGCCAACCGCGTACGTGCCCACCCAGGACACCGACCTGCGCGCTGCGACCTGGTTCGAGCCGCGATTCGTGGTGGAGGTCTTCTACCGCGGGATCGGCGGGCAGAAGCTGTTGCGCCAGGCGTCGCTGAAGGCGGTGCGCGCGGACAAGGATATCGGCGACCTCGCCGATTCCGATCGCGCTGGAACGGCCCTGGCGGCGGCGCGCACACCGGCACCTCCGCGGCCTGCGCGCAAGACCAGGCTGGCACCGGTGGCGGATCGCGCGCCGCCATCGCTGTCCTCGCCGGGCAAGATCCTGTTCCCCGGCGACGGTTACACCAAGCAGGACGTGTGGGATTACTACACGGCAGTGATGGAGCACCTGCTTCCCGAGGTGATTGACCGCCCGCTCTCGATCATCCGATGCCCCAGTGGCGCCACAAAGCCCTGCTTCTTCCAGAAACACCATACGGCCGGGCTGGAGCTGGTCGACGCAGTAAAGCTCAAGGAAGAAAGCGGGGTGAACGCGCATTACCTGGTGGTGCGTGACCCGGCCAGCCTGCTGGAACTGGTGCAGTTCAACGCATTGGAATTCCACCCGTGGGGCAGCCATGCCGAAACGCCCGACCAGGCCGACCGGGTGGTGTTCGATCTGGATCCAGGACCCAGCGTTCCCTTTGCCGAGGTCAGGAAAGCGGCCACCGACATCCGCAAACTGCTGGCGCAGCTGGAGCTGGAGTCATTCCTGCGTGTATCCGGCGGAAAGGGCCTGCACGTGGTCGTGCCGCTCAACCCGGGATGCGATTGGGACCTGACCAAGCGCTTTGCGAAGGGTTTCGCCGAAGCGCTGGCGCAATCCGAGCCGCAGCGGTTTCTGGCAACAGCCACCAAAAGCCTGCGCAACAAGCGGATCTTCGTTGACTATCTGCGAAACGGGCGCGGAGCAACGGCCGTCGCGTCGTACTCGTTGCGGGCCAGGCCGGGGGCGCCGGTGGCGCTGCCGATTGCATGGAGTGATCTGTCAAAACTCAAGCGCGCCGACGGGTTCACGATCAAGGATGTGCCGGCAAAGCTCAAACGACGCCGCAAGGACCCGTGGGCCGGCATCGGGCAAGTGAAACAGAATCTCGCGCGATGGGCGCAGTCAGACCCGTAGCAAACGGCCAGGGCCTCCATGGCCCGCCGGCCACGGAATCTCTCCGCTGAACAGATGGAGGTGCCCGGTGCGCATCACGCAGTACAGCCGGGCCTCCGGGTCCGCACTGGCAGCAATGTAGTCCAGCGCTTCGGCGAGCATGCGCATGAACTGCTGCTCGGGGTAGAACGCCGCCCATTCCGGCAGCGTTTCCTCCAGTTGCGCGATGATCAGGTCGAGCCCCAGGTGCGTGCTCACTGCGGGTTCCTCCTTCCGGGCAAGCTGGCAACCGCATCGCAAGGAGGGTGTTGTGGGCCGCACAGCGGACGCAGGCGTGCCGTCTACGCGATGTTCAGCCACCCCCTGCTCGGCATCGCTACGGCTACGTGTGTGAGGATTTTCTGCACGGTCGCACCACGGCTGTTTCACCCCCGGCGGCGTATCAGGGAAGGCTTCCAGCTGACTCTGCAAGGGTGCATTTCATGACCGACCCGTTACTGCGCGCCAGCCTATGGTCCCGTGATAGCGATTCGAACAGCTTCCGTCCACTTGCCGGAACCACGCAGGCGGACGTGCTGGTGGTGGGCGCCGGCATGACCGGCCTGCTGACAGCGGCCCGCCTGGCCGATAGCGGCCTGGATGTGCTGGTGGTTGATGCGGGGCCCATCGGCGGGCGCAATACGGTGATGTCCACCGGCAATCTTTACGCGCCCGTCTCCCGGCTGGCCGATCTGATCTCCCGTTGGGGCGGCGACACGGCCAGCCGTGTCGTGCAGTGGCGGCAGCAGGCGCTGCGGTCCATCGAAACCCTGGTTCACCGCTACGATCTGCGCTGTGGCTTCGAACGCGTGGCCATGCAGTACGGCATGCAGGAACGCACCCGCGAGGTCACTGCGCGATTCGAGCGTGAGCTGCAGGCCTATCAGCGCGTCGGCCTTCAGTGCGAACACCACCAGTCCGGGTTGCCGTTCGCCTTGGGCCACGCCTTCCGCGTTGCAGATCAGGCGCAATTGGATCCGGCGGCGTTCTGCATTGAGCTGGCGCGACATCTGGCGGGCCGGGTGCGCATCCACGACTGGACCCGGATCAACAGCATCGAGGCATCCGCCGGCGTTGCGACGGCCGACGGCGCCCGCATCCACGCCAGGCACTTCGTGCTGGCCACCCATTCGCCAGCAGGTTTCAACCTGGTGCAGGCCGAGATGGAGGTCTACCGCGAATACGGCGTGGCGGTACCGGTTGCCACGCCGCCCGCGGCAGGCATTCATTGGATTGCCGATCGGCACCGATCGCTGCGCGGGGTGCGCGGTACTGATGGCCGTGACTGGCTGGTGCTGGTCGGCGAGACCCACCGCACCGGCGAAACGCCGCCGATGGATCCAGCCCAGCATCTGGTCGCCGACGCGCATCGCAATTTCACCGTGCAGGGAGAGCCGCTGTGCTGGTCCGCGCAGCAGTTCCGTGCAGCCGACCAGCTGCCCTACATCGGCAGCAGCGCGCACGATAATGTGTGGGTGGCTACCGGCTATGGGCCGGACGGCTTGACCTGGGCGGGCGTGGCCGCGCGTGCGATTACCGAGGGAATCATCGGCACGGCCAGCGAGATCGAGCAGCTGCTCAGCCCCATGCGTTTCACCCCGGTGCGCTCGGCCTCTGGTTGGGCCCGCACCAACGCCACGGTGGCGCGGCACATGGTGGGAGATCGGCTTGCCACGGCGCCCTCGCGCTCGCCCAGTGAGCTGGCCCGTGGTTGCGGCGCACTGCTGGACGTGGATGGAAAGCGCACTGCGGTCTACCGCGACGAGGGCGGGCGCCTGCACACCATGTCGGCGCTCTGCCCGCACCTGAAGTGCGTTGTTCAATGGAACGGCCATGAGCGCACATGGGACTGCCCTTGCCACGGCAGCCGCTTTTCGGCCACCGGAGCGCTGCTGGAAGGCCCTGCCAGGCAGGGCCTCACACCAGAACCGTGATGGGCGCAGGTAGCCGCCGGAGCCGCGACCTCAGGCTTCGGCGGCCGCGTCCGCATCGCTGGGCATGCAGCGCTCCTTCTTGGACTTGATGTCTGCAGCGGTCCTGGCCAGTGCCTCGTAACGCTGGCGTATCTCTTCAAGATGGGCCGGCTCCATCGACTCCAGGTTCAACAACTCCTGGTTGGCGTCCTTGCTCACGCGGATCAGTTCGTCCAGCTTGATGTGCAGCGCAGCGGTATCGGCGTTCTGCGTATGCTGGATCAGGAACACCATCAGGAAGGTCACGATGGTCGTTCCCGTATTCACCACCAGCTGCCACGTGTCATTGAAGTGGAAGGCCGGCCCGCTGGCAGCCCAGGCGATGATCACCCCCAGCGCTGCGACGAATGCCCCCAGGCTGCCGGACAATCGCGCCGTCGCGGCCGCGACACGGGCGAAACCGCGCCGGATCACTGGTCACCTCCCGCGGCCTCCTCATCCATGTGTCGGTCTGGCAGTTTGACCCGCTCCTCGAGGCGCTTGTCCTGCTCTTCCGGCGTTGGCGCAGCGACGAAGGGGGAGATCGGGTCACTGGCGGGGAAGGTTTCCTGCAGCGCCTCGTCATGATTGCGGCGGTTGTGCAGCCTCGCCTGCAGCGGACTGACAGGATCGGGGCGCTGTGCCTCCTGGTCCGGATGGGGAAGGTCTTTCTGGTCGCGTTGCATGGTGCATCTCCAGGCTGATCACCACCCCTCAGGTGGCGGGCCCAGCATAGGAGTGCGCTGTGAGCGGCCCCATCAAGAGTGGGGCAACGTGATGTCAAACCTTCAGGCAACACGCGTTAACAATCAGCAGGGTGGAGGAGCCCGGCGTCGGCCGCGGCGGCGCCACGCCATCACCTGGCCCACCACCGCCGTCAACAGCAGCATCGCATTGGTCACCACGAAGACCACGCTCCCCAGCATCGCGCTGTACACCGTGAACAGCGCAGAAGCGGTCATCTGGCCCGCGAACAGCCACCTGGATACGGCTTCCGGGTGGGACGACTGCCACTGCTTCACCATCTGCCGGATCAGGGTTGCCATCAGCACCGCCGTGGCGGCCCAGCCAAGTACGTCGGGATGCATGAGGGCCTCCGATGTGTGGGCGCCCCACGCTAGCCCCTGGCTGGGCAACGCCGTACGAAGGGGAGGTGAAGACAACATCCCGCCTCCGGCGCCCTCGCGCCATTCACTCCACAGCGGCGACAATGGCCGCTCGGGCGCACCATGCGCGATCCGCCCACCGAATGCAGGAATGCTGAGATGTCCAACACCCCCTTTGGCGAATCGTCATGTGCTGCCGCAGCCAGCGGCTGCATCGAGGTCCGCGGTGCGCGCGAGCACAACCTGAAGAATGTCGATGTCTCCATTCCACGCAATGCACTGGTGGTGTTCTCCGGCGTGTCGGGGTCCGGCAAGTCCTCGCTGGCCTTCGGCACGGTCTTCGCCGAGGCGCAGCGGCGCTACTTCGAATCCGTCGCGCCCTACGCGCGACGCCTGATCGATCAGGCCGGCGCGCCCGACGTGGATGCCATTGACGGGCTGCCACCGGCGGTCGCCCTGCAGCAGCAACGCGGTGCCAGCAATGCGCGCTCATCGGTGGGCAGCGTGACGACGTTGTCCAGCCTGGTGCGCATGATGTATTCGCGGGCAGGGGCCTACCCGGCCCACCAGCCCATGCTGTACGCCGAAGACTTCTCGCCCAACACCCCACAGGGTGCCTGCAGCACCTGCCACGGCCTGGGGCACGTCTACGAGGTGACCGAAGCGCTGATGGTGCCGGACCCATCGCTGAGCATCCGCGAGCGCGCCATCGCCTCCTGGCCACCGGCATGGCATGGCCAGAACCTGCGCGACATTCTGGTCACGCTGGGCTACGACATCGATGTGCCGTGGAAGAAGCTGCCGAAGAAGGACCGCGACTGGATCCTGTTCACTGAGGAAACCCCGACCGTGCCGGTCTATGCCGGCTTCACGCCCGCCGAGACCCGCGCCGCGCTCAAGCGCAAGCTGGAGCCCAGCTACATGGGCACGTACACCGGCGCACGCCGCTACGTGCTGCACACCTTTGCCAACACCCAGAGCGCGCTGATGCGCAAGCGTGTTTCCCGCTACATGGAGGGCCGGCTGTGCCCCGCCTGCAACGGAAAGCGCCTGAAGCCGGAAGCACTGTCGGTCACCTTCGCCGGCGTGGACATCGGCGAGTTCCTGCGGCTGCCGATGGACCAGCTGGCGGCGTTGCTCGAGCCCATCGCGCAGGGCGACTTCAGTGCACACAGCCACGGCGCGCGTACCAGCAGGCGTGCAACGCCCCGCGATCGCGCCAAGCGGGCAGCAAGTGGCCGCGCGACCCACGAAGGCGCCCCCGACGTGCGCCTGACCTCAGCCTTGTCTGAGGAAAAGCGCCTGGCGGCACAACGCCTGGCGGGTGGGGTCATGGCGCGGGTGGGGCAACTGCGCGCGCTCGGCCTGGGCTATCTCTCGCTGGATCGCGCCACGCCCACGCTGTCGGCCGGCGAGCTGCAGCGCCTGCGGTTGGCCACCCAGCTCAGCTCGTTGCTGTTCGGCGTGCTGTACGTACTCGACGAACCCTCGGCCGGCCTGCATCCGGCCGACAGCCAGGCGCTGTACGACGCGCTGGAACGGCTGCGCGACGGCGGTAACTCGGTGTTCGTTGTTGAACATGATCTGGAGCTGATGCGCCGCGCGCAGTGGCTGGTGGATGTGGGCCCGCAGGCAGGAGAGCACGGCGGACGCGTTCTCTACAGTGGCCAGCCGGATGGCCTGCGCAACGTTCAGGATTCGCGCACGGCGCAGTACCTGTTCGACCAGGTGCCTGCGCCAGCCAGCCGGCAGCGCAGTGCCAACTGCTGGCTGGCGCTGAAAGGCATCCATCGCCACAACCTGCACGGTGTGGACGCGCAGGTACCGCTGGGGCTGCTGACCGCAGTGACCGGCATTTCCGGATCGGGCAAGTCCAGCCTGATGGCGCAGGCGCTGCCTGAGCTGATGCTGCTGCACCTGGGGCACGAGACGGTAGACGACAGCGCCGACAGCTCGCCCACGGATGGACCCACCGTGATCGAAGCCACTCGGGGCCAGCTTGCCGGCGATGTGGATGCCATCCAGCGCGTGGTGCAGGTAGACCAGAAGCCCATCGGCCGCACGCCACGCTCCAACCTGGCTACCTACACGGGCCTCTTCGACCACGTGCGCAAGCTGTTCGCCGCGACACCCGACGCGCGCCGTCGCCGATTCGATGCGGGCCGCTTTTCGTTCAACGTAGCCAAGGGGCGATGCGAGACCTGCGAAGGCGAGGGTTTCGTCAGCGTCGAACTGCTGTTCATGCCGAGCGTCTATGCGCCGTGCCCCACCTGCCACGGCGCCCGCTACAACGAAGCCACGCTGAGGGTGCAGTGGAACGACCGCAACATTGCCGAGGTCCTGCAGATGACGGTGGACCAGGCCCATGCGTTCTTCGCCGGAGAAGAGGCCATCGCCCGCCCGCTGCAGCTGCTGCAGGAGATCGGCCTGGGCTACCTGCGGCTGGGCCAGCCAGCCACCGAACTTTCAGGCGGCGAGGCGCAACGCATCAAGTTGGCCACAGAGCTGCAGCGCAGCCAGCGCGGGCGCACGCTGTACGTGCTGGACGAACCCACCACCGGGCTGCATGCAGCAGACGCGGACAGGCTGCTGGTGCAGCTTCAGCGGCTGGTGGACGCAGGCAACACGGTAGTGATGATCGAGCACGACATGCGTTCTGTCGCACAGGCCGACTGGGTGATCGACGTCGGCCCGGGCGCAGGCGGCGCGGGCGGCACCATCGTGGCGGCTGGGACGCCGCATCAGGTGGCCCACGCCAAGGGCAGCAGGACGGCACCGTTCCTTGCGCGCGAGCTGGCTCCACTGTAGAGCCGAGCCATGCTCGGCTATCGATCTCCAGCGCCGGAAGTCCAGCATGCAGGCCGCGCCTTTCAACAGAAAGCGGGCTCCGGCGCATCGCCGGAACCCCTGGCGGCTCACTTTTCCTGCAGGAACGTCAGTAGGTCCTGGTTGACCTTGTCCTTGTGGGTGTCGGTCAGGCCGTGCGGCGCACCCGGGTAGACAATCAGCTTTGCGCCCTTGATCAGCTTCGCCGATTGGCGGCCTGAGATATCGATCGGCACGATCTGGTCGTCGTCACCGTGGATGACCAGGGTGGGCACATCGAATTTCTTCAGGTCTGCGCGGAAATCGGTGGCCGAGAACGCAGCGATCGAGTCGTAGGTGTTCTTGTGGCCGCCCTGCATGCCCTGTGCCCACCACGCATCGATCAGCCCCTGCGACACCTTCGCGCCCGGGCGGTTGAAGCCATAGAACGGGCCCGACGGAATGTCCTTGTACAGCTGCGCGCGGTTATCCATCTGTGCCTTGCGGATGCCATCGAACACTTCGATCGGCAGGCCGTTCGGATTGTCGGCGGTCTTCAGCATGAACGGCGGTACAGAGCTGATCAGCACGGCCTTCTTCACCCGCCCGGTGCCATGCCGGCCGATGTAGCGCGCCACTTCGCCGCCACCGGTGGAGAAGCCCACCAGGGTCACATCGTGCAGGTCCAGCGTATTGATCACCGTGGCCAGGTCATCGGCGTAGTGATCCATGTCGTTGCCATCCCACGGCTGGCTGGAACGGCCGTGGCCGCGACGGTCATGGGCAATGACGCGGTAGCCGTGGTTGGCCAGGAAGATCATCTGCGATTCCCAGCTGTCCGAGTTCAACGGCCAGCCGTGGCTGAAGGTCACGACCGGACCGTTCTTCGGGCCCCAGTCCTTGTAGTACAGCTGCACGCCATCGGCGGTGGTGATGTAGCTGGCGGTGCGCGCGATGCTGGTGACTGCCGCCGGCGTGGCCGGTTCGGCGGCCTGCGCGGACAGGCCGGCTTGGACCGAGAGGGCGAGGGCGGCAACGGCCAGGGTACGGGCGAAGGTGTTCATGCGGGAACTCTCATGGGTGGGTGGTGAGACGTACTTTGCGCCCGCGATCAGGCGCCCGGGTGATGAACTGTCCTGATTTCTTGATAGATCGTCTTGCACGGATGTGCGCGTACGAATCGATCGCGATCGCCTGTTGACAGGGTAGAACGCGCGTTCTACTTTGCAGCCATGAGCAAGCTCACCACCGACACCCAACAGAAGATCCTGGCCACGGCCGAGGCGCTGATCTACCAGAACGGGATCCACGCCACCGGCATGGACCTGCTGGTGAAGACCTCGGGCGTGGCGCGGAAGAGCATCTACCGCCACTTCGAGAACAAGGACGACGTGGCCGCCGCCGCGTTGAAGGCGCGCGACGTGCGCTGGTTGGCCTGGTTCCGGAACGAATGCGATAAAGCGGACACCCCGGAAGCGCGCATCCTCGGAATGTTCACCGTGCTCAAGAGCTGGTTCCAGTCCGAGGGCTATCGCGGGTGTGCGTTCATCAATACCGCGGGGGAGGTAGGCGACCCGGCTGATCCGATCCGGCAGATCGCGCGTGATCACAAGCAGAAGCTGCTCGATTACACGCTGGAACTTACCGAACAACTGGATGTGGAGCAGCCGGCGGATCTGGCCCGTCAGCTGCTGATCCTGATGGAAGGCGCCATCACCCTGTCACGCGTGATGGGTGATTTCGACGCCGCAGACACCGCGAAGGATGTCGCGAAGCTGTTATTGGAACAGGCCAAGCGTTAGCGCCTGGGTACCCCAGATCCGTTGAAGCAACCCGTATATCCATTTCGATTGGAGGTTTCCCCGTGTCCGCTGAACAACCCCGTCCGCCGCTTCCTCCGTTCACCCTTGAATCGGCCACGCAGAAAGTGCGTCTTGCCGAGGATGGCTGGAACTCCCGCGATGCCGACAAGGTCTCGCTTGCCTATTCGCTCGACACCCAGTGGCGTAACCGTGCCGAATTCACCAACGGTCGGGAGGAAGCCCGGCAGTTCCTGGCACGCAAATGGAACAAGGAGCTCGAGTACCGCCTGATCAAGGAGCTCTGGGCCTTTACCGAAAACCGCATTGCGGTCCGCTACGCGTACGAATGGCACGACGACTCCGGCAACTGGTTCCGTTCCTATGGCAACGAAAACTGGGAATTCGGAGAGGATGGCCTGATGCAGCGCCGCTTCTCGTGTATCAACGACATGCCGATCAAGGAGAGCGACCGCAAGTTCCATTGGCCGCTGGGGCGTCGCCCGGATGATCACCCGGGGTTGTCGGAGCTGGGTATGTGATTCCCGCTGAGGCGCCATCCGAAGCACGCTCAGGTACGATGGGGAGGCCGGCGTCTGCGCCGGCCGGGGGAAGGGGGCGCAATGGACATGCAGGCAGGGGGCGGATTCGATCCGCCGGCAAAGACCGATTCGCAGGAACTGACATTCCACTGGCTCTACCAGCGGGTGCAGGGACTGGTTGAGCACAGCATCTACCCCAAGGCGGGCAGGGTGGAGACGTGGGCGTTTCGCATCGGCGTGGGTGCGGCGATCATCGGCATTCTCATGGGGCAGCTTCCGGATCGATGGCTGCCTCTTGGCGCAGTGCTCCAGGTGGTTGTTGCCTGCCTGGCAATCGAAATCGGAGGGTTCATTGTCGGTGGTGTCCTGGCCGCCCGCAGGGGCATTCGCCAGTTCAGCCAGCCGCGGCTCTCGCACGCCCGGGAGATGGATGAAGACTTCGCTCACTGGCAAGCGGTGGTGACCGAGCTTCGCGGATTCCCGCGCGTCCAGCGCGAGCGGCGACTCAAGTTCGTCAGCACCTTGCGCACAAACATGGTTGAGCGCATGGGCATGATGTATGGCGGCCTGCAGCGGCTGGGACCATTTCCATTGCTGATTGCCCTCTATCTGCAGTTCCGCGGCTGGAAATGGGGCGACTGGGCGGGCGCTTTCGATGTTGGTCCACTGGGTGCACTACTGATCTTCGCCATGGTGCTGCTGTACCTGCTGGGCTGGATGCTGATCGGCCTTCGCACCAGGCTTGATACCTACGTTGCCTTGTTGGAGGGCTCCATCCACGAACCCGAGCCCTCCCAGCCAACGCCTTTGTAGCGTCGGGCCATCATGTTCCTCATGCTGAGGGACAAACAGGACTGTGAGTCATCCAGTCAGGCATACGCATGGCTCAAGAGTGCCGCGCTGCGGCTGGATGCAGCCGATTTCTTCGGGCGTGCTGCATCGTGTTCGTACATTTCGCCGACTTCACAGGCCTGTACCCCGCAGAGGGGCATAGTAGCCCTTCGGTAGTGTGAGCGCGTCCATCCAGCCACGGGGTTTCCCCGAACGCCAGGAGGTCACTGTGCCAAGTTGTGATGAAGGAATGAAGTTGACGCGTCGCCAGGTGATCGCCGGCGGCGTCACGACCGTGGCGATATCCGCCGCACCGGGGGCGTCATCGCTCGCCGCCGAACTGGCGGCGCCCCCGCCGCCCAGGCCGCCGGTCATCAGCAAGGTGGCCTTGACCGTCAACGGCAAGCGGCGGGAACTTGAACTGGACACCCGGACCACGCTGCTCGATGCCCTGCGCGAACATCTGAAGCTGACCGGGACCAAGAAGGGCTGCGACCACGGTCAATGCGGTGCCTGTACCGTACTGGTCAACGGTGAGCGCATCAATGCCTGCCTCAGCCTGGCGGTGCAGCACCAGGGCGATGCCATCACCACCATTGAAGGCCTCGGAACCCCCGATGACCTGCATCCGATGCAGGCCGCCTTCATCAAGCATGATGGCTACCAGTGCGGGTATTGCACGCCGGGGCAGATCTGCTCGGCGGTGGCGGTACTGGACGAGATCAAGCGGGGTGTCCCCAGCCATGTGCAGGCGGATGTCAGCGCACGGCCCCGTGCCACCAACATGGAAATGCGCGAACGCATGAGCGGCAACCTCTGCCGCTGCGGGGCCTATTCCAACATTGCCGAGGCGATGGCAGAGGTCGCTGGCGTGACCTCTGCAGGGAGGCGCTCATGAGGGCCTTCAGTTACGAACGCGCCAAATCCCCGGCCGAGGCCGCCAGGGCCGTCGCCGGTACCGAGGGCGCGAAATTCCTGGCTGGAGGGACCAATCTGCTCGACCTGATGAAGCTGGAGGTCGAGACGCCAACGCACCTGGTCGACGTGCAGGACATCGGCCTGGACAGGATCGAACCCACCGACGAGGGCGGCCTGCGCATCGGCACGCTGGTCACCAATACCGCACTGGCGTCGCATGAGCGCGTGCGCCGCGACTACGCGGTGCTGACCCGCGCGATCGTGGCAGGCGCCTCCGGGCAGCTGCGCAACAAAGCCACCACCGGCGGCAACCTGCTGCAGCGCACGCGCTGCCCGTATTTCTACGACCCCAATCTGCCTTGCAACAAGCGCCTGCCCGGATCCGGCTGCGGCGCACTCGAGGGGTTCTCCCGGCAGATGGGCGTGATCGGCACCTCGGACAGCTGCATCGCGACCTATCCGGGCGACATGGCGGTGGCCCTGCGGGTGCTGGACGCCTCGATCCAGACCGTCAGGGGGGACGGCAGTACGCGCAGCATCCCGATTGCCGATTTCCATCGTTCGCCCGGCGACAGGCCGCAGCAGGACAACGTGCTGCAGCGCGGTGAGCTGATCACCCACGTCACGCTGCCAGAACCCCTGGGCGGTCGGCACGTGTACCACAAGGTGCGGGACCGCGCGTCCTATGCGTTCGCACTGGTGTCGGTCGCCGCGGTCGTACAGCGTGACGGCTCGGCGCGGTTCGCCTTCGGTGGGGTCGCGCCGAAGCCGTGGCGCGTCGAGGCAGCCGAACCCCTGCTGCGCGACGGCGTGAAGGCCGCGACCCGGCAGGTGTTCGCCGGTGCCCGTCCGACGCCGGAGAACGCGTTCAAGATCGCGCTCGCCGAGCGCACCCTCGCAGCCGTGCTGGCGGAAGGAGAGCGCTGATGCCCCTTGAATTCAACGCCCCCGCCGGCGACAACCTGTTCGACAAGGCCAAGGTCGTCGGCAAGTCGACGCCGCGCATCGACGGTCCACGCAAGACCACCGGCACCGCTCCCTATGCCTACGAGCGCCATGACGTGGCGCCGAACCAGGCCTACGGCTACATCGTCGGCGCGGGCATCGGCAAGGGGCGCATCATTTCGATGGATGCCTCCCGCGCACGTGCCGCGCCCGGCGTACTGGCGGTCATCACCGCACCGGAAACCAAGCCCGTCGGCACATCGAACTGGAACAATGCACCGTTGTTCGGCGGAGCAGAGGTGGCCCACTACCATCAGGCCATCGCCTGCGTGGTGGCAGAGACCTTCGAGCAGGCCCGCGCCGCCGCGGCGCTGATCCGCACCCGCTACGAGCGCAGCAAGGGCCGCTTCGATTTCCCGGCCCTGGCACCGTCCGCGCCGCTGGCAAAGGGGCGTGACGGCAAGCCCGACCGGCAGGCGCTGGGCGATTTCGACACTGCCTACGCGAGCGCCGCGGTCAAGCTCGACGAGACTTACCACACCTCCGACGAAAGTCATTCGATGATGGAGCCGCACGCCACCATCGCCGCCTGGGAGGGTGACACGCTCACGTTGTGGACGGCGAACCAGATGATCGACTGGGCCAGGCAGGGCATGGCGGCGATCCTCGGCATCGATCCTGCCAAGGTGCGTGTGGACTCGCCCTATATCGGCGGCGGCTTCGGCGGCAAGCTGTTCATCCGTGCCGACGCGGTGCTGGCCGCGTTGGCGGCCAAGCAGGTCGGGCGACCGGTGAAGATTGCGCTGCAACGCCCGTTGATGCCCAACAACACCACGCACCGGCACGCCACCCTCCAGCGCGTGCGGATCGGCTGCGGAAAGGATGGCCGGATCTCCGCCATCGCCCATGAGAACTGGTCGGGCAACATCAACGGCGAGGATGGCGAAAACGGCACCCTGCAGACGCCCAAGCTCTATGCAGGCGCCAACCGCCTGGTCGCCAACTACATCGCCACGCTCGACATGCCCGAAGGCAATGCGATGCGCGCACCGGGCGAAGCACCGGGCCACATGGCGCTGGAAGTGGCGATGGACGAAATGGCCGAGAAGCTGGGCCTCGACCCGATCGCGTTCCGCATCCTCAACGAGCCCGAGGTCGTGCCCGGCGATCCGTCCAAGAAGTTCTCCGACCGCAACCTGGTGCGCTGCCTGCGCGAAGGCGCGGAGCGCTTCAACTGGAACAAGCGCAACCCCAGGCCGGCGCAGGTCAGGGAAGGGGACTGGCTGGTCGGCATGGGCGTGTCTGCGGGCTATCGCGGCGCACCGACGATGAAGTCGGCGGCGCGGGTGCGGCTTGACGGCCAGGGCGGGGTGATTGTCGAGACCGACATGACCGACATCGGCACCGGCTCCTACACGATCATCGCGCAGACGGCAGCCGAGACCATGGGCGTGCCACTGGACCAGGTCCAGGTGACCCTCGGAGACTCCCGTCATCCCGCCTCCGCCGGTTCCGGCGGCCAGTGGGGCGCGGCAAGCTCCACCGCAGGCGTGTACGCGGCGTGCGTCAGCCTGCGCCGCAAGGTGGGTGAGAAACTGGGCTTCGACGGCGACACCGCAGACTTCGCCAATGGCCGCATCCAGGCGGGTGGGCGGACCATCAAGCTGGCGGAGGCGGGGACACTGTCGGCGGAGGACGGCATTGCCTTCGGCGACTTCAAGCAAGGCTACGACGTCGGCACCTACGCAGGGCATTTCTGCGAGGTTGCCGTGCATGCCTACACGGGAGAGACGCGCATCCGCCGCATGCTTGCCGTATGCGATGGCGGCCGGATCCTCAATCCTCTCTCCGCACGCAGCCAGGTCATCGGCGGGATGGTGATGGGTGCGGGCGCGACCCTTATGGAGGAGCTGGTGGTCGACAAACGGCTGGGCTTGTTCATCAACCACGACCTGGCCGGCTACGAGGTTCCCGTGCATGCCGACATTCCGTACCAGGAAGTGGTCTTCCTCGACACGCTGGATCCGGTGATCTCGCCAATGAAGGCCAAGGGCGTGGGTGAACTGGGCATCTGCGGGGTCGGCGCCGCGATCGCCAATGCGGTCTACAACGCAACCGGCGTGCGCGTCCGCAACTATCCCATTACCCTGGACAAGCTGCTGCCCGGCTTGCCCGACGTAGGCTGACGGTGCGCATGGACCGACCCGCAGCCTCGACCAGCCTGGAGGCCTCCGCCGCAGGCGGAGGGGAGCCCTGCGGTCTTGCAGGGCAGCTGTCGGCAGCGCCGGGCTTCCTCGCCGAAGGCAGCCCGCGCGGCGTACTCGAGACGGCCTTGACGCGCGTGCGCACGGGGGAGCACGCCGTGCTCGCGCTGGTGCTGGAAACCGATGGCTCCACTTACGCCGGTGCCGGCGACATGGTGCTGTTCTGCAACGGCAGCCAGGTCGGCTGGCTCAGCGGCGGATGCCTGGAGCCCGAGCTCGCGCGACGCGCGGAGCAGGTGAGCGCGGCAGGGCGGGTCGACTGGATCGAGATCGACACCCGCAGTGACGACGACCTGCTGAGCGGGTCCGCGCTCGGGTGCCGCGGCCGGCTGCGGATTGCGCTCCTGCCATTGCGTGCCATGGCCGGCATCGACGACGTCATCGAGGCTTGGCTCCGCGAGGGCGTGTCACTCCAGCGCGACCTTCGTACGTCGGGGCAGATCGTTTTCCGCGCCGGCCATCGCGAGCAGGCATGGCAGCTGCGTCCGATGGACGGGGCGCAGTCCTTTGGCGAGGGCGCATGGCATTTGCCGTTGCTCCGGCTTCCGCGGGCCCTGGTGTTGGGGGGCGGTCCCGAAACGCCCTTCCTGGTTCCGTTGCTGCGGGGCCTGGGGTGGCGGGTCAGCGTGGCCGAACGGCGAGCGCGCTGGGCCTCAGCCGGGCAGTGCGCAGATGCGCATCTTCAGACCAGCCCGGCCGAGGCCCTTCATGGCGACCCGTGCGACGCGGTACTGGTGATGCATCACGATTTCGAACTGGACCGGGAGGCGCTGGTGGCTCTGGCTGATACCAAAGTTATGTTCGTTGGACTGCTGGGTCCGCGGCGAAGGCGCGAGGACCTGTTCAAGTTGCTGACACCGGATCAGCGCCACCGCCTTTCCCCGAGACTTCGATCACCGGTCGGCCTGGACATCGGCGGCCGAGGGCCAGAGGCGATTTCGCTCAGCATCGCCGCGCAGCTGCAGCAATGGCGAAGCGCGCACGGCAGGTGACTGACGCGCATGCGGTCGTCGTGCTGGCTGCCGGCGGGAGCACCCGGCTTGGCCAGCCCAAGCAGCTTCTGACCCGGCAGGGCGAAACCCTGGTACATCGCGTGGTGCGGTTGGCGCGCGAGCTCGCGCCAGCGCAGGTACTGGTCGTGGTGGGCGCGAACGCACAGGCCGTGACATCCAGCATTGCCGGGCTGGAGGCCACTGCAGTAACCAACCAGCACTGGGAACGCGGCCTGGCGAGCAGTCTGCAGGTTGCCGACGCACACCTGCTGCCCACGGTGACCGCGGTGATGGTCGTGGCATGCGACCAGCCCGCAATCGAGCGCTCCCATCTGCAGGCGCTGCTTTCGGGTGCCCGCGCCTCGGCGTCAGGGTGCGCTGGCACCTGTCATGGAGACGCGCTTGGCATTCCTGCAGTAGTGCCGCGCGCATGGTTCAATCAAGTGGGTGCAAGCGGTGACCGCGGCTTCGGAGCGCGCTTGAGGCAGCTTCCCAGCGATACCGTGCATGCCCTTCAAGCGCCGGAACTGGGCCTGGATATCGATACGCCAGAAGATCTTGTGCGTGCGCGCGATGCGGGCTGGATCGATGCAGGGAGGTGACCCGCATGATCACTGGGCCAATGCCTGTCGCGCAGGTGACGAGCGGTAGGGCTGGAGCCCGGACCCTCGCTGCCCGCAGCCCTGTAGAGTGAAGCCATGCTCGACTACGGCACGCCACATCGCGCCCCATCAGGCGCTTCACCAGCAAGAATCTGCAGCAGCCGATCCAACAGAACAGGTTCCGGCACGCCAGCCAGTACCTGCTCCAGGTAATCCAACGGCTCCACCTGCCATTGGAGGAGCGCCCGCAACCGCACAACGGCGGGCGCCCGCTGCCTCGCGTCCAGCGAGGTCCACAACAGCAGATGTTGCGGGCGCCTCTCCAGCAAGAGCACCGGAACGCCGTTGCAGCGAATCTGGAAAGCGACATCCCGTTGCCGTTCAACGAACTGGAAGCCCTGTCGTGGCCGAGCCTCCACGAACTGCACGGCTTGGCGGCGCAGTTGTGAGAATCGATCATCGTTGATGATTTGGAACGCGACAGGCGAGGGCACCGGCGGCGCCGGCCACAGCGCCTGTGCCGCAACCACCACCACAAGACAGAGCGCGTTGGCTGCCCAGCGGCACCACCCCACTCAGCCCTCCGGATGCAGTCGGGTACTGGCGTGTGCGGTAAGGCCGATTCCGGCCATGATCAGCCCCTCCATCACGCGCGGGCCGACGTATTGCTCCAGCTCGCCGTTCTCGCGGGCGCGCTCCGCGGCCAGCAGAATCTCCAGGACCACGCGAAGGCCGGCCAGCGAGCAATCGGTATCCGCCAAGGCAATGCGCCGGCCCGGCATCTGATGGCGCTCAGGCCAGGGCTGGCCATCGGAGGCGGCGCCGGAGCCGATGCTGTGCAGCAGGGCGATGAGGGTGTTCGGGTCCAGCGCAGGGCCATTCGCAGGCAGGTCGTGGATGGGGTGCGGGGCAGGGGAGGGGGGCTGGGTCATGGCTGGGCTCCTTGCGTGCATGCAGAAGCCGCCACCGATAAAGGTGGCGGACGGTGCGAGGTTCGAAACCCGGTCTACGCTAAACCGGCAGGCGCAAGGCCTCCACGCACCGCCCGCCATAGCCGGCCGACGGATTGCCAGCCGGCACCACCTGATGGGTGATGCCGGCTGGCAAGCGTTTACTTCAGCGTAGAACCGGGGTTTCGAATCCCGGCCACCTGTTCAAGGTGGCACGGCAAGGAATACGCCCGGTTGTGCGCGATGCCAATGCAGTAGGGCTGATGACGTCACTACTTTCAACATTTTCAGAATCGTTGCATATCGCGCAATGAGGCTGGAGCCTTGCGCTGCAATGCTATCGGCGATGTCGGTGGTGCAAGTCTGCCGACTGTCGGCATCCGCCCGGCGAGGCTGTGAGCGAGGCGGATGCGACATGTTTGCCAAGGGCCGTCGGGCGTCAGTAGCCCTTCAACGCGGCCTTAGTCCGCTCCAGCCATGTGGCATTGTGGCTCCGCGCGTGGCGCGACCAATGCTGGGCATCGTCGATGATGCTGGCGAACAGGCTGCGGGCTTGCTCGCGATCGTCGGGTTGCGGCTGCGCCATCAGCCATTCGGCGTAGAGGCAGCGTGCGGCCGCATCGTTTCCGCATTCCACGGCCCGCTCGAACGCGGCACGGGTGCCGGGCGCTTGGGTAGCCGCCAGTGCCTGCGCGTAAAGCAGCGTCTGTTCCGGCTTGCGACGCACGTCCGGGTGGCGGGCGAACAGGCCGTCCAGCGTCTCCACCGCAAGCGTAGCGTGCCCGGACTCGAGGCGGGCACGGGCAAGGCCGGTCAGGATGTAGGGATCGTCGCCCAGCGGCGAGCTGGCTGCCTGTTCAAGCAGGGTCTTGGCTTCCTCGGCCTGGCCGGCATACAGCAGCGTCATGCCCAGGCGAACCCGGTTCTGCACGGTGGGCGTGCGGGCCAGTTCGGTGCGGGCGTTGCGCAGGTCCTGGCCCGGGTCCATGAGCTGCTTGGCGGAACGGACAACCTGCCGGGCGCCGCGCGAATGGCGGACTTCCGGGAAGTAGATCGCCAGGAAGTAGACGACGCTAGAAAGTACTCAATGTTCCTGTGTTCGGGCCGATAAGTAGCCATGGACTTGGGCGGTTGCGCCTGCGTCGCCTCTTTGAACGCAAAGGACTGTGTTGCATGAAGACAGTATTGGAGCTCGTTGCCGATCGCGCCGCGTCGGACATTGCTCGCATCTTCCCAGAGAACTGGAGCTCGCCCAAGGCCGGCCGGAACATCAGAGATCTGGTGGCCTACGCACTGGCGGGGATGAACTATCGGGACGCTGTTCGGCAGGTGCGCGCTGAGGGCGAGCCTCGCTATCCCAACCCGCTGCCATTCATGGACGCGGTTCCAGATCACGATGGGGAGTTCAGCCTGGACGTCGCCATCAGGGACGCCTTCGACTGGCTCCAATTCGAACTCGTCGCTTGCGGAGGTGTGTTAACCAGCGTGTCCAAGGCGAGGCACGGGCCAACTGCCATGCTTGTTCGTACGCGCTTGGACGCGGTCCGCAGTCAGACGATCGAGGATCCAAACAAGAGGGCGTTCACGGCAATCGTTCTCGCGACCGATCACGGACAACTGCTCAGTGAACTGGAGCTTCTTGCCGACCTCAAAGGTTCATGGGAGCTTTCGAACTATGAGTATGCGCTTGCTGGCAAGGGCGATGCCATTGGTGTTCACGTCACGGTCGATCCTCAGGATCGATTCCGCATCAGGAAGCGCCGCAGGTGGGCTGCCCCCTCTGTTGATGTGTCCAGGAAGCGATCCGCCCTGAGCGATTCAATGGCCGCCGTCTACAACCCTTCCTATGAAAGTCGCGTGTGGGTTCCCGTGCTACGCGATGAGCAGGACTGGTGGCTGGAGCAGTAGCCACCCCAGCAGTAGCGGCCTTGCCGCATGACCCGCACCGCGGATGGAATTAACGTTTTTCAAGGAGTGCAAGATGGCTGAAGAAAAGAAGGCAGTGACGCTGAGCAGTGTGGATCAGAAGAAGGTAAATCGACTTGCGCGGGAAGGGATGAAGCTGGTCGACATCCGTCGGGAACACTTCCCGGAGGTCAAGTACTCCGCGCTCCGCGCCGTGGTTCTCGATACGGGTTCCCAGTCAGCGATTGGTCGCTTCAAGGCGATCAACAAGGAGCTGGCTCTCATGGCACAGGCCACTACGGGGGCGCAGCGCAAAGAACTTGCTGCTTCACTGAGTGCGCGTATCAAAAGCCTTCATGAGGACTACATCAGGAGCGCAAAGAAGCTGGACCAGGTGCGCGACGTCCTCCAGAAGTAGCCCGGCGCAGGAAGCCCGCCAAGGGTTGAAGGCAGCTGCCTGGCGCTGATCAGCCGGGCAGTTGTTCTACTCATGAAAGCCAGGCCGGACTTCCCAGCGCAGCGTTGAGAGCGATCAGTTCAGGGCGAACGTCACCGGAACCACGATACGCCCTCTTGCAGGCATTCCATCGATGGTTGCCGGGTTGAAGGTCCATCGCCGCGCGGCCTCCTTGGCGGCGCGATCCAGGTCGCTGTTACCGGAGGATGTCTCCACCGACACATCGGTGGGATAACCCTGCGCATCGACATCGACCCTCACCCGGACAACGCCCTCGATGCCAGCGCGGAAAGCTGTCGGAGGGTAGCGCGGGGCAGGGGAGGAACGAATGGTGATGTCGGTGGAACCGGGTGATTGCTCGGGTGCCGCATTGTCAGCCGGGGGAGTCACATCATGATCCTGCGCGGGCTTGTCCTGTTCTGCAGGCAGGCCTTCAGCTACCGGCTGGGAGGGCCGGGGATCCGCCGCTTGCGGAGCTGCCCTGGTTGTCGCGCATCCCTCCATGATGCGATTAGCGATCCAACCCTGGATGTCACGGCAGGCATTGAAATTTCCACCCTGACACTCCCGACGGGTCTGGGCCTCGCCTCGATCGATGATCGCGCACTTGTCCTCTACAGGCGCGACTGCGGTCTGAGCCGGAGCAGCCATTCCCTGCGCCGTTGTATCTCCCTTCACCACCATGCGGGCGTTGACGGTCAACACGGAGCCGTTGCTGGACTGCGAGACGATCGACATGTAGGGCGTGTTGGCGGGAATCTCACCCCGCCGATCTCCCTCTGGAAGGATGAATTGCTTCACTGGAACCGGGGAGACGCAGACCACGTAGAACCGCTTTGCCAGGTCATGCGCTGGTGCAGTGGTGGCGATTCCCTTGCATTGCGTGCCGTTGGTCAATCGCTCCTCGCTGACCGGACCGCTTGCACTGCATTGGCCAGCAGTCGTGCAAAGCGTCATCTCGCCGCCGCCGATACGGAATTCGTAGCTGTTACCCGTCAGCGCTTTCCCTGTGGTGTCGTCCACCAGAAGCAAGGATTTCGGCTTGTCAAAGAATGCAGGCCCAATCGATGCGATGTAGCCCCTTGAGTCCAGCGCATAGTCCTCGTTCTCGGCACCTTGGCCCGTAGGAAGGTGCCGGCAGGCAAACCACGCAACGCCAGCGAGGACAGCGCAAACCAGCAGCAGCGCTGGCCAAGGGCTCCGCCGGGCATTCCGCTCGGCCTTGCTTTGCCTGAACTGCAGCGGCGCAGTATCGCCAACAGAAGCTGTCGCGGCCTGTTGGGGCCCAGGCGTGCCGCCATTGACGGGCATGCCAGAGGCGGGCTCCCGCGCGGCCGATATCGGGTTTCCGCAGTGTGGACATGAGGAAGCGCGGTCACTGACCTGCCTCCCGCATTCCGAGCAATTGATCAGCGCCAAGTTATCCCCCTGTGCCTTCGTGGCTATGTGATGTCCTGAATGGCACGCTGGCCATCGCTCGCTATTATAGGCATCGAGGCCGCTGTCATCACGTTCGATAAAGACCAGAGGGCATCGGGTCACTGCTGGCGAAATCTAATAGGCGCGGGAACTGGCCACTCTCGTGTACCTGCTCCATACCGCCTACATGACGTCGTTGCGGCGCTCGCGGCAACCGTTAGAATCTCGCCAACCTATTGAATTCTGCCACGCAAGATGATCGATGACATTGAGCTTGCCATGGCGCTCGACCCTGAACTGGGAAGGCTGCACGAGAGCGGCAAGAACCTGAGTGGAGAGGCCCAGGCACTCAGCTTTTCCCATCTTCGCGGCTTCGCCCATAGATTCTGTACGCTCGTAGATGAGCGCAATGCTCAGAGTAATGAGCCCCTTGCATAGAAGATTCGAAACCTCGGCACTCGCGGCATAGCGAACCGGCCTGTATTGAGTGCTCTGGGTGTACTGCATTCCAACGGCAACATAGCGGCTCATCCCGAACACTACGGCTACACTTCACACGACTTCGGTGGCATGTCCAAGCTGTCACTCGACGCCGCTTTGCGGCTTCTGAAGGAGCTGTACTGGCGAGCGCACTAAGTCGAAGTTGACTGCATCGTAGCCCCCGTGAAGTCCAGCACTCTATGGCAGATGTGTGGGAAAGCCACGCTGGACGGTGATTCGGAGGCAATGTTCCAGGCCGGATCGTACTTCATGGAGTGCTCGAGCCCCGCTGGCCGGACGCTGGTGGAGGCCAAGGACGTTGCAACCACCTTCGTCTGCTCCAAGCATCCGGAGACCGGTCAGTGGTGCATCCCCGATGAGTTCAAAGATGCGCTGGTGGTGATCGATGAGGTGCATGAGTTCTACGTCGCACAGCGCAATCAGCTGCCGGAAGAAGTGGAGAACTTCTTCGCCCTGATCGGATAGAACGGCGGTGACGCGTTGATCATGACGCAGTGGATCAACCGCGTGCATTAGGCGGTCAGGGCACGTATCGAGCGCAAGAACGTCTTCCAGAAACTCACGGCCGTAGGTCTGAAATCGCGCTACCGGGTCACGTATTTCCACACCGCCAGCCCGGGCAAATTCGAGGTCGTTGGCAGCAAGACGCTCAAGTACGATCCGGCCATCTATCCGCTGTACCACGGCTATGCGGTCGGCACCGAGAATGCAGAGGTATATGAGGAAGGCGGGACGAACATCTGGAAGCAGCTTGCGCCCAAGATCGCCATTGCCGCCGTGGGGCTGATCTTCGGCATATGGGCATTCGGCGGCTACTTCATCAGGATGATGCACAGCGACGAGCCGGAAGCTGCTGTAGAGGCCCCGACAGGCACTAGGGCAACGCAGGGGCAGGGCGCCCACAAGCCGATCAGCACCGGCGCCGTGCCGGCCGCGGCCGTTGCGGTGCCTGCCGCCGATCCACTGGCCGGGATGACCGTCGAGCAGCGCTATGTGGCCGCCATGACGCAGGCGAACCGGATTCGGTTGGCCTTTACCGCCCAGTTCGGAGACCGTTCGGTGGGCATGGTCGAATGGGTCGACGGCTCAGGGAACACGGTCGATCAGTTGACCTTTGATGCACTGATCGCGATGGGCTACCGACTCCGGGTTGCCGTCTACGGAGTTCGCCTCACGGCGGGTTCGTTTGAGACGGTTGCAACGGCGTGGCCGAGGGAAGCACCCCGGCGCGAGGAAGAGCCAACGTTGTACCGCCTGGACAGTGACCGTGCTGCCGCTGTATCTGCGAGCGTAGCGAGTGGAAGCGGCGGCGGCGCGGGCGCGGTCATGGCGGCAAGTAGCGGGGGCACCATCGTGCGCGTAGGTGAGCGCCCCATGGGCACGTTCCCAGAATCGAAACCCTACCCACCAAGCTTCTAATTAATGTGACGCGTCACGCCCAACTTGGCCTAACGCCCTGCGCACGGTAAGCTTCGGCCTGCACAGGGGAAAGCAATGAAGACATGGATTTCAGCAGGCCTTCTTCTGCTTGCGTGCAGTGCGCACGCTCAGCAGGTCAATAAATGCGTCACCAAGACCGGCACCGAGTATCGATCCGGCCCCTGCGATGACGGCGTTGCGACCAAGACATGGTCCGCGCAGGTAGCCCCGAGATCTCCCGAGGTGGTCGCCAATGAGCGTCGCCTCGATCAGATCCGCCAAGAATCAGCAGCCAGGACACAGCGAGCTCACGCGACACCGGCTTCTCGCGGTACCGCGATCCAGTTTTCCCAATACAAGGATCCCGATCGCTGCGCCTGGGCAAAAGCCCAACGGGCGGCGGCGTTTGAGGCGGCAGGCCATAGGCGGACTTTCGCGCTGAGCCGCCAAATGGATGACTTAGTCTATGGATCTTGCAAGTAGGCCCACCTTCGTGATCGCGAAGCGTAAATCAGCCCTAAAGGCCCATTTTTAAGAGTGCAATCACAATGGCTGACTGGATTGATGGAATAGCATTGAT
Organism: Stenotrophomonas sp. YJH_SMC_27; assembly: GCF_059369815.1. Taxonomy (NCBI): domain Bacteria; kingdom Pseudomonadati; phylum Pseudomonadota; class Gammaproteobacteria; order Lysobacterales; family Lysobacteraceae; genus Stenotrophomonas; species Stenotrophomonas sp. YJH_SMC_27. Next base: position 1,228 of record NZ_JCAFTA010000002.1, on the reverse strand, counting down.
CGGAACTCTCGGGTCACTATGGATCGCACGGAGCGCACTGAAGCTATCGAGAGACGCGAACCAGCTACAGCAACGAATGGCGCTTGCACAGGTTCGGCCATGGGTAGTTACAAAGGGACCTTGCAGTCTAACCGCCCCTCTGTGCATCGGGCGTCCGGTTTCCTTTGCGCAGTGGATCACTCTTAACGGCAATGCTCCAGCAGTTCGGCTACGAGTCGATTCGTACTGGGAGCTGGTTGCAGCCGAGAATGCCAAACAGCATTTCGGTATTGAGCGGGTCTGCATTCAACGGCGCATCGGTGAGGGCAGCTTAGGCGTGTTAGCGCCCGGGCAAAGTCAGTGCTTGGTGAACGGGAAGAACAAGTGCCTATCGGCCTCGGATTTCGGAAAGATCTTCGCCGGAACTCACGTACTCCGCATTGTCATCATTGTCGAGTACGAGCACACATCAAGCCCAGGCATCGTCTTTCGAACCACTACGGCAGCAATTTGTGATAAGTCCGTATTTAAGCCTTTTGACCGAAGCGTGGATCTGTTGCCAGCACCGGATGGATTCCACTTGGAGTAGCTCCAAAGGGGTGTAGGGGCGACGCCCCTACGGAAGCGCCTCACACGCGCTGGCGAGGCCTCGGCCCACGGCTCATGTAGACCACATTGGAAGCCTCGGCGTCGGAGCCGGGATCACGCACGCCAAACCGTCGCTCCCGCCGAATTCTGATAGCTTCGGCAAGGTAGATGACGCTAGATTTCGCCGAGCCCGAAGCTTTCCGGTTTGCCGAAGCCCGGGGAGCGGCCTCGGCCATCATCAGCCGCCATTCCCGGGCAATGTTGCAGGTCAACGACCACCAGGTGATATCGCATGGATCCAGCTGGTGACCTTCAGGTGTGAACATATGGCCGCCTTGGAAGCCGAATCCGGCCCACTGGCCGGTTAGGTCAGTTCGGTCATGCGGATCGATCTCGATCATGCTGCAAGCTCATCCTTGTCGGGGGAGCCAACAGGGAGGCAAGACCCAAGCCAGAGCCGGAGCCATTGCCACGCAGAACCGACAAAGCCCATCACCGACCGATACCGCATTTCGCATAATGTATATTATGTTCAGATCATCTTGGCGTGGCTGGCACGGCTCTTGCCGGCGCCACGGCTCCTACTCTGGCATGGAGCCTGATCGTGCGTGATCGGAAACTGACCGGCCCATGGGCCGGTTTTTCGTTTAAGGCTGGCCGG